>DATMHG010000001.1:0-7494 GCA_035555035.1 Sphingomicrobium sp.
ATCGGCATCGCGCTGCTGCTGTTCATCGTCGGCCTCGAGCTTCAACCGAGACGGCTCTGGCGCCTCCGGACCGACATTTTCGGGCTCGGCCTGGCCCAAGTGACGCTGTGCGGGTTGGCCATTGCGGCCATCCTCTACTTCGGACCGGGCTTCTCACCGGAGGCGTCGCTGGCGATCGGGCTGCCGCTGGCCCTGTCCTCGACCGCGCAGGTGCTGCCGATGCTGCGCGCCGACAATGAGCTGAACACGCCGCAGGGCGAGCGCGCCTTCTCGATCCTCTTGTTCCAGGACCTGTCGATCATCCCGCTGATCACGATCATCGGGGCGCTCTCGCGAGCTGCTCCCGATCCAAGCGCCCCGACCGGCTGGACCTTGGCGCTTTATACGGTCCTGGCGATCGTCGGGCTGGTCGCGTTCGGGCGGCTGATCCTCAACCCGCTGTTCCGGCTGATCGGGCGCCTGCGCGAACGCGAGTTGTTCGTCGTCGCGGGGCTGTTCACGGTGATCGGCGCAGCGGCGCTTATGCGCCACTTCGGCCTGTCGACGGCGCTCGGCGCGTTCGTCGCCGGCGTGGTGCTCGCCGAATCGCCGTACCGGCACGAGCTCGAAAGCGACGTCGAGCCGTTCCGCTCGATCCTGCTCGGCTTGTTCTTTCTATCGGTTGGAATGCTGCTCGATTTGAGGCTGATTGCGGCGCGGCCGCTGCTCGTGGTCAGCCTGGCAGCGGGCGTAATCATCTCCAAGACGATCCTCATCAGCGGCCTGTCACGACTGTTCGGCTGCAACTGGAAGCTCAGCATGCGCCTCGGCCTGCTGCTCAGTCAGGCGGGCGAATTCGGTTTCGTGCTGTTCGCTCAGGCCACGGCGGCGATGCTCATCTCCCCAGCCGCGGCGTCGCTTTTCAGCGCCGTGGTCACGCTCTCGATGGTGACCACGCCATTCCTCATGCGCTTCATCGACTTCCTCGAGCGGCGCGATGTGCCCCGCAACGACCTCGACGGTCCCGAGCTGTCGCCTGAGACGAGCGCCATCGTCGTCGGCTACGGCCGCTTCGGCCAGACGGTGGCGCAGATGATGATGGCCAAGCGTATCGGCGTGACGATCATCGATCGGAAGCCGAGCCAGATCGAGCTGTCCGGCGAGTTCGGGACGAAGGTCTATTACGGCGACGGACTGCGGCTCGATCTGCTGCGTACGGCGGGAGCGGAGACGGCCAAGATCATTGCCTTTTGCAACGACAATGAAGGCGGCGAACTGAGCCGCGATGCGGTGCGGGCCGTGCTCGAAGCATTCCCGCAGGCTGCCGTGATGGTGCGCGCCTACGACCGCCGGCACATGATCGAGCTCGACGGCCTCGACATCACGTTCGCCGAGCGCGAACTATTCGAGGGGGCGGTGGCGATGGGGAGGGCGGCACTCAAGGCCAGCGGGATCAGCCGCCATGAAATCGAGCGAGTCGAAAGCGAGTACCGGATGCGCGACTGCGAACGGCTCGAACGTCAGGCGGCGACCGGCGACCTCAAGGCCGGGTGGGAAACCGCGTTCGCCGAGGACCGGCCGCTGCCGGAGGAAATTCCGACGCCGTCCTAAGCGGCGCCGCGCTGCGACAAATATTTGTCGAGCGCCTCGACGATCGCTTGAACGACGTCCCTGTGCGCGCCGTCGCCGCTTTTCACATGGATATGAGCCTGCTCGTAAGATGGTCGGCGTTCGGCCGATAAGCGCTCAAGCGTGGACTTCGGATCGCCCTGGCGCAGTTGGGCACGGGTGTCGCGGCGGGACGTACGATCGGCAAGGATGTCGACTGGGGCGTCGAGCCAGACGGTGATGGCGCGATTGTTGAGCAGCTCGCGCGTACGCGGGTCCACATAGGCGCCGCCGCCGGTCGCGATCACGCGGATCTCGCCCTCGACGAGCCTGGCGACGAGCCGCCGTTCCCCGTCGCGGAAATCCTGCTCGCCGTATCGTTCGAAAATCTCGGCGGCGGAATAGCCGGCGGCATCCTCGATGGCCGAATCGCTGTCCACGAACGGCAGGCCGAGCCGCCTGGCGAGCCGGCGGCCCACGGTCGACTTTCCTACTCCCATCAGCCCGACAAGGACGATGGGCCGATCAAGGCGGTCGGCTAAATCCATATCTCGACAGGGCTATACAGCGGCTTTCAAGGACGCCAAAAGCCCCTCTCGACACTTGACCGCACACGGAAAGCCATGCCCCGCATCGTCGTTCTGATCATCGTCCTCGTCATCATCATCGGCGCGCTCATGCTCCTTTCGACCGTTCCCAAGCAACAGCCGACGAAGACCATCGAAGTCGAGGTGCCGCAGCCGAGCCCTTCGGGCGGAAATGCGCATTAAGCCACTGCTGATTGCAGGCGCGGCCCTGGCGATCGCACTGCCGGCGCTCGCGCAGGAGGTTGCCCAGACTCAGCCTGCCCCGGCGCCGGCCGGGAGCCCGCCCATCGACACCGCGCCGCAGGCGAGCTCGACCCCGGACGAAGGCGGCGTCACTGAAACCAGCGGCAGCGACGAAAGCGCGGTCGAGCAGGTCTCGAACCTCAACCTGCCGTCTCCGGGTCCACAGCAGGAATATCCCGGCTGGGCACGGCGCGACCCTCATAACGTCGGCCAGCTCAACCCCGAAGAGCTGGGGCTCGGCGCCAATCCGTGGGGGACGGCGAGCGGCGCGTTCCTGTCCAGCCTGATGCGCTCGATGGATGTGCCGATCGCCTCGCGATGGGCGCATATCGCGCTCAGAGATGCGCTTCTCGCCAAAGCTCCCGCGCCGGCGGCCGTGAATCCGATCGATTGGGTTGCCGAGCGCGCCTGGCTTCTGCTTCGCATGGGGGAGGCGGACGGCGCGCGCATGCTGGTGTCCGCGGTCGATGTCGACCGGTTCACGCCGAAGATGGTGCAGGTCGCAGTCCAGAGCGCCCTTGCCGACGGCGACGCCGCCGCCTTGTGCCCGCTCGAGGACGGCATTTCCAAGTACGACACGAACATCCTCGCGCTGGTCCGTGCGATGTGCTCCTCGCTGGCGGGCGAGCCGGAGCTCGCCGCAGCGCAGATCGACGATGCCCGGCGCCGTGGACGGATCGGGGGCATTGACCTCGAGCTTGCAGCGAAAGTCGTCAGCGCCGGTGGAAGCGGCCGCGCGACGACGATCGAGTGGGACCCGGTCGACAACCTTACCGCCTGGCGTTTCGGCCTGGCGACAGCGACGGGGATGGTCCCGCCGGACCGTTTGCTTAATTCCGCTTCGACCCAGCTTCGGGCGTTCCAGGCCCGCGCGCCGCTTTTGACCCCTCAGCAGAGGCTCAATTCCGCCCTGATTGCGACGGGTCTCGGCGTCTTTTCGTCGCAGTCGCTGTTGGATCTCTATTCGGCGATCTACGATTCGACGGATCCGGACGAGCTTTCGACCACCGACTCGTGGCAGGTCCGACAGGCCTTCGTCGGCAAAGACCTGGACACGCGAATGGCGGCGATCCGCAAGCTGCTCGCGATGGGCAAGGATGGTCTCGATAAAGAGGCGGCCAGAGCCCTTGTTGCGCGCGCCGCTACTTTGGTCGAGCCGGACGCGAAGCTCGCCAAGGACGCGCCGGAGCTGATTTCGGCGATGCTGGCGGCTGGATACGACAAGGCGGTGGGCCGCTGGAGCAACGCGGTTGCGCGAATGGACAATGAGGATTCCGACCGCTGCTGGGCGATGCTCGCGCTTGCCGCGCCGGACGTCGCGAGCGTCGGCACGAGCAGGCTCAACGCCTTCATCGGGCGCGACAAGAGCCCGGGCAAGCTGCGCAGCGCGTTCCTGGTCGCGGGCCTGGCCGGTCTTGGCCGCATCGACGCGAACGCGGCCAATTCGCTCAACCGGAGGTATGGCCTCGGCCTCGGCTGGCAGTCGAGCTGGACCAAGATGATCGACGCCGCGGCCGGACGCGGACAGGCGGGAACGGTGTTGGTGATGACGGGCACTGGCTTTCAGACGGCCCAGGTCGAGCAGCTGCCGGCGGCGCACTTGTTTCACGCGATCACCGATCTCACGCGCACCGGGCAGGACTTCACCGCGCGCATGATCGCCGCCGAGGCCCTGTCACGGACGTGACATTTACGGAGAGCTCGCGGACGTGAGCCCGGAGGACGCGGCGCTCGTCGACCAGTTCCTCGACATGATGGCGGCGGAGGCCGGCGCTTCGCGGCATACGCTGGCGGCCTATCGCAACGATCTGGAACGTGCTTCGGAAGGGGTGCCGGGTTCGCTGGGCTCGGCCGGTGCGGACGAGCTGTCGGGGCTGGGTGCCCATTGGGCCGAGCTCGCGCCGTCGACCGTGGCCAGGCGCTCTGCGGCGCTGCGGCGGTTTTATGCCTTTCTGGTCGACGAAGGACTGCGCCGTGACGATCCCTCGGAAGCGCTTCCGCGTCCCCGCTTTGAGCGACCGTTGCCGCGTATCCTCGACGAAAGTGAGATCAACCGGATGTTCGAGGCGGCTGAGGACCGCGCGGCGAGCGGCGAAGCGACCGCGCTCCGCAATCTCGCCTTGCTCGAGCTGCTGTACGGATCGGGGCTTCGGGCCAGCGAACTCGTGAGCCTCCCGCGGGGTGCAGTGCGGCCAGGTCAAGCCTTCCTGATCCTGCGGGGCAAGGGGAGCAAGGAACGGCTTGTGCCGATCTCGTCGCGCGCGGACAGTGCGGTGCGCAAATGGCTCGAAGTCGCGCCACCGGGCGTGCTCTGGCTGTTCCCGGGCGGAAGCAAGCACATGAGCCGCGTGCGCCTGTTCCAAATCGTGCGGACCATGGCTGCAGACGCGGGGATCGCGCCCGAGCAGGTCAGTCCGCACGTGCTGCGGCACGCCTTCGCTACGCATTTGCTCTCCGGCGGAGCGGACCTGCGCGTGCTCCAGTCGCTGCTTGGCCATGCCGACATCGCGACGACGCAGATCTACACGCACGTCGACAGCGCGCGGCTGGTGGAACTGGTGAACAGCCGCCATCCGCTTGCGACACGCGGGCGTTCCGCCTAGGCGCGCCGAACCAATGCTGACGTATCTCGACTTCGAAAAGCCGATCGCCGAGCTCGAGACCCGCGTGGCGGAGCTGCGTGAGACGGCGAACAGCTCGGACGAGATCGACATCGATGCCGAGGTCGGCCGGCTCGAGGCCAAGTCGAACAAGCTGCTTCGCGACACTTACGCGAAGCTGACGCCGTGGCAGAAGGCGCAGGTCGCACGGCACCCCGAGCGGCCCCACTTCAAGGACTATGTCGCGGGTATGGCCGACGACTTCCTGCCGCTCGCCGGCGACCGCGCCTTTGCCGACGATCCGGCAATCATCGGCGGGCTGGCGCGGATCGACGGCCGGCGAGTGATGCTGATCGGCCACGAGAAGGGCGACGACACAGCCTCGCGCCTGAAGCACAATTTCGGAATGGCCAAGCCGGAGGGCTATCGCAAAGCCATCCGGGTCATGAAGCTGGCCGACCAGTTTGGAATCCCCGTGGTCACCTTCGTGGATACTCCGGGCGCATTTCCGGGTGTCGAGGCCGAGGAGCGGGGGCAGGCGGAGGCGATCGCTCGCTCGACCGAGGAATGCCTGACGCTCGGCGTCCCGATCATCGCCGTCATCGTGGGCGAGGGCGGTTCCGGCGGCGCGGTCGCCATCGCAACCGCCAACCGCGTGCTGATGTTCGAGCATGCGGTCTATTCGGTCATTTCGCCCGAAGGCTGCGCGTCGATCCTGTGGCGCACCGCCGACAAGGCGCCCGAAGCGGCCGAAGCTATGAAGATCACCGCGCAGGACCAGCAGGCACTGGGGGTGGTCGATCGGATCGTTCAGGAGCCGCTTGGGGGCGCTCAGCGGGATCCCGACGCAGCGATCGGGGCCCTCAAGGGCGCTATCCTCGAGGAGCTCGACGGCTGCTCGAACCTTGGTCCCGCTGAGTTGCGAGCACAGCGGCGCTCCAAGTTCCTCGCCATCGGCTGATGCAAGGAACGCGCCTTAGTCATTTTCCGTTCAAATTCGGCGCGCTTCATTAGCGGCAAGGAACGGAGAGTTGCCGATGCGTAAGAGCTTCCTGCTTGCCGCAGCCGTCCTCGCGCTGACTCCAGCGGCAGCGCAGCAGCTGCGCTATCTCGATCCGCGCGATGTTGCGGAAGCGCAGCGCGAGCATGCGCCGCTCGTGCAGGAGCTGGGCGGCGCGGAGACCGGACCTCGAGCCGCCTATGTGGCGCAGGTGGGACGCCGGGTTGGTGCCGTGTCTGGGATCGCCAACCCAGGCCAGGCTCTACACTTCACGTTGCTCAACTCGGCGGTCGAGAACGCCTTCTCGGTGCCGGGCGGCTACGTCTACGCCACCCGCCAGCTGATGACGTTGATGGACGACGAGTCCGAGCTCGCCTTCGCGCTCGGCCACGAAGTCGGCCACGTCGCCGCCAATCATGCGCACATCCGCGAAGCCTATGAGCAGCAGAACTCCGGCGGAATCCTGGGGCAGATCTTCGGGGCGATTTTCGGCGACAGCTACAACATATTTCGCGCGCGCGCGGTGCTGGACACGCTCAGCTTCTCGCGTGAGCAGGAATATCAGGCCGACGCGCTGAGCCTGCGCTATCTGATTGCTGCCGGCTACGATCCGATCGGAGGACCGGAGCTGCTTGCCGCCCTCAGTCGCGAAACGGCACTGCAGACTCGCGTGCAGGGACGAACCAACCGCCAGACTCCCGAATGGGCAAGCACGCACCCGTTGAGCGAGAACCGGATGCAGCGTGCACTTCAGGAGGCGCAGGCGACCGGCCGTCTCGGCAAGGGATTGCGCAATCGCGATGTCTTCCTGTCGCAGCTCGAAGGCGTTTACGTCGACGATGACCCCGCGCAGGGCGTGATCGACGGCCCGACCTTCACCCATCCCGACCTTCGCATCCAGTTCAGCGTCCCGCAGGGCTATCTGATGTCGAACGGGACGGACGCCGTGACGATCTCCGGTGGCGCGGGCAAGGCGCAGTTCCGCGGCGGGCGGTTCACTGGAGCACTCGACCAAGCGATCATAGAGGTGATTGGCTCGCTCACCGGAGGCCGCATCAACTTCGCCGTTCCGCCGGCGCAGCACACGGTCATCAATGGCATGCAGGCGGCGATCACGACCGCACGTGTCAACACCTCGTCAGGGGTATTGGACGTCAGTGTGGCCGCGTACAAATGGGACGCTCAGCGGGTCTATTATTTCGCGATGCTGACGCCCGCAGGATATGGTGTTGGCCCGTTCCTGCCGATGATCAACTCGCTGCGCAGGATCTCACCGGAAGAGGCGGCGGCGATCCGTCCGCGGATCATCCATGTGGTTACCGTCGGTCCTGGCGATACGGTTCAGTCGCTGGCAGAAGGAATGGCCTACCGCGACTTCAAGCTCGATCGTTTCCTGACCTTGAATGGCCTCACGCCGAACAGCAGGCTGGTGCCCGGCCGGAAGGTGAAGCTGGTGGTCTACGGGGCGGGGCGGCCC
>DATMHG010000002.1:0-4974 GCA_035555035.1 Sphingomicrobium sp.
GACCCTCGCCCTGCCGCAAGGTGCGGATACGGTCGCGCCGGCCGGTGACGATCTTATGCGGATAGGCCTGGTGGCCAACGTCCCAGATCAACTTGTCGTTGGGCGTGTCGAACACATAGTGGATCGCAACCGTGAGCTCGATCACGCCCAGCCCCGCGCCCAAATGCCCGCCAGTCACCGAAACTGCCGAAATCGTCTCCTGCCGAAGCTCATCGGCGAGCTGCGGCAGCTGATCCTTGCCCAGCTTTCGGATGTCCGTGGGGAACTCAACCGTGTCGAGCAGAGGCGTTACGGGACGGTCACTCATCGGAGCGCGGACTTATCCCGAACCGGTCGCGCTGTCACCAACATGAGGCGGTTTTCAGCGATTCCTCACCAATTGCTCAGCGCCTTCAATCGCAATCCGCGCATTTGCCGCGGACCTCGATCACCGGTCGCGGCGCGGAGAAGCCGGCGCTCTTCGCTGCCTCGCGAACACCGTCCGTGAGGCGGTCGTCGTCGATATGCACCGTCTGTCCGCATTGATCGCAGATCAGGAAGATGCAGTCGTGGAGGCACTCGGGATGCGCGTTCGCGACATAGGCGTTGGCGCTCTCGACCCGGCGAGCGAGATTGGCGTTCACGAACAGGTCGAGGATCCGGTAGACGCTGTTCGCTGCGACCCGGCGCCCCTGCGTCCTGGAGACCGCCTCGGCAATGTCGTAGGCGCTGGCAGGCTTGTCGAAGCCGGCGAGGGTTTCGAACACGGCCGCTCGCATGTCGGTCCATTGCTCGCCCTCGCGGGTGAGCTGCTCGCGCGCGGCCCTGGTCAGCGCCGCGCCCTCGTGGACCTTGTGATCGTGGCGGGCCATGAACATGAAACCGTTAATCCTGTGCGTGGGTAGCAGCAAGCGATCAGAAGCTATGCTCGGCGGCCATGACGTTGAGCCGGTGTCCGAGCGCCAGGATCATGACTCCGGCGACGGTATAGACGGGCTCCAGGCCGGTCTCGTGCAGCGTCAGCGCGTAAGCCATCACGCAAAGCCCGGTGAAGCCGACCGCAGCCGGAAGCACGAAGCCGTGCTCGCGAGCTCCGCGGCCAAGCGCGATCGCGCCGAGGATCATCGCCAGCGTCAGGCCGACTTCGTGGACGATCGGTTTGCCGAGAATTCCTCCCGCGGTCGCGAGCAGGCCAAGCAGGATCGCCGTCGCGACGCAATGGACCAGGCACAGTCCGGACAGGCCCATGGCGATCCGGTCCAGCCGGCCGATCTTTCGCGACTGTGGCATTGCCGACGCGATATAGAGTAGCGCAGTTGGAGTTACAATATATCATCGGCGATTTCGGGACTTGCCCGGCGGACCGCCGCACGCGAATAGCCGCCTGCCTCATGGACTCCGCACTCGCCTCCAACGCGCCCGTCCGCGCCGAATCCCGGCCGCACCTGCGCGCCCTGTCCAACCTGCTGCTCATCGTCGCTGCGCTGGTCTTCGCGATGGTCGTCATCGGCGGCATCACGCGACTGACCGAAAGCGGCCTCTCCATCACCCAATGGAATGTCGTTACGGGCGCCGTCCCGCCGCTCAGCCACGCCGACTGGGCGCACCTCTTCGATCTCTACAAGCAGACGCCGCAGTACCGGGAGGTCGCCGGACCCGCCGGAATGACGCTCGCCGGGTTCAAGTTCATCTTCTTCTGGGAATGGGTCCACCGCCTGCTCGGCCGAATCATCGGGGTCGTTTTCTTCCTGGGCGTCGGCTGGTTCGCGGTGAAGCGCGCCATTCCGAAAGGGTTTGGCTGGCGCCTCGCCGCGCTGTTCGTCCTCGGCGGAGCGCAGGGCGCTGTGGGCTGGTTCATGGTCATGTCCGGTCTCGAGGGCCGCACGGAGGTCAGCCCCTACCGTCTCTCGGCCCATTTGTTGTTCGCGCTGTTCCTCTTCTCGGCGCTGATCTGGACCGCGCTCGATCTGCGCCGGCTCGACAAAAATCCGAAGGTGCGCCACGCGCGGCTCACCGGCTGGGGAGCATTCGCACTCACCGTTCTCTTCATCCAGTTGATGGTCGGCGCCTGGGTCGCAGGCTTCCGCGCCGGCTACGTCTCGAACAGCTGGCCGGACATGAACGGCCATTTCGTCCCCGAGGGCATCGATTGGTCGCGCGGCGCCTTGTTCGCCATGACCCACGACCCGTTCCTGCTGCATTTCATGCACCGCTGGTGGGCGTGGGTCGTGGTCGCGGTGCTGGTGGTCTTCGCGCGCAAGGTCCGCAAGGCCGAAGGCGCCAGGGCGGCGTCGATCGCGATCCACTCGGCGTTCGGGACGCAGGTCATCCTCGGCATCCTGACGGTGCTCTCCGGAATCGCAATCTGGCTCGCGGTGCTTCACCAGGCGACGGGGACCTTGCTCGTCGCGGCCACGGTCTGGGGCGCGCACGAGCTCGGACGCCGCGACGGATGAGCGTCGTTTCCGTCTACGTGCTGTTCGCGAGCGCCGAGGAGGCGGAGCGCATCGGGCGCACGGTCATCGAGGAGCGCCTCGCCGCCTGCATCAACATCCTCGGGCCGGTCCGCTCGATCTACCGCTGGCAAGGCGCGGTCGAGACCAGCGACGAAGTCGCGGCGATCCTCAAGACCTCGCTTATCGAGGCGGACGCGCTGATCACCCGCATGGCCGCCCTGCACAGCTACGAAGTGCCGTGCATCACGACTTGGCCGATTGATAAGATCCTGCACAGCTACGCCGACTGGGTCGAGGACAACGTCGGCTAGAGCGAACGGCGCTCAAGGTAGAGATAGGCGGGATCGAACTCGGCGACACCCTCGAGCCCGCGGCGGTCGAGGATCGTCAGACGGCGATTCTCCAGTTCGACCAGGCCGCGACGGCGCAGCTCCTGCAGCGTCCGGTTCGCGTGGACCACGGTCAGGCCGAGGCATTCGGACAACTCGCGCTGCGTGAGCGGCAGCTCGCATGCGTCGGCGCTCGCGCGCCCCACGACATCCAGCCTCACGTAAATTTCGCAGAAGAGATGCGCCATGCGCGAGATCGCCGAGCGCTGCCCGAGCGAGAGCGCCCACTCGCGATGGATCGCCGCATCGACATTGGTCGCGTCCCAATAGACCCGGGCAAGATGCGGATAGCGCTCGGTCAGTTCCTTGAGCCGATCGTGCGGAACGACGGCGACCCTGCATTCCGTGAGGCTCAGGAGATCGTGATCGAGGCGCTTGAGCGTGAAGCCATGGAGATCCGGGAAGTCGCCGGCGATGTGCAGCTCGGTCATCTGCCGCTCACCGCTTTGCAGATCCTTCGCTCGCGCCATCCAGCCGTCGAGCAGCATCAGGCTTAAATTGAGTTCCTCGCCGGTGCGGATGACCACTTCGTCGGCAGGAAGCCTGCGCGTTTCCGCGACGGCGTTACGAATTGCGCGCTCTTCCTCCGAGCTGATGTCGGTACGCTTACGCAACTTCTTGAGGTGTACGCTGATCACGTGGGCTTTGTGCAACGGCTCGTCGGGATTGCGGTTAACCTAGGTTACACCTCCGTACCATTTCAAAAAGCTTTTGATTACAAAGCGAAAGCTTCACTCCTGCTGTAACGCAGGTGAATTTCTCGGCGGGCACATCGTGATAGTCGCCAAATTGCGAAACGGGGGCGCGAGATTATTGCCAAACTATCGGCTCTACCGGCTCGACGAGGCCGCCAAGATCACCAACGCGGAATGGATCGAGGCTTCGGGCGACGAACACGCGCTCGACGAAGCGCGCGCCCGCGCTCAGACCGGCAGCTTCGAACTTTGGCAGAACAACCGCCTAGTCGAGCGATTCCGTGCCGGACCGCCGGCATAGCCCGGCTGCCTAGTTGCCGGGCGGCGGCGGAGCGGACTTTTCCCGGCTATAGCTGAACGGCACCTCGTCGAGCTTGTGCCGCAGCTCCTCGATCGCGCGGTCTTCCTCGCCATTCGAATATTTGGCTTCGAGCTCCGCTTCGTCCGGAGTCTGCTCGCGGAAGTAGGTGATCGTCAGGCGCCGTCCGAACACATCGTCGCCGCGGATCTTGAGTTCGGCTTCATGCTCTGCGGGCAGATTGTCCCTGATCGTCTCGAGGTATCGGATCAGATCCTCGAGCGACGTATATTCGCTGATGTCGATGAAGTCCTTGATGCGTCTCGGCACGGCCGAATTGCACTCCATTCAAAGGGATAGCTGCCGCGGCGGCAAGCGCCCTTCAGGCGAACTGACGCCGCTATGGCGCAAGCATATACGGGGCAACGTCTGAATGAAGCCTTATTATCCGTGCGCGGCGGCGGCCCGCGCCGCCCCAACGATCAACTGCGCCGATCAGCTATGATCGAGTCTTGGCGCGACCGGAGCAGCCGCCCGCGGCTGAGTCGAAGCGCCGCATTGACCACTCACGCTGCTGGTCACCTTCGGCGGCTTGCCCGCTCCTTGGGACACGATCTCTGTCCTGCGCGTGCACGTCGCGCCGCCGTTGCTGACCGACACGATGCTGACGCTGTCCGCACCTGCGGGCATATTGCCGTAGGAAGCGACGTTCATCCCCGGAACACCGCGGCCGATCTGCGCCTGCTGGACATGCCGCATCATCGCCTGGGTCTCACGGTCCATTTGCTGCATCATCCGGTCGAAGCTGGCGAACGAGGACATCAGTCCGCTCGTCCAGAAACCGAGAGCCAAAGGCGCCGGATCGACCGTCACCTTGGGGGCGACGTCGCCCACATATTGGACGCGAGCGACCGAGCCGTCAGGGAGCGGCACGTTCATGATGTGGGTCGGGGGACTAGCCGCGATCGCGGTTCCGGCAAGCGCCGCCGCAACTGCGGCCAGAGCGACTTTGTGAAGCTTCTTCATCAAACTCCTCCAGTTTGCGAGGAGCGCGAAACTATTGTGCGATTCTGAACCGCAGCTTTCCCGGCGGCGAACTTGACTTCGGTCAAGCGGCGGAAGGGCTCACGCGTTCGCGTCGAGGTGCCGCCCCTCGC
>DATMHG010000003.1:0-19620 GCA_035555035.1 Sphingomicrobium sp.
GCCGGAGACCTCAATGAAACTGTCGAGAACATTGCGTCTGGTAGTGCTTGTCGCGGCATCCATGCCCACCGCGGCGTCGGCCGCGAAGTCGGACGATCAGCTCTGGACGACCGCTTCGGCGACGGTGAAGCTGTCGGATCGTTGGCGAATGTCGGAAGAGCTGACCGCGCGCTTGAGCAACAATCGAAACGGCCTGTACGAGATCGAATCCAACACTTTGCTCGGCTACGGCCTGAGCAAGAC
Source organism: Sphingomicrobium sp. (assembly GCA_035555035.1). Classification (GTDB taxonomy): domain Bacteria; phylum Pseudomonadota; class Alphaproteobacteria; order Sphingomonadales; family Sphingomonadaceae; genus Sphingomicrobium. Next base: position 244 of record DATMHG010000003.1, read on the forward strand.
CGTGGCATTGTGGGCCGGCTACACGCACGATCCGCAATATTCGGCGGGTCACTTCACCGTGATGGAGCACCGCGCACGCGAGCAGGTCACGTTCGACAATGTCGCGAGGCTCGGCCCCGGCAAGCTCAGTGTCCGGATGCGAGCGGAGCAGCGCTGGCGCGAGGGCAAGGACGGCACCGGCTGGCGCCTTCGACCTTACGCCAAATGGTCGATGCCGCTCGCGGGCAAGGTCGTGCTCAATCTCAGCAACGAGACGTTCGTCAACTTGAACAAAATGAGCTTCCAGGCGCGGACCGGCGTTGACCGAATGCGCAATCTGGTGTCGCTCTCGGGTCCGCTGGCAAAGCGTCTGACGCTCGAGGGCGGATACATGAACCAGCATGGCTTCGTGCGCGGCGGTCCCGACACGAGCGACAACATCGCCTATTTCGCGCTCGCGATCAGTCTTTGATCCTAGTGCACGAATCGTGCGACCACGTCGCGGTAGCTTCGCGACACTTTCACCTGCGCGCCTGAGTCCAGCACGAGGAAGCATTCGCCGTTGGTGTGCGGCTTTACCTGCCGGACGAGATCGAGGTTGACGATGGTCGAGCGGTGCACCCGCTGGAATCTCCGGGGATCGAGCCGCTTCTCGAGGTCCTTCATCGTCTCGCGCAGGATCAAAGTGTTGTCCCCGGTCTGGATGCACATGTAGTCGCCGGCGGCATCGATCCGCTCGATCGTGTCGACGTCGACGCGGAAGATCTGCCCCTGGTCCTTGATGTTGATCATCTTCTCGTAGCGGCTGGCCGCATGGGCGTCGGGCGTCGCATCGGCAAGCTCTTCGGCGGCCTCCGGCGCGTGCTCGGCGAGCGCTTCCTTCAGGCGTTCCGATTCCTCGGCGCTGCGCTTCTCGTTGAGGCGCTGGCGGACTCGGTCCATGGTCGCGGCGAGCCGATCCTCGTCGACCGGTTTCATGAGATAATCGACCGCCTGCGCATCGAATGCCCTGAGCGCATGCTCGCCGTAGGCGGTGACGAACACGAACAATGGCGGCTCGACGTCCATCAGCCCCTGGATCACCGAGAAACCGTCGAATCCCGGCATCTGGATATCGAGGAAGACGAGGTCGGGCTTGTGGGTCTTGATCTGCCGGATCGCCTCGCGTCCGTTGGCGGCGGCGGCGACCACCTCGACATCGTCGAAGGCCTGCAGTCTCAGCTGAAGGCCCTGCGTTGCGAGCGGTTCGTCATCGACCAGGATGGTCCGGATGGTCATCAGGCAGTTTCTCCGGTTTCGTAAGGAATTTCCAAGATAACGCTGAAGCCTCCGCGCTCGTTCTTTCTCGTCTCGAAACGGTTCGCGGCGCCATAGGCCTGCGACAGCCGGTCGCGAATGTTCGCCAGGCCGACGCCGGTCGAGGGACTGGCGGCGAGGTCCCCCCCGTCTCCGTCGCCGTTATCGGCGACCTCGATGCGTACCGCCTGGCCCTCGCGCATCGCCGTGATCCAGATGTCGGCGCCATTCTCGCTCGGGGTCACCGCATATTTGATCGCATTCTCGATCAAGGGCTGCAGCAGCAGCGAAGGGAGCCGCGCCCCGATCGTGTCGGATTCGATGCGGAAGTGGGGCCGCAGGCGGTCCTCGAACCGCATCTTCTCGATCTCGAGGTAGAGTTTCAGAGTCTCGACTTCTTGTGCGAGCGTCACCTTCGCCGTCGGTTCATTAACCAGCGTGTAACGGAGGAACGAGGAGAGCCGCGCGAGCATCGCATTGGCCCGCTCGGTCTGCTTCAAGAGTACCAGGGTCGAGATCGAGTTCAACGTATTGAACAGGAAGTGCGGGTTGAGCTGGTAGCGCAGCATCGCCAGCTGCGCGCTCGACGCCTGGCTTTCGAGCCGCTCGCGCTGGTCGATCTGGTCTTCGAGCAGAAGGAAGTAGTTGATCCCGTAATAGAGCGCCGTCCAGGCGGCGAGCAGCGAGAAATTGAGTAGGATCGCGCCGAGATATTCGACGCCGACCGGCTTCATGTTGGGCTTGAGGAAGGTCGAGACGCTCCACGTCTCGATCACCGAGAAGGTCATCGACGCGATCGCCACCGCGGCAAGCGAGAGGACGAGGGTCCAGATCGGCTTCATCTTGATGAGGCGGCGGAATAGCGACGCCATCAGCAAGGTGAGCGAATAGCCGGTCGCCGTCAGCAGCAAAGTGTGGACGAGCAGCATCCAGCCCAGATTGTTGGCGATGCCCGACAGCGTTCTTAAGAAGAAATAGCCGCTCCAGCCGATCGTCTGGAGGATCCAGAAGGCGCGGTTCTTGTCGTCGAAGAAGGGCTGGTCGAGCCCCATTCCGCGCGCGATGGGCGCCGCAGGCGAGGCGATCTCCGGCGCGTCGGGAGCCGGCGCCCGCCGCCGCACCGTTTGACGCCTGTCGAGGGTCGCGCTGTCGGTCGCCATCGGCCGGGATATAGAGGCCAGCGGCGGGCATTGCGAGCGCCTGAAGCGCGGTTTCACGCCCCCCGAGCCTCACAAAATAACGCCAGACCTTAACCGCGCTTCAACTCTCTTTGTCTAACCCGCACAAGCGAAGTCGGAACGGCGGGCGGATGTACGAAGCTCCAGATCGGTATAAGCGCTTGATTTCGGCCCGACTTCCGGGCGGTGAATCAGCGGGCCTCGCGGCCGGCACCGCAGAGGCGGAAACGTCCCCGCTGCGGGATGTCCAGCTCATTTCGCGCGCGCAGCTCGCGCCCTTCTTCGCATTTGCAAATATTATCGCTGCGCTAATGATGATCCCCAACTTCTGGGGCCAGCCCGTCACCTGGCTCGTTCCCTGGCTCGTCGCGATCGCCGTCGTGAACCTCGGTGCGATGCAGTGGGCGCGCATCCAGTCGATCAAATGCGTCGGCCGCGGAGGGCATCGCGTGCCCATGTGGACCATGGTCGCCGAGGTCGCCGTTCGTGCCGTCGTCTGGCTCAGCCTGCCGCTCTACCTTTTCCCGCACATGAGCCCGGACGGCCAGGTCATTTCGGCTTCGATCATGGCGGGCCTCGGAATCGCCGCGCTCGGCCTCGTCGTCGTTCCGCCGTGCGTCACCGCCTGGATGATCGCCTTCACCGTTGGGGTCGGCGGCGCTCTCCTCGTCGAACGTCACAGCGTGCCGTTCCAGCACATGGTCTCGATCCTTTTCACGCTCGGCGTCGGCGGCTTCGGCGTGCTCACGGTCGCGCGTTGGGCCTTTCACCAGCTCAAAATGAACGCCGACATCGGCGGCCAAAGCGAAAGCGCGAGCCTGCTTCTCCAGGAATATGAGCAGCGCGGCGTCGGCTGGCTGTGGTCCATCGATAGCGAGAACCGCGTCACCTACATCAGCTCGCGCATGAGCGCTTTGCTCGGCCGTCCCGGCGCACAGCTGCTCGGCCACTCGCTCGCGGCGCTTCTCGGCGGCCATGCCGAGCTTGGCCGGGTGCTGCTCGAGAAGCAGCCGTTCAATTCGCTCGAGATGGAGCTCAAGACTCCGCGCGGAACGCGCTGGATTTCGATGGCCGGCGACCCGATCATCGACACCGCGGGCCGCTTCGAAGGGTTCCGCGGCGTCGGTTCCGACATCACCGAAATCCGCCAGACGCAGGAGCGGCTGACCCATCTCGCCAACGTCGACGTCCTGTCGGGTCTCCCGAACCGCGGCCGCGTCCGCCAGCTGCTCGGTGAGGCGCTGCGCCAGGCGACGACGGGCAATGTGCCGTGCGCGATCATGTTCCTCGACCTCGACGGCTTCAAACCGGTCAACGACACCTTCGGACACCCGAAAGGCGACGCGGTGCTGCGAGCAGTTGCCAAGCGCCTGGTCGACGAAGTTGGCGCCGACGGCCATGTGGGCCGCATGGGTGGCGACGAATTCGCCATCGTCGTCCCCGACGCGCAGAGCCGCAAGCTCGTGGAGATCCTTGCCGACCGGATCATCAAGTCGATCAAGGAGCCTTACATGATCGACCAGACCGAGATTCGCATCGGCGTGTCCATCGGCTGCGCTTTCGGGCCGATCGACGGCGCGACCGTCGACGACCTGATCCTCAAGGCCGACCTTGCGCTCTATCAGGCCAAGGACGCCGGCCGCGGCGTGGCTCGCTATTTCTCGTCTGAGCTCCAGTCGGAACAGGAGGATCGCGTCCGCCTCGAGAGCGACCTGCGCTCGGCGATTGCCGGCAAGCAGTTCCACCTCGTCTTCCAGCCGCTCATCAATGCCAAGACGCAGAAGCTCACCGGCTTCGAGGCTCTGATCCGCTGGAATCATCCGCAGCGCGGCAACGTCCCGCCGAACGTCTTCATTTCCGTCGCCGAGGAAAGCGGGCTGATGCCCACGATCGGCGAATGGGTCATCGACGAAGCTTGCCGCGCCGCGGCCTCCTGGCCGGAGCCGATCACCGTCGCCCTCAACGTCAGCCCCAAGCAGATCCTTCCGGCTTTGCCGAACGTCGTCAGCGAAGCGCTTGGCCGCTACAAGCTCGCCGGCAACCGCATCGAGCTCGAGGTGACCGAAGGTGTGTTCCTCGGCGACAACGGCTCGACGCTTGACGTGCTCAAACGCTTGCGCGGGCTCGGCGTCGGAATCGCGCTTGACGATTTCGGCACCGGCTATTCGTCGATCGGCTATTTGAACAAGGCGATCTTCCACAAATTGAAGATCGACGGCAGTTTCGTTCGCGAGGCGGGCTCGCGGCCCGAAAATGTCGCCATCATCCAGTCGATCGTTCAGCTCGCCAAGAGCTTCCGCATGTCGGTAACCGCAGAGGGTGTCGAGACCGCCGAAGATTTCGAGCGCATGCGCGAGCTCGGCTGCGACATCATCCAGGGGTATCTGTTTGGGCGGCCCTTGGCTTACGACCGCGCGAACCAGATGGTCATCGGCCTCGGCGCCAAGCGCCTCGCCAGCTAGGCGGCTCGCGTCGCTGCCTGCGTCAGCAGCCGCCAGTTCATCCGAGGGTAGGACCGTCAGAAGCGAGCATTTGCGGTCGAGCAGGTCGAACAGACCGTCGCGGATGAACACGGCCGGCAGGACTGCGCGGGCCGAAAGAGCATCGGAATTGCAGCCCGCGCGAAGCGTCGGGATCTGGAGCTTGTCGACGATCTCTGCCGAACGTTCGAATCGCGCGACCGGAGCACCACGCGCTTTCCCGCGCGCGCGAACATCGCGGCAATGCGCGACCCCATCCGGCCGGTCCCGAGCACACCCAGATCCGCCTCCCACGCACTGAATTCATCCACAAGCTGTCCTTTCGCCACCCTCGCAACGGAGCGGCGGCTACGCCTCCAAATCGGAAGCGCGCCAACCAAAGCGCTGGAATCTTCGATAAGGTCAGCTTATGCAGGGAGCGGCTCAGATCTGCAGCTGGCTGCCGAGCTCGACCACGCGGTTCGTCGGGAGCTTGAAGAACTCCATCGCGCTCTCCGAGCTCTTGAGCATCCAGGCGAACAATTTCTCGCGCCACAAGCTCATGCCCGGCACCTTCTTCGACGGGATGAGCTTCTGCCGCCCGAGGAAGAAGCTCGTGCTCATCATGTTGAACGGCTCGCCGCACGTCTTGATGCCGGCAAGGTCGCGCGGGATGTCGACCTCCTGCATGAAGCCGTAGTGCAGGATCACGCGGTAGAAGCCTGCGCCCGCATCGTGGATCTCGACCCGCTTTTCGTTCGGAACATGCGGCACTTCCTCGACCTTCACGTGCAGGATCAGCACGCGCTCGTGCAGCACCTGGTTGTGCTTGAGGTTGTGCAGCAGCGCGGGCGGCACGACGTCCGCCGATCCCGACAGGAACACCGAGGTGCCACGCACGCGGTGCACGGACTTCGTCACGGACTTGATGAACACCGGCAGCGGCAGCGCCGAGTTTTGCAATCGGTCGCGCATCAGCTGGCGTCCCTTCGCCCAGGTGGTCAGCACGGTGAAGCTGACGGCGGCGACGAGCAGCGGGAACCAGCCGCCGTCGGGGATCTTGGTGATGTTGGATGCGAAATATGCGCCATCCACGAGCAGGAACAGTCCGGTGATCGCCACCGCCAGCACGCGGTTCCAGCGCCACACGTAGAGCATCATCACGCCGAGCATGACGGACGTGATGAGCATCGTCCCGGTCACCGCGATTCCGTAAGCGGATGCAAGGCGTCCGGACTCGCGGAAGCCGACGACGAGGAGGATCACCATTGCGAGCAGGCCCCAATTGACCGCCGGAATGTAGATCTGGCCCGCGGCCTTCTCGCTGGTGTGCTCGGTCCGGAGGCGCGGCAGGAAGCCGAGCTGCACGGCTTGATGGGTAACTGAAAAGGCGCCCGAAATCACCGCCTGGCTCGCGATGATCGTTGCGATCGTCGCTAGGAAAACGAGCGGCAGCCGCGCCCACGCCGGGGCGAGGAGATAGAAGGGATTGGTCGCAGCCGAGGGATGGCTGAGCAGCAGCGCGCCCTGGCCCATGTAGTTGAGGACGAGGCACGGATAGACGAGCGTCAGCCACGAGAGATTGATCGCCTTGCGTCCGAAATGTCCCATGTCGGCGTAAAGCGCCTCCGCGCCGGTGACGGCCAGGAAAACGGAACCGAGCGCCAAAAACGCCAGCTTCGGATTGTAGACGAAGAAGCGGATCGCCCATGCGGGATTGAGGATGCCGACGATTTCCGGGTGCGTCAGGATGTTCATAATCCCGAGCACCGCCAGCACCGCAAAGTAGATCACCATGACGGGAGCAAAGAGATTGCCGACCTTCGCCGTGCCCCGCGCCTGGACGAGGAACAGGCCAACCAGGATGGCGACCGAGATCGGTATGACGACCGGCTGCAGCTGCGCTTGCACGATCGTCAATCCCTCGACCGCGGACAGCACCGAAATCGCGGGGGTGATCATCGCGTCGCCGTAGAATAGGCAGGTCGCGAGCACTCCGAGCAGCACCAGGCCGCTCGTCCACCTCTTCTTGCCTTCGAGGTTGCGCGCGATCAGCGAGAGGAGCGCGAACGAGCCCCCCTCGCCGCGGTTGTCGGCGCGCATCGCGACGCTCACATATTTGAATGTGACGATCGACATCAACGTCCAGAAGATCAGGCTCAGCACGCCGAAGATGTGCAGCGGATCGACCGCGAGTGGATGCGGCCCGAGGAAGCTCTCCTTCATCGTATAAAGCGGCGACGTGCCGATATCGCCATAAACCACGCCGATCGCGCCCAGCATCAGCTTGGGCAGCGTCTCGCTCGGGCCGTGATGCACCGCGAGCTCCTCGCCGGGAAGCATGTTGTCGGATGACAGTGTTGCCACGGCCGCGATGTGCGAGCGGAGCGTGTAAAGATTCTATGTGGTTTTTACGGGTGCCGGGCAGGGAAACCGTTAGAATCGCAGGCGCGCCCCTTGGCGCGAAAGCCTCCCGGGCGCACGTAACAGCCATGACCGACGCGCAAGCCCAAGCCTGGTCCGGCGATCGTTCCGACAGCGCCTTGGCGGAGCAAATCCAGAGCTATACCGGCGCGCTCGCGTTGGTGGCCGTTTCCACGCTCATCGGGCTGTGGATCGCCCCGCGCTGGGGCACCGCGCCCGTCGACATGATCTATTTGCCCTCGGTTCTCGCGGCGGCGGCGCTGTGGGGACTTGGCCCGGGCCTGGTTTCAGGCATCGCGGCGGCTCTCGCCTATAATTTCTTCTTCACCGAGCCGGTGCACACGTTCCGCATGGACCGGGTCACCGACGTGGTGACCGTCGTCGTCCTCCTGATCGTCGCACTGGTGACCAGCAGGCTGGCCGCGGGAATCCGGAAGCAGGCACGGCTCGCCGCCGCGCACGCCAGCCGCAATGCGACCATTGCCGGGTTCGCGCGCCGGCTGCTCTCGTGCAGCACCGAAGAGCAGATCGCCGACGCCGCATGCACGGAGCTCAACGAGCTGTTCGATTGCAACGCATTGCTTGTCAGCGGGCTTCCGCAGCCGCGCATCGCGGCGACAGCACCTGGTGACAATCGACTGACCCCGAGTGATATCGCGGCCGCGGCCCTGACGCTCGAAACCGCCGAAACCGCGGGCCGCGGAACGCCGCGCATCCAGCCCGCGGAATGGGTGTTCCATCCCGTTCGCGCCGGCGACAGCGTGATCGCCGCCGCCGGTCTCGCGCGCGACGATGGCATGCCTCCGCTCGCCGAGGATCAGCTACCGCTGCTCGGCAACCTGCTCGATCAGCTCGCGCTCGCGCTGGAACGCGCGCGCCTGGAGGCGGAAACGCGCGAGATGGCCTCTCTTCGCCAGCGCGATCAAATGCGTTCGGCCTTGCTGTCGTCGATCGGCCAGGACCTCAAGGGCCCCTTGGGGACGCTTGGCAGTGCGGTCGGCGCGCTGAGACGCGAGGGCTCCGCCGACAAGACCATCGTGTCCACGATCGGCAACGAGACATCGAAGCTCGAGCGTTATCTTTCGAACCTCCTCGATCTCAGCCCCGAGTCCGATCAAAAGGTGCTCGACCTTAACGGCGTCACCATCGATCTCTTCAAGCGCAAGGTCTCGCGCGACGGCGCGGAAGTGCATCTCACGCCCAAGGAATATGCGGTGCTCGCCGAACTTGCGAAGCAGCCCGGCCGGGTGCTGAGCCATGCGCATCTGCTGCGGACCGCCTGGGGCCCGGCGCAGGAACGCCAGTCCGAATATCTGCGCGTTGCCATTCGTGCGCTGCGTCAGAAGCTCGAGCGCGACCCGTCGCGGCCGGCCCTCATCCTCAACGAGCCAGGAGTCGGCTACCGCCTGCTTGCCTGATCTTTGTGCCGCCCGCCGCCTGGTGCTAGCGCTTCAGCGGGGAGAAGATTGCATGAAATTCCGACTGCTCGCGGCCACCGCCGCTCTCGTCCTTGGATCGGCCGCAGGGGCCGCGGCGGTGCTCGCGCCGCCGCCGGAGCTCGGCCCCGACGTTCAGCCGTTCGTCCATATCCCCGCGGGGCAAATCGCGATCACGCACCTCAGGATCATCGACGGCACCGGGACTGCTCCAGCCGAGGACCAGACGTTGCTGCTCGACGGGGCGAAGATCGCCGCGGTGCAGCCGCCGAGTGCTGCGGTTCCAGCCGGCTACCGGGTGATCGACGGAAGCGGCGAGACGGCGCTTCCCGGCCTCGTCGGAATGCACAACCACCTGTTCTACCTGCAGCGGCCCAACATCGACGCGGCCGGCCATAGCGAGCAGCCGATCATCATCCCGCAGATGACGTTCAGCGCGCCGCGGCTTTATCTCGCGAACGGCGTCACGACGATGCGCACGACCGGCAGCGTCGAGCCGTACACCGACCTCGCCTTGAAACGCGAGATCGACGCGGGTCACCTGGTCGGTCCGCACCTCGACGTCACCGGCCCCTATCTCGAAGGCCCCGGCGCCTTCTTCATCCAGAACCACCAGATCACCTCGCCGGAGGATGCGCGCAAGGAGGTCGCCTTCTGGGCCGACCAGGGGGTGAACAGCTTCAAGGCCTACATGCACATCACCCGCGCCGAGCTCAAAGCCGCGATCGACGAGGCGCACCGCCATCATCTCAAGCTCACCGGCCATCTCTGCTCGGTGACCTATCCCGAAGCCGTGGCAGCCGGGATCGACAATCTCGAGCATGGCTTCTTCGTCAACACTGAGCTCGATCCGGGCAAGCAGCCCGACCAATGCCCCGACACGGTCGGCACTCCGACGCTGCTGAAGATGACGTCCGGCAGCCCGGAGGCGAACGCGCTCATCAAGCTTCTGGTCGACCATCATGTCGCGCTGACCTCGACCCTTCCGGTGTTCGAGCAGAGCGTTCCGCTGCACGCGCCGCTTGAGGCGCGGCAGATGGACGTGCTGACTCCGCAGGCCAAGGAATCCTACCTCTATTTGCGCAACATCACTGCCGGCCGGGCGGGGACTCCGCGCGGGCAAGAGTTCACGCAGGCGTACAAGAACGATCTCGGCCTCGAGCGGCAATTCGTCGCCGCCGGTGGGCTGCTGATGGCTGGCCCGGATCCGACCGGCAACGGCGGCGTGATCCCGGGCTTCGGCGATCAGCGCGAGCTCGAGCTCCTGGTCGAAGCCGGCTTCACACCGGTCGAAGCGATCAGGATCGGAACCTTGAACGGGGCGACCTACCTCGGCCTCGCCGACCGCATCGGCTCGATCGCTCCGAGCAAGAACGCCGACCTGTTCATCGTCAAGGGCAACCCCGCCGCGAACATCAACGACGTCGAGAACGTCATCGTCGTGTTCAAGGACGGCGTCGGCTACGACAGCGCGAAGCTGATCCGCTCCGTGAGAGGCCGCTTCGGCGAATATTGACGAGCAGCGCCGCCGCGCGATGAGCCGATCGACCGGGAGCGCTCCGGCCAGGAACCCGTAGCCGGTTCAGCTTGGTTGTGCCGGTGGAGGCGCAAGCATGGATTTTGATCTCCTGATCATCGGCACGGGCACGGCGGCAATGGTCGCGGCCGTTCGGATGCGAAAGGCCGGGTGGACGGTTGCGGTGATCGATGAGAAGCCGTTCGGCGGAACCTGTGCGCTGCGCGGCTGCGATCCGAAGAAGGTGCTCATCGGTGGCGCGGAGGCCGTCTACCGCAGCAGGCGGATGCGCGGAAATGGCGTTGGTGGTGAACTGGAGATCGATTGGCCGGATCTCATCCGGTTCAAGCGCGGCTTCACCGATCCCGTGCCGAGCGAGCACGAGCATCGCTACCGTGAAGCAGGCATCGCAACCTTCCATGGGACCGCTCGGTTCACCGGTCCGAACAGCGTCCGGGCGGGTGAGCGGCAACTGAATGCCCGGCGGATTCTGATCGCCTCGGGCGCCACGCCGGTGCATCTCGGCATCGTCGGTGAAGAGCATTTGATCGACAATGAGCAGTTCCTTGCATTGGCGACCCTCCCGAAGCGAATTGCGCTTGTCGGCGGCGGCTATATCGCGGCCGAATTCTCTCACATCGCGGCGCGTGCCGGCGCACAGGTGACGATGCTGCAGCGCGGCCCGCGAATCCTCAAGCATTTCGAGCCCGAGCTCGTCGGCTGGCTGATGGAGGCTTTCGAGCGGATCGGCGTTCGAGTGCTTGTCCAAACGACCGTGACTGCGGTCGAGCGCCATCGCAGCGGATTTTCGGTTCATGCGAAGACGAGCGGCGGGGAGGTGAACGTCGCTGCCGATCTCGTGGTCCATTCGGCGGGTCGGGCTCCTGCGCTCGACCGGCTGAACCTCGAAGCGGCCGGTGTCGCAACCGAGCACGGCAAGCTGAAGCTCAGCGAATTCCTTCAGAGCGTGAGCAATCCGGCTGTTTACGCAGCAGGAGATGCGGCGCAGCACGGGCCGCCGCTTACGCCGGTATCAGCTCACGACGCCAAGGTCGTCGCTCAGAACCTCATCGAGGGCAATCACCGCAAGCCCGACTATCGCGGCGTTCCGAGCGTCGCTTTCACGCTGCCGCCCATCGCCGCCGTCGGAATGAGCGAAGCGGAGGCCCGCAAGTCCGGGCTTCGATTTCGCGTCAAGTGCGAGCGCGCATCTGACTGGTTCACGGCTCGTCAAGCCGCGGAGCCGATCTACGGGTACAAGACGCTGGTCGAGGAGGGCACTGGGCGAATCCTCGGCGCGCATCTGGTCGGACCTCAGGCGGACGAAACGATCAATCTCTTCGGTCTTGCGATCCGCCATGGCCTGGCGGCGAACGATCTCGGGAGCACGATATTCGCTTATCCGACCGGCGCTTCGGACATCGGCGACATGCTTTGAATCGGGTTGGAATCGTCGAGCATGTTTGGGTAGCGGTCACAGGTTGCAATAGGACAATCGCGATGGAGACCAGAGTTGACTGAGAGCGCTCGAGCCAGGCCGCTGCCTCGGACCGATGCGGCCGCCGGAGATCGGCAAGGCGCCGGCTGGTTTGCCGTGGGCGGGGTTATGGGCGCGATCCTCGCCTCCTCGTGCTGCATCGTGCCGCTAGTCCTGGTGCTGATCGGAGTGTCGGGCGCGTGGATCGGCAATCTGACCGCGCTCGAGCCGTACAGCGGCTATTTCTCGGCGGCCGCGGTCTTATTCATCGGCGCCGGCTTCTGGCGCGCAAGAAGATTTGCCAGGACCGGCTGCCCCGACGGCAGCTCCTGTGCACGGCCGCAATCGTCCATCATCGTCAAAATTGCGCTCTGGGCTGCCGCGTTGCTGGTCCTGGTGAATTTGAGCATGCGTTGGTGGGCGCCGTTGTTCTATTAGGCAGCTAAGGAGATCGCGATGAAGCGTCTTGTTCGAGCTTGCGCTTTTGCTTTGGGGGCTGGAAGCCTTGTATCGGGAGCGGCCTTTGACCCCAGCGGCGCGCAGGCGGCCGGCATGCCGGCCGCACATACCCAGACGGTCAGGCTCGCGGTCGCGAATATGACCTGTCCAACTTGCCCGATCACGGTCAAGGAAGCGATTCAAAGGGTTGCCGGCGTTCGTTCGGTCGTCGTCGACCTCGGGAGCAAAAGGGCCGAGGTCACATTCGATCCCCGCCGAACCGATGCAGCGTCGATCGCCGCGGCCTCGACCAACGCTGGGTTCCCCGCGAAGCCCGTAGGCTGAACCGCTCTTGCAGCTGATATCCACGCTCACATGCCCGCATTGCGGGGGAGTCTCGCAAGAGACGATGCCGACGGATGCGTGCCAATATTTCTACGACTGCCGGCACTGCGGCGCAGTCCTTCGGCCGCTCAGCGGCGATTGCTGCGTGTTCTGCTCCTATGGCGATGCGCCTTGTCCACCTGTGCAAGAGGCCGGCGGCGAAGCCGGCGCCGGTTGTTGCGCATCCTAGGATTGGCGCGAGACGCGGTCTGCTATTTCCAACGTTTTCCCGACGGTCGAGTTAGCGCCGTGCGCGACGATAGAGCTTGATCACCTCGTCGACCGGCAATGCATCGACATGTCCCTGCATCCCGTCGACCGGCGTCGCGGCGAATAATGAGTTGATTACCGCCTCCTCAGTCGCCTCCACTGCAGCTTCGAACAAAGGCGACATCTGCTCGTTCGGAAGATCCACGATGGGGCTCGGCTGGGCGCGGCGTTCGGGCGTGCGCCGGACGTCGAGGCTGGTCGAGAATGCGACCGCATAATCGCCCGAGCCGTTGGTCATCGGCGAACCCGTCCGCGCAATGCCGGAGAAGCCCCGCCGCGCCAGCCGCTCGAGGTTGCGGTCGGAGAGCGGGGCGTCGGTCGCGATGACGATGATCACCGAGCCGTCGGCATTGGCCTTGTCGAGCTCGCTCTTGAGGTAATAGCGCCCGAGCGCCTGCCCGACCGGCACTCCGGCCACCGTCAGCACGCCGCCGTAATTGGTCTGCACCAGCACCCCGACGGTCCAGCCGCCGAGCGATTTCGGCAGCCGCCGCGAGCTCGTTCCGATCCCGCCCTTCCAATCGAACGCAATCGTTCCCGCGCCCGCTCCGACACTGCCCTCCTCGACCGGACCGCCCTTCGCGGCCTCGATCGCGCGAACCGCATCGGCCGGGGTCACGTGCCGCCCGCGGATGTTGTTGAGGAACCCGTCGTTGGTCTCGCCGACCACCGCGTTGACCGAACGCACCTGCTCGTTCCCCGGCCGCCGCAGCGTCCACTCGATGGAGCCCACCGCGCCCTCCGGCACATTGAGCGTGTTGGTGAGCAGGATCGGCGTCTCGATCTCGCCCAGCTCTTTGATCTGCGTCGATCCCATGAACTTGCCGTAGGCATTGCCGACTGCGAACCCCGCCGGCACCTTGTCCTGGTAGAGGTTGCCGCCATGCGGCAGGACGGCAGTGACGCCGGTGTGCACCGTCGTGCCCTGGATGAGGGTCACCTGGCCGACCTTCACGCCCTCGACGTCGGTGATCGCATTGAGCGGCCCGGGCGTCAGGATGCCAAACACGATCCCCGCTTCACGCGCGCGCGGCCGGTGCTCGGCGGCGTGAGCGGCGTCGGTCATGAACAGCAGCAGGGTAAGAAATGCGGCGCGGACATGCACGAGGTCATCATTGGCGCGCGTCGCGCAATTGTCGAGCGGCTGAGCGGATCAATATCGCGCGAGGATGAACGCCCGGGCGGCGCGATACTCCTCCGGAGTCACTCGCCCGTCGCCGTTGGTGTCGGCGATCTTGCGGAACTGCTCGGCCGCAACCGCAGCCTCCGCGTCGGAAATCATGACATCATGATCACTGTCGAAATATTTGAGCGCCCAGTTCATCAGCACCCAGTCCTGCTCGAACAAGGCGCGCGCTGCTGGAGTCACCCGTATGCTTGCCGGCCTGGCCTGCTGAGCCGTGGCGGGGGCGGCGGCCGCGCAGAGCGCAACCAACAGCAGTGAACGGAGCATGGCGCATCAACGCCCGAAACCGCCGTACGTTCAGGCGTGCGGGAGGAGAGCGGAGCGCACCGCTTGGTCGAGAGCGTCGGCCCGAAACGGTTTGGCGAGAAGCGGCGCGTTCGGGGCGGTGCGTTTCACTGCGTCCGTTTCGCTATAGCCGGAGACGAACAGGATCGGCTGCTGCGGATGTTCGGCGAGGATTTGGCTGGCCACGTCGGCGCCCGACATCCCGGGCATGATGAAGTCGAGGATCACGAGGTCGGGCTTGTCGCGCGCCAGCTCGGCAAGACCGTGCTTGCCATCGCTCGCCTGCCGGACGCGATAGCCTTGCTCCTCGAGCGTGGCGACGATGAAGCCGCGCACGTCGGGATCGTCGTCGATCACGAGCACCGACATGCGGGCGGGCGCGGACGCCCTTCCGGCCGGCTCCTCGGCTCCGGTGGTCGTCTCGGCAACGGTCCCGTCGGCGTTGCGGAACAGGAGCTTGACTGCCGTGCCCTTGCCCGGCGTGCTCTCGATCCGCGCGGTGCCGCCGGACTGGCGCGCCATGCCGTAGACCATTGACAGACCGAGGCCCGTTCCCTTGCCGACTTCCTTGGTCGTGAAGAAGGGCTCGAATGCCCGCTCCAGCACCTCGGCCGGCATTCCCGCGCCCGTGTCGCTGATGGTGAGCTCGATATATTCGCCGTCCTCGAGGTCGGCGTCGCCGCTGACTCGAACCGGCTTGGTTGCGAAGGTCAACACACCGCCTTCGGGCATCGCATCACGCGCGTTGATCGCGAGGTTGAGCACCGCCACCTCGAGTTGCGTCGGGTCCGCCATCACCGGCATCAGCGCCTCGTCGAGGTCGAAGCGTTTCTCGATGCCGGGGCCGAGCACGTTGCGGAGCAGCGGCCGCATGTTCTGGATGAGCGGCGCGACGTAGGTCGGAGTCACCTCGAGCCGCTGCACGCGGCTGAACGCGAGCAGCTGACCGGTCAGGCGGGCGCCCCGCTCGGCGGCGGCAAGCGCATTCTCCGCATAGCGCCGCAGCTTCTCTTCCTCGGCGCGCTTGACGATGATGTCCAGGCCGCCGACCACCACCGTCAGCAAATTGTTGAAGTCGTGCGCAATGCCGCCGGTGAGCTGGCCGAGCGCCTCCATCTTCTGGCTCTGGCGAAGCTGCTCCTGGGCGGTCTTGAGCTCGGTCACGTCGCGTGCCTCGAACAGCAGGTAAATGACCTTTCCTTCGGCATCGCGCACCGGTTGGACCGAGACATCGAGGAACGCGGTCGGGCTCCCGGCGCGCTCCATCCGCACTTCCTCATTGTAGAGCTCGCCCGACGCAGCCTGCTTCACCGCCTTCTTCATCCGCTCGACATGCTGCGGATAGTTCTGCAGCGTCGGCGCGTCCCAGATCTTGGTCCCGATCGCCTCGCGCGCATTGCGCGCCCGCCACGGCGCCTGCTTGCGGTTCAATTCGACGATCGTGCCGTCGGGGTCCATCAGGACCAGCACTTCCAGAACCGTGTCAAACACGGCGCGGAAGCGGGCCTCGCTGTCGGACAGCTCGCGCGTCTGCTCCTCGACCTGGCGACGAAGCTCGAGCTCCGCCTCTTTGGCGAGCGTGATGTCGGTGCCGACGCCGATGAACCCGATGAGCTCCCCGTCCGGCCCGAACCGCGGCTGCGAGACGGTGCGCAACCAGCGATATTCGCCGTCGTGGCGCCGGTAGCGCCCCTCGAGCGTGAAGCGTTTGAGCGACGCCTCCCCCGCGATGCTCTCGGCGACGATCCGCTCGACGTCGTCGGGATGGATGCGTTCGCGCCAGTCGAGCTTGCGAGCGTCCTCGAGGTGGCAGGCGGGGCCGCAGGCGAACTCGGCGTAGGCTTCGTTGACGAAATCGCGCACGTGATCGATCCGCGTCACCCACATCAAGGCCGGGGCCGAATTGGCGATGCGCCGGAACCGCTCCTCGCTTTCGCGAATCGAGCGCTCGGCGACGCGCTGCTCGGTCACGTCGTTCAAGACGACGACGATCCCCTGCGGCCGATCGTCGCCCGGAGCGATCCACGGCACATAGTCGAGCTGCAGCGCCAGGGTGCCGCGCTCGGGATGATCGTAGGTCGCGGCGAAGAACATGCGCTCGCCGGCCAGAGCGGCGTCGATCATCGGCTTGCGGTCGGCGTAATTCTTCTCGCCGAGGAGGTCGCGCATGCTCATTCCGAGCATCTGCTTGCGCGGCAGGCCGATCCATTCGGAATAGGGCTTGTTGACGAAGCGATAGACCTCGTCGCGGTCGACGTAGGCGGTCATCACCGGGAGCAGGTCGGCGAGCGCGAGCAGGCCCGGCCCGGTGAACATCGCGGGCGGAAGGTCGATCGGCAGCGGGGGCTGGCCGGAAGCCCCCGGCGAAGCCGTCGCGACGAGCGGCGTGTCGAGCAAGAGCTCGCCGGGTGGCAGCGCGGGCGCAGGCGCCGCATCTCCGCGGCCGCGCCGACCTGACTTCATGCCGCCCTCAGCCATAAGTCCATGATTCCGTTAAAAAACCGAAGAGTCGATTCATTTAGGTTGGCGACTCGGCGGAATTTACGCGCGTCAAGCACGGTTGTTCCGGAGGTGTTCCGAAATGGAGAATGTGCTCCTGCGGAGGCAGGGGTCGAGTGTTGTCTCGATTTGGGTTGGGCCGGTTGCGCTCCAGCGCAGGCAGGAGCCCAAAGTCTGAGCACCGGACCCCTGCCTCCGCAGGGAAGCGCCGACTTTGTCTCTGCGTCGAGGCTCGTGCGCGGGAGCAGTTGCGTAGCGAACAAAGGTCTTTCCTATTTGGATTTCGCCTGCTCCATGCTCACCGATGACCGATCCACTGATCCCGCCGCGCGTCGCGGCCAACGACGCATCCCCGGCTGACGACACCGAACTTCCGATCGACGGGGAGATCGCCGAGCTGCTCGAGTTCGAGCCGGTCCCGCGCAAGGTGAAGCGCCCGGACGGCTGGACGCCCGAGCGGCAGCGCGAGTTCATCCATCGGCTCGCGCTCACCGGCTCACCAACGCGAGCTGCGCAGCAGATGGAAAAGAAGGTCTCCGGCATCGAGGCCATCTACAAAGAGAAAGGTGCTGAGAGCTTTCGCCGGTCGTGGGATGGTGCGCTGGTGCTCGGTCAAAGCCGCGCGGCGGAGAAAGACGCGGGCGAGGCCTATAAGGGGAGGGCGCCCGGCATCAACGTGCGGGGCCCTTCGGCAGGCTCGGGACAGGCTGACGGTCCGCGGCCCGGCCAGACGCTCAACGAACGTGGCGAGTGGGAGGACGCGGATTCGCTCCATGCCCGCGCCGGCGAAGCGCGCGACAGCATCAGCCGCAAGCTACTCAACTGCCGGCGGCTCTATCTCCAGGAGATCAGCGACAATGCCGGCAAGCGCGCGGCGTTCGAGATGCTGACCGAGCTGCCGATCGACTGGGAGAAGGCCGAGCGGCTGGAGCCGCAGGCCGACGAGCCCTTCCGCAAGCCCAACATGCGCAAGCCCGACATGCTGCTGACGGCCGAGAACGGCTGGATGGGCGAGATGGCGCACGGGCCGGACAAGAAGGCGGAGCTGCGGCAGGCGATGGACGTGTATCGCGCCGAGATGGGATTGCCTCCGATCGATTGGAGCGCGGATGACTGATCGTTGCGAAACTGAGCAACCGACCGCGCCCAACACCTGTCCTGAGCGGGGCCGAAGGATGCGCAGCTTCTCGCTCAACAGCGACGAAGCTTATGAAATTCTGTGCGGGCGGCAGGACCGGCCGTGGATACCCAACGGCGCATTGCCGAGGGAGCCGCGGGTGTGGGACCTGCCGGTGGTCGTGGAGCCCAAGCGGTGAACGGCGTCGATGCGCTGATCGCCCAGGTGAGGCGCTCCGCCGATTGCCGGGACGCGCGCGCCGCGTGGGCGCGGCGGGCCGCGGCGGCGTGGCGCAACGCCCACCGGGAATTGGACGAGCGGCTCGGTGCGGCGGCCGGACGATTGAGCGAGGCGGAGTTCGAGCGGCTGTGCGGCGCCGAGTTCGCCCGGGTCGACGCGATGATGGCCGAGCTGCGGCGCGCGCTCGACGAGGACAAATGGCCGAGGGAGTTGCATTTCGGCGGGATCTGACGGGGGAACGGGCGCGTTGCTTGGGCGCACATCTCCTGTTATAACATGCGTATGAACAAACAGCTCAAGGTCACCAGGATCGGCAATTCGGCGGGCGTAGTCCTGCCGCGCGAGCTGTTGGCGCACCTCGATGTGTCGATCGGCGAAACTCTCTCGGTCAGCAAGACCCCGCACGGGATCGAGCTGTCGGTGCGCGATGCCGACTTCGACGCGCAGATGGCGGTCGCCCGAGAGGTCATGGCCCGGCGCAAGGCGGCGCTGCGCGAACTCGCCAAATGATATCCCCTCTCCCGCGCGCGGGAGAGGGTTAGGGTGAGGGCCTCTTAGCTTGCCTGCGAGGGGATGGCTTTGGGTCGCCGTGGAAACGGCGAAATCGGCGCATTCGGAACAACTTGCCGAGCACGGCGGCGGCGGCGGCGTTCGCGACATGGCCTTGCTCGAAAGTGCGATGGCCCGGCCACGCAACCTCGTCGCTTATGGCGATTCCGACGCGGCCGCGCTTGCCGCCGCTTACGCCTACGACATCGCCCGCAATCACCCGTTCGCGGACGGCAACAAGCGCACGGCGGCGGTGGTTTCCGAAACCTTCCTGGTCCTCAACGGGTATCGGCTGACGGCGACCGACGCAGAGCTGGTCGTCGCGTTCGTCGCGCTGGCGGCGGATGAGTTAAGCGAGGAGGAGATGGCGGACTGGTTTGGGGAGCGGGTGGAGAGTTGAGTGTTGTGTCCTCGGAACACAGTGAGGTGATTGTGGAGGTGTCGAGGAGCCGGCGAGGTAGGCGGTAAAGGGGCGGGTGGCGAATTAAGTATTGTGTCCCCGGAATTGCCGGAATTGCCGGAATTGGGAAGTATTGTGTCCCCGGAATTGGGTGTCCCCGGAATTGGTGGTGTCCCCGGAATTGGTGTCGAGCGCATCTGCGCCGAGGAGCAGGCGAAGGTCTGCGCGATCCTCGACCAGCTGC
>DATMHG010000004.1:0-54055 GCA_035555035.1 Sphingomicrobium sp.
CAAGTTTTACGCTCTGTTTACCTTAATGGGCGACAATTCCGATCGCTGGCAGCTTCGCCGGCGGGAGAAACTTGATTGGCTGGCGCTCTTGCAATCGCGATGTTCGTCGCCCTGGTCGGCTTCGGCGGGAGATATTTCGGCTGGAGCGATCCGGACGGGAAGGTCCAGCTCGCCCTGATCACCAGCTTCATCCTCGGCATCATCGGCGGCTATCGGGCCCGCAGCTGACGCCGCTCAATAACCGCTGAGCTCGGCGACGCGGGCGCGGTGGTAGTAGACATCGCCGAACAGCTCACCCAGTACGGCCTCGCGCTTCATGTAGAAGCCGATGTCGTGCTCGTCGGTCATGCCGATGCCGCCGTGCATCTGCACGCCTTCCTGAACCGCGAGCTTCGCTACGGAGGCGGCTTTCGCTTTGACGACCGCGATCATCAGCTCGGCCTTCGGGTCATCTGAATCGAGCAGCTCGGCGGCCTTGAGCGCGGCGGAACGCGCGATTTCGATTTCCCCGTAGAGATGTGCCGCGCGATGCTGCAGCGCCTGGAACTCGCCGATGAACTTGCCGAACTGCTTGCGCTGCTTGAGGTAGTCGACGGTCATCGCCGAAGCGCCGGCGGCGACGCCGACCAGCTCGGCGGCGGCTCCGGCGCGGCCGGCGTTCAGCGCTCGGCTGAGGGGATTCCAGCCTTCGTCGACGTTCCCGACCACCGAATCGGCATCGACCTCGACATTGGAGAATGTGAGGCACGCCGCCTTGGAACTGTCGGCGAGCGCGACGTTCTCGACCTCGAGCCCGGACGCGTCCTTCGGCACCGCGAAAAGTGTGATGCCCTCGCGATGCCCGGGTGATCCAGTCGTGCGGGCAGCTGTAAGCACCATGTCGGCGGATGCGCCCTGGACGACGAATTGCTTCGAACCGTTGAGCACAAAGCCGTTACCGCGGCGCTCGGCCGAGAGGGCGGTGTACTCGGGCGCATGGCCGCGGCTTTCATCGACCGCGAGCGCCAGCACCGCCTCTCCGGAGAGAATACCGGAATACCAGCGCTCCGCGTGAGCAGTGCCTTCGATTGCCCGAGCCGCCACCACCGCCGTCGCGAGGAAAGGCGACGGCGTCAGGTTGCGGCCGATCTGCTCGAGCACGAGCGCGGCTTCGACAGCGCCGAGGCCGAGGCCGCCTTCGCTCTGCGGAATGTAGATGCCGGTAAGCCCAAGCTCTGCGAATCGCTTCCAAAGGCCGTGCCCGAAGCCGTCCTTGCAGCCGATGTCGCGCCAGTGGCGCAGCTGCTTGGCGATCGAGCCTTCCTCCGCCAGGAAGCTCGCCGCCGTCTCCTGCAGCATCTTCTGGTCGTCGTTGAGTAGTGCCATCCAAAACGTCCGTTCGTCCTCAGCCCTTCGGCGCCGCCCGCGGCGACGCTCAGGCTAAACTGCGTCGAAGGGCGGAAGCTCGACTGTCGTGCAGCGCGCTTCGACTTCGCGCAGCACGAACGAGGTTGGGCGTCAGGTCCCCGGCAATCCGAGGATGTGCTTGGCGACGATGCCCAGCTGGATCTCGCTCGTGCCGCCTTCGATCGAGTTCGCCTTGGTGCGCAGCCAGTCGCGCGCAGCCTTGCCGTTCTTCGATCGCTCGCTGTCCCATTCGAGCGCATCTGAGCCGCCGGCGGCCATGATCAGCTCGTGGCGGCGCTTGTTGAGCTCGGTTCCGGCATATTTCATCATCGAGGGGCTGGCGGGGTGCGCTTCGCCGGCTTTGAACATCTCGAAGAAGCGCTCGCTCATCGCCGCGAAGGCGAGGGCGTCTACATCGAATGCGGCAACCTCGGCGCGTAAGAAGGGGTCGCTCGGCTTCAGCGTCGCTCCGAGCGTCGCCCCGGTCCCGCTGCCGAGTCCCATTCCGGCGATCATCTCGCGTTCGTGGCCGAGCAGATATTTGGCGACGTCCCAGCCGCGGTTCACTTGGCCGACGACCTGGTCCTTCGGTACCTTCACGTCGTCGAAGAAGGTCTCGCAGAAGGGCGAATTGCCGCTGATCAGAAGGATCGGCCTGGTCGAGACGCCGGGCGTCGCCATGTCGAACAGGAGGAAGCTGATCCCGCCGTGCTTGGACTCGGTCGAGGTGCGGACGAGGCAGAAGATCCAGTCGGCCTTGTCGGCATAACTGGTCCAGACTTTCTGGCCGTTGACCAGCCAGTGATCGCCTTTGTCCTCCGCTTTCGTCTGCAGACCGGCGAGATCGCTGCCGGCGCCCGGTTCCGAATAGCCCTGGCACCAGCGGATCTCGCCGCGCGCGATCTGCGGCAGGAAGCGCTTCTTCTGCTCCTCGGTGCCGAACTTGAGCAGCGCGGGCCCGAGCATCGAGATGCCGAAGCTGTAGAGCGGGTTGCGGGCGCCGATGCGCGCCATTTCTTCCTTCAGCACCTTGGCCTCTGCCGGCGAGAGGCCTGCGCCGCCATAGTCCTTCGGCCAGTGTGGAATGGTCCAGCCACGTTCGACCATCCGCTCGAGCCAAAGCCGCTGCGCGTCCGATGAAAAGGTCCAGTTGCGGCCGCCCCAGCAGGCGTCTTTTTCGGAACGGATAGGCTCGCGCATTTCGGCCGGGCAGTTGGCTTCGAGCCACGCCCGAGTCTCGGAGCGGAAGGGGTCGAGATCAGTCACTCATCTGTCCCATGTGGGCGAATGTTCACCAATGTTCGCAGTAACCCGCGTGCGCGCCCGTGCGCACGCACGCGAGAGGGCAGGTCGACACAAGCGAGGCGGGTCGTGAAGCGGCTTCATGCGGCCGAGCCAAGCACGGCAAATCCAATTAGGAAAGCAATATCGATAGTCTCTCAGTCGCTCCAGATCCCGAAGAGCGCCGCGATCACGACCAGCAGCAGCAGGAGGTTGATCGAGACGAGCAGCCAGATAGGAATAGGCCGCACATCCGGGTGCCCGACCTGCGTGATCCCGTGCAGCTCACGCCAGATCGCCGCGACGAGGCAGAAGGCGGCGAAGAGCACCAGGATCGTGCCGCTCGCCCGGCCGACCCACAGCGGGAGCACACCTTTCACCAGCGCTCGCGCGCCGACGCCGCCGGCAAGCGCGGCTAAGGCGGTGCGCATCCACGCGGCGTAGGTCCGCTCCGCCGAGAGCAAGGTGCGGTCGCCCGCAAGCTCGGTCCGCCGGTCCGCGCTGTCGGCGAAGCGGTCCATGCTCTGCTCGACCGCACGCGTGCTGCGCTTGATGTCCCGCTTCTGGTCGCGAAGCTCCTGCGTCTTCGGTCGGATCGGTTCGTCCATACTAGAGCCTTCGACTGTTCGCGACGCGCGAACCGCGGTCCGGTTCCGCCACTTGCAAGCCTGTCAGCAGCGGCTTAGCGCCGCTGAAGGAGACCCGCCATGGAAGACGTGATGGACAAGCCGACCACGAGTCCGATTTCGACCCGCAAGCATGGCGACGTGCTGATCGTGCTTTCGAACAACCCCCCGGTGAACGCGCTGTCGACCGCGGTTCGGCAGGGCCTGGTCGACGCGATTGCCCAGGCAGAAAGCGACGACAGCGTGCACGCGGTGGTGATCGCCTGCGAAGGCCAGACCTTCTTTGCGGGAGCGGACATCACCGAATTCGGCAAGCCGCCGCAGCAGCCGTGGCTGCCGATGGTGGTCGATGCGATCGAAGCCTGCTCGAAGCCGGTGGTCGCGGCGATCCACGGCACCGCGTTCGGCGGCGGTCTCGAGGTGGCGCTTGGATGTCATTATCGGGTAGCCGACCCGAGCGCGAAGCTGGGGACGCCGGAGGTAAAGCTCGGGCTCCTGCCGGGCGCGGGCGGGACGCAGCGGCTGCCACGCGTCGCCGGCGTGAAAAAGGCGCTGCAGATGACGGCGACAGGCAATCCGATCGGTGCGCGCGAGGCGTTCGAGTGCGGGCTCGTTGACCGGCTGGTCGAAGGCGAGCTGATCCCGCATGCAGTGGCTTATGCGGAGGAGGTCCGCGACGTCCGGCCGCTGCCACGCTCCTCGCAGTTCGAGGAGAAGGTCGGCAACGTCGATCCTGCGGTGTTCGATGACTTCGCCCGCGATAATGCGAAGAAGTTCCGCGGTTTCGATGCACCGTTGAAGAATATCGAGGCGGTGCGGATCGCTTGCGAGAAGCCGTACTCGGAAGGCGTCATGGACGAGCGGCGGCTGTTCATGGAGCTGATGAGCGGCACGCAGGCGCGGGCGCAGCAATATTTCTTCTTCGCCGAACGCAAGGCCAACAAGATCGAGGGGCTGCCCGAAGGCACCGAGCCGCGCGCCGTACGCAAGGTCGGCGTGATCGGCGCCGGGACGATGGGCGGCGGCATTTCGATGAACTTCCTGTCGGCCGGCATTCCGGTGACGATCGTCGAGATGGGGCAGGACGGGCTCGATCGCGGCACCGGAGTGATGCGCAAGAATTACGAGGCGACTGCGTCCAAGGGCCGCATGACGACGGAGCAGGTCGAGAAGGCGATGGGGCTGCTCTCGCCGACGCTCGACTTCAACGCGCTCGCGGACTGCGACCTCATCATCGAAGCGGTCTACGAGAACATGGACGTGAAGAAGGAGGTGTTCGGACGGCTCGACAAGATCGCCAAGCCGGACGCGATCCTCGCGTCGAACACCAGCTACCTCAACATCAACGAGATCGCGGCGAGTATCTCGCGGCCCCAAGACGTGGTGGGCATGCATTTCTTCTCGCCGGCGAATGTGATGAAGCTGCTGGAGGTGGTGCGCGGGGACAAGACGGCGCCCGACGTGCTGCTGACGGCGATGCAGATCGGCAAGAAGATCCGAAAGGTGCCGGTGGTGGCCGGCGTGTGCCACGGCTTCATCGGCAACCGCATGCTGATGCCGAGGCAGGTCGAGGCGACCAAGCTGCTGCTCGAAGGGGCGACGCCCGAGCAGGTGGACCGCGTCCACGTCGAGTTCGGCATGCCGATGGGGCCGTTCCAGATGGCGGATCTCGCCGGCGTCGACATCGGTTGGCACCGCGATCCGAACCGGATCGAGAACATCCGCGACGCGCTCTGCGCCATCGACCGCTGGGGACAGAAGAAGGGCGCGGGCTTCTACGACTATGACGAGAAGCGCCGGCCGAGCCCATCGCCGGTGGTGCAGCAGATCATCCAGGATTTCGCGAAGAAGCAGGGCGTCGAGCGCCGCCAGATCAGCGACGAGGAGATCGTCGAGCGCACGCTCTACACGATGGTGAACGAAGGCGCGAAGATCCTCGAGGAAGGCATCGCCCAGCGCGCGTCGGATATCGATGTGGTGTGGGTCTACGGCTACGGATGGCCGGTCTATCGCGGCGGCCCGATGTTCTGGGCGGACACGGTTGGGCTCGACAAGATCGTCGAAGGGCTGAAGCGCCAGGAAGAGCGGATGAAGCCTGAGTTCAGCTTCTCCAAGCTGCTGCTCGAGAAAGCGGACAAGGGCGAGAAGTTCACGCGGTAATTGCAGCGCGCGAACATTCGTTCGTCCTGAGCGAAGTCGAAGGGCGCTCGAACAACGGTGGCGCAAGGCGCCCTTCGACTACGCTCCTCCGGCGCTCCGCTCAGGACGAACGGGAACGGGATTCATCCTGCAAAAGGCTGAGCATCGCCAGCGCCGCAGCGGCAACCGCTGCGCTGGTGAAGAACGTCGCCGAGCTGCCGTCGCGGTCCCACAGCCAGCCGGCGCCGAGGCTGGCGAGCAGGGCGGCGATTCCGCTGACGAACCAGAAGGCGCCGAAGCTGGTGGCGCGCAGCTCCTCGGGCGCGCTGTCGGCGATCATGCGCGAGAAGATTCCCTGCGTCAGGGCCATGTGCGCGCCCCACAGAGCAACGCCGAGCACCAGTCCGACGAAATTGTTCGTCTTGGCGAGGATCAGGTCGCCCGCGACCAGTACCGCGATGCCGGCCATCAGGATCGACCGCGGGCTCATCCGGTCGCTGAGCGAGCCGGCTGGATAAGCGAGCGCGACGTACGCCAAGTTGAAGAGCGCCAGCGCGAGCGGCGAGAGCGCTTCGCTGAGACCGACTTCGATTCCCTTGAGGATGAGGAATGCTTCGGAAAAGCGCGCCAGGCCGAACAGGAAGCCGACGGCGAGAAGCCGCTTGGTCGCTTTGTCGAGCTGCTTGAACCCGGCGAAGAAGGGCGAGCGCTTGATCGGGCCGAGGTGCTGTTCGGGTTCGCGCAAGGCCAGCAAGGCGAGCAGGAACGAGCAGAAGGCGGGAATCACCGCGATCCAGAAGACCCGGCGGATATCGCTCGCGAACCAGGCCATGAGGCCGATCGCAACGATCGGAGCGAGAAGCGCGCCAACCGTATCCAGCGATTGCCTGAGCCCGAATGCCCGGCCGCGGATCTCGGGCGGAGCTTCATCGGCGACCATGGCATCGCGCGGGGCGCCGCGGATGCCCTTGCCGATCCGGTCGGCAAATCGGGCGAGCATCACCGTCAGCGCGCTCGCCGCCAATGGAAAGAGCGGCTTCGACAAGGCGGCCAAGCCATAGCCCGCGACGACCCAGGGCTTGCGCCTGAGGCTCCGGTCGGAGAGGCGCCCCGAGACCAGCTTGGCGAAATTCGCCGTTGCCTCCGCAATTCCGTCAATGGCTCCAAGCGCCGTCACGGGAAGACCGAGCACGATCGTCACGAAGGCCGGCAAGAGCGCGTGATAGATCTCGCTCGACAGATCCATCAGCAGGCTGATGAAGCCGAGGATCCAGACGTTGCGGGGAAGAGGCGGTGGGGACGGCATCGTCATTACGACCCCGGATAGCATTCCGGCGGAAGCAATCCAGCGCCGCAACTGGATTGCTTCGTCGCATGCGCTTCTCGCAATGACGCAAAATGCGGAGCGGCAATATTGCGCTCGGCCCAATTGTTGTTAGGTTGCAAGCATGATGTGGGGGTCATCTCCGGCGGCGCTTGCCAACCGGTTCAACACCCTGGCTCAGAACTGGGTGGCCGACGGCCCTGCCGCGCGCGCCGAACGGGCGCGGCGCAAGCTGCTGGGAGTGATCGGCTCCAAAGAGCCTGCAACGCTCAATCAAGTTGCTGCAGCCGTCGGCCGCGGCGCGCCGGCGGTGAGTCGAGCCGTAGACAGCCTGGTACGCGCCGGGCTGGTCGAACGCACCCAGGATCCAAACAACCGCCGCCGGCTCGCGCTGCGCGTCACCGAACAAGGCCGCGAGGAACTGGCGAACGTTCCGAAGGCGGGATCAGGCCTTGGACTCAGGCTCGAACGTCTCGCGCAAAGCGAGCTGCGTGCCATCGAGCGCGCGATCGAAATCCTGGAGCGGGCGACTTAATCGCCAGCCGCAGCCGAACCCGGCTTACTTGTCCTGTTTATTGACGGTCGCCCAGGCACGGTGCTCGGCTTCCCGGTGGGAGACGCCCTTCTTTTCATAACCCTTCTCGATGTGGCGGGCCTTGCGCTTTTCCTTCGAGCTGTGTTTTCCAGGCATAGCAAAACTCCTTTCTGATTGCCAAACGATCGACGGTCACGGCCGTTGCGATGCTGCATTGCAACATGACGCCCAAACGACTACATCGCGCGTCGAATTTTTCCGGGAAATCAGAATGAATTTGCGCAACGTCGCGATCATCGCGCACGTCGATCACGGCAAGACGACGCTTGTCGACCAGCTGTTCCGGCAGTCGGGCACCTTCCGCGACAACCAGCGCGTGGAAGAGCGGGCAATGGATTCCAACGACCTGGAGAAAGAGCGGGGGATCACCATTCTCGCCAAGTGCACGAGCGTGGAATGGCAGGGAACGCACATCAACATCGTCGATACGCCGGGCCACGCCGATTTCGGCGCGGAGGTCGAGCGAATCCTGAGCATGGTCGACGGCGTGATCCTGCTGGTGGATGCTGCCGAGGGCCCGATGCCGCAGACCAAGTTCGTGACCGGCAAGGCGCTCGCCCTCGGCCTCAGGCCCATTGTAGTCGTCAACAAAATCGACCGCCCTGACGCGCGCCCCGCGGAGGTCCTCGATGAGGTGTTCGAGCTGTTCCTCAACCTCGATGCCAATGACGAGCAGCTGGACTTCCCGACCCTCTACGCCAGCGGCCGCGCCGGTTACGCCGGCCTCACCGATGACATCCGCGAAGGTGACCTGACGGCATTGTTCGACACTATCGTCAGCCACGTCCCGCGGCCGCGGGTCGACGCCGGCCCGTTTCGGATGCTTGCCACCTTGCTCGACCGCGACCCGTTCCTCGGGCGGATTCTCACCGGCCGAATCGAGAGCGGCAAATTGAGCGTCAACATGCCGATCAAGGCACTCGACGTGAACGGCAACGTCGTCGAGGAAGGCCGCGCGACCAAAGTCTTCGCCTTCCGCGGCCTCGAGCGCGTGCCGGTCGAGAGTGCCGAAGCGGGCGAGATCGTCGCCATCGCCGGCCTGATCAAGGCGACCGTCTCCAACACCTTCGCCGATCCCTCAGTGCAGGCGCCGCTGCACGCTCGGCCGATCGACCCGCCGACTCTGGCCATGAGCTTTTCGGTCAACGACAGTCCCTTCGCCGGCCGCGACGGCGACAAGGTGCAGAGCCGAGTCATCCGCGAGCGGCTCGAGCGGGAGGCGGAGGGCAATGTCGCGATCCGTGTGACCACCTCGGCGGACAATGACAGCTTCGAAGTCGCAGGCCGCGGCGAGCTCCAGCTCGGCGTGCTCATCGAGACGCTGCGCCGCGAAGGTTTCGAGCTCGGAATCAGCCGTCCCCGCGTCCTCTTCCGCGACTGCGCCTCAGGCCGCGAGGAGCCCTACGAAACGGTCGTCATCGACGTCGACGACGAATTCTCAGGCACCGTCATCGACAAGATGGCGATGCGCAAGGCGGAGATGACCGACATGCGTCCCTCCGGCGGCGGCAAGACTCGGCTGACCTTCTCGGCGCCGTCGCGCGGCCTCATCGGCTACCACGGCGAGTTCCTATCGGACACGCGTGGCACCGGCATCATGAACCGGCTGTTTGAGAAATACGGTCCTTACAAGGGCCCGATCGCCGGCCGGGCGAACGGCGTGCTGATCTCGATGGAGCAGGGGCCCGCGGTCGCCTATGCGCTGAACGCGCTGGAGGAGCGCGGCATCCTCTTCGTCTCGCCTGGCGAGATGCTCTATGAAGGTATGGTCATCGGCGAGAATGCGAAGCCGCAGGATCTCGAGGTCAATCCCTTAAAGTCCAAGCAGCTCACCAACTTTCGCGCCAGCGGCAAGGACGAAGGCATCCGCCTGACTCCGCCCAAGCGGATGAGCCTCGAGCAGGCGATCGCCTACATCCAGGACGATGAGCTCGTCGAGGTCACGCCCAAGGCGATCCGCATCCGCAAGCGCTTCCTCGACCCGCATGAGCGCAAGCGCGAGGCGCGCAGGATGGAAGCGGCCTGACCCTCACTTTCGGATGGCAGCGGAGATCAGGGCGATGCGCTCGACTTCGCCGTAAGCCGGTTCGTCGAGCTCTTCGCCGAATACATCGGGATCCGTTTCTTGGAGCTCGAGTTCGGCTCCCGCATCCATGCAGGCGCATTGAAGCGCCTCGATGAGAGGCGAGCGACCGCCGACCACGGCCGCACCGGTGTAGAGCAACATGGTGCCGCCAGGCCTCAGGTTGCGCAAAGCCTGATTGACCCATTCGAGCGCAACTTGCCCGCCGAGCAGTTCGCCGCCGTGCCGATAGGTGCGTGCGGGTGCGTCCATGATGTAGGGCGGGTTGGCGATCACCAGATCTGCGCCGGCGGGCATCACCGAGGAATGCACCCGCTCAACGTCTACGCCCGCGGCTTCGGCGTTGATTCGCGTGAACCGCAGCGTCTGAGGATTGACGTCCACCGCTGTGATCCGCGCGCCCGGCACCCGATTCGCAGCAAGGATCGCACCGGCACCGCTTCCCGCGCCCATGTCGACGATCCATTTGGGTGGCGCAGCCAGCCGGCTCACCCGTTCGCAGAGAAAACGAGCAAAACGATAGGTGTCCGGGCCAAAGAACACAGTGTCTGCGGCGACCGTCGGGTAAGCGGAGTGAAGGAACAGGTCGCCGCCGAGGCTGGCGACACGGACCATGCTGCGCAGCCTTCCATCCCGCTGCTCGAGCATACGACTCCTTTCCAGGCAGCGGGATAGCTGCGGATCGAGATCCGACTCTGCGAACCAGCGGTTCCAGCCGAAGATGTCCCGCAAGTCCGGGCTGCTGCATGGGTGTTGTAGGACTCGCGCGTGGGTCGCGGGCGTAACGGCTGTGAAACGATAATCGGCAGCCTTCAACAGGCGCAGCAGCGCGACGAGCGCCTCGTCGTCGCTCACCACAATTGGCGGCGATATCGCTCGAAGCAGCGTGCGCCACAGCACAGGCGGATGAGCGCGCCCTCAGCGATTGCGGCCGCCCGAGCCCGGTCGGCAGCGACTGCCGGCCCGATTACCTCGGCATTCCAGGCTGCGCTGTGCTTGAGGTCGAGAGACGCGTGCAGGTCGAAGTAGAGGCGTGTCTTCGCAGCGATCCCCAAGCGCTTGAGACCCGCAGCGACAGCCGCCGATCGCCCCGGCGCCGTCAACTCGATCACGCCCAGCGCGCCAAGAGCGTGCCACGCGTAATCGCGTCGAGTGGCCATCGCGGTCATGGCATTGGCGAGGGCGAGGCTTTCCCAAGCCGTGCTCTCGATCGTCGGCTGCAGCTGCAGTCCTTCAACCAGCCGCGCCAGCATCGGGCCATGCATGCCCTTGGAATTGCCACGGCCCATCTCGTCCCAATAATTGCGCGCAAGCTCCAGCTTCATGCGTTCGGGGAGCTTCACCTGCGTATAGGCGGTCAAGTCGTCGAAACCCGCTTCGCCCGCGGCTTCCTGCTGCAGGTACCAGCGCATTTGATCGAGGTTCGCCTCCTCCACCAGCCACGGGAAGAGTGGATCGTTCTGGCCTGGACCGCTTCGCCTCAGGGCTTCGAACCAGCGGACGAAAGCCTCCGCATCTTTCGGCGCTTGAGAAGCGCGGTCGCGGACTTCCTCACGAAGCGCGTCGAGAAATTCGCCTTCCAGAGCAAGCATTTGACGATCGGCTTCGAGAGTGAGGCGCCAATCGGCATCCGGCAGACGCGGACTGAGGCGCTGCCGATTCCAACTCGCGAGTTGCTGCTGGACCTCGTCCGTGAGGAGCTCGGCGCTCGGCCTCGGCGCGGGCCACTTCAGAACGGATGCCATTTCGCGAGCGTAACCGCTCTGTGCAGCGTGCGGTTCCCTCGGCTATCCCCTTCGACATGCGCGTTCTCGGTATCGGCGAGACCTGCGACCTCGGGTCGATGTATCTGCGGCTCATGGCCGGAGGTCACGACGTGCGCGTCGCGGCAAGCGAACCCTTCGCCAGTGGAACGATGGCGGGGATGGTGCCGAGGACAACGGACTGGCGCGCGGAGCTTTCGTGGATTCGCGAGGCTGGCGAGGAAGGCCTGATCCTGTTTGAGGCCGTCGGCTTCGGCAAGCTTCAGGACGAACTCCGCAAGGACGGCTTCCATGTGATCGGAGGAAGCGCCCTTGGGGACCGCCTCGAGGAAGATCGCGCATTTGCCCAGCAGCTTCTCTCCGGTGCCGGACTCCGAGTGGCTCCTGCAGTGGAGTTTGAGAGCGTCGGCGCGGCTTTCGCGGATCTGGCGGACCGGCCGCGCAGGTGCGTCTTCAAACGCAGCGCCTCGGCGGGCGACACCTTTGTCGGAGGCCTGGATGACGGGCGCGACGTCGCGGCCTTCCTCGACGCCTCATCCATTCGCGACGGCGAGCGCTTCGTGCTGATGGACTACGTTGCCGGAGTGGAGACCGGCATCGGCGCTTATTTCAACGGAGAGCATTTCCTGAGGCCCGCATGCATCGACTGGGAGCACAAAAGGTTCTTTGCCGGGGACCTGGGCGAGCTGACGGGCGAAATGGGCACTGTCGCAACCTTCGAAACTTCGGACGCGCTTTTCGAGGCGACGCTCGCGCCGATGGAGCCGATGCTGCGCGAGGCTGGCCACGTCGGCTACCTCAACCTCAATACCGTCATCAACGACGACGGCATCTGGCCGCTCGAGTTCACCTGCCGCTTCGGTTATCCCGGCTTCGCGGTGCTCGAGCCGTTGCAGGCGCTCGGCTGGGGTGAGCTGTTCGCCGCGATGATCCGCGGTCACGATTGCATCTTTCCGACGCGATCCGGCTTTTGCGTCTGCATCGTACTTTCGACGCCGCCGTTCCCCTATTCACGAAAGGAAGTGGCCGCGCCCATCGGGCTGCCGATTCTTGTCGACAATGTCGAACCGGAGCACCTCCACTGGGGCGAAGTGGGAAGGAAAGGTGAATCTATAGTTACTGCCGGTCTCTATGGCTGGACGGCGGTGGTTACCGGGACGGGGGAGACCGTGCGAGACGCACAAGTGGCGGCGTACGACCGAGCTGCGCGCGTTCGCACGCCCAACCTGCGTTACCGCCTGGACATTGGCGACAAGCTGCTCGCGGGTGAACTTAGCCACCTGGCCAAGCTGGGTTGGTTCGAACTTATTCGCGGGGACGGCGCCGTACTGTAGGAAGCCTCAGAAGGCGAAATGCTGGACGTACCTGGATCAAAGAGCTGCTGTAGATCTTGATCGCGGACTTCGCAGACGATTTCTCGATGGCAGGTTGACGCACACGTAACGAATCACCCTGTACGGCGTTTGAGCAGCCGTGCCTCGAAAGAAGCTGCTGCACATCCTGATCGGAGCCGCGATCGCGATCGTCTTCGTCGTGCCGCTTGGCGTTTTTGCGTTCGTCAAATCGGGCCTTTTCAACGTCGGCGCATCCAGTCCGCACACCAAGTTCACCCAATGGATCACCCACGAGACGATGATCCATTCGGTGCGGCGGGATGCTGCTTCGATCGCTCCACCCCCACCGTTCACTGCGGGGCAGGTGGTTGCCGGCTTCTGCGCGTATCAAGCGCACTGCGCCGCCTGTCACGGGGCTGCCGCGGTTGCCCGAAAGCAATGGGCCGGCGGAATGGAGCCTGCGCCGCCTTACCTGCTGGACGTGCAGCAGCGCTTCACACCGGAGCAGCTGTTCTGGATCGTCAAGAACGGCATCAAGATGACGGGCATGCCGTCGTGGTCCGGATCGATGTCCAATGCCCAAATCTGGAGCATCGTCGCGTGGCTCGAGGTCAGTCCGAAACTACAGCCGCAGACTTACGTGCAATGGCGCGCACGACTGCAGTGTCCGGGCTATCGCAATGGATTGCTCGCCGCGCCGTAAAGCTTGCCCGCTTCGGCGCCGGCAAGGCGTGGATCGTCGGCCCGCATTTTCATGGCGCGCAGCTTCAGGCGGCCGTTCTCGACAACTTCTCCAAGCACGATGCGCTCGTCGGCTGACGTAACGCCGATGTCGACGTCTTCATCGGGCAGGATGACGATAGACCTGTCGCCGATGATCACGACGACTTGTCTCAAGTCCCGCGCCGAATCCCTCGCCCACTGTTTGATTTCACCATAATAGGGCTGTCCCCGCCAGGCCGTGGGCCGGCTCGAATCGACATGGATAGCAATGCGATCGCCGTCAGAATCGAGAACGACCACCATCTTGCTGCGCGCCGGCAGCCAATGCTCGCCGAGCATTTTCCACGTCAGATATCCACAATGGAACGCGCGGCACGACGGCGGGCGTTCGGCGTAGACCTTGCAGCCGGACCCGGGCACGCAATGCTGGCACCATGTTCCGCGCGGCTTATCGAGCTCCTCGATGCCCATGACCTTGCAACACAAGGTGCAGGTGCCGCACGCACGTCCCGGGAGAGACTGTTCTTCCACCAACTGAGCTTCGGCCATAGCGCGCAGGATCGCAACCGCCAAAGCCGCAGATTAGCGGCCCATCTCGATGATCTTGCGCCATTCTTCATCCCGGACCGGCGCGACGGAGAGGCGCGACTGGCGGATGAGCTCCATCTTCGCGAGCTTCGGCTCGGCCTTGATCTCTGCCAGGGTGACCGGCCGAGAGAGTGCCTTCACCGGCTCGACCCGGACCGAGACCCAGTCCGGGGCCTTGGGATCGGGCTTGGCCTCGCGGGCGATGCGCATGATTCCGACCACCGCTTTGTCCGACATGCTATGGTAGAAGAAGGCTTCATCGCCCTCCTTCATCGCCTTCAAGTGCAGCCGGGCAGCATTGTTGCGAACGCCGTCCCATTCTGTGCCGCCGTCACGCACCAGGTCGTCCCAGCTGTAGCTTTCCGGTTCGGACTTCATCAGCCAATGCGTCATCGCGGGACACCCTCCTGTCCCGCTTTGGTTACACTGCCGACGAGGCGAGCGAAACCGACGATAAGCGGTTCGGCGCGGCTGTGTATAACTTGAGAAAACTGAACGATTTGAAAGAGTTCCAGATTCCGTCCCGCGAGTCGCACGACTCACCGCCTCGTCATTGGACTCTCGCAAAAGCTGACATATCTGGGTTCCAGCGATTGAGAGCGAGCGAGCCACGGGCGCATTGAGACGCCGGGCTCCAGGGCAAGACGGACCTCACCGCTGGGACTTGAAGAGTGCTTTACGCGCCCCCAGCGGCAGTCCGCCAAAGAGGGTAATTCAGACAGTGATTCAATGGTTGCGTAGCCGCGGTGCGTCCGCGGCGATGGCTCTCGCTTTGCTTGGCGTTGCATCGAGTGCGAGCGCGCAGGACATGTCGGCGTTGAACAACGTCTCCGCCGCCGTGAGGGCGATCGACGTCGATTCCGCGGTCAAGCCACTCGGAGCGGCTGCCCAGACCGTCGCCAGCACGGTGGCGCGTCCGGCGGTTGCCGCAACGACCGCAATCTCGACGGTGAACGGGGCGGTCCTCCAGGCGCAGCCCGCGCAGAGCGTGACGCTGAGCCTTGCTCCGCAGTCCTTCGCCACGCAGGCTGCATGGCTCTACAAGAATGGCTGGCCGCTGTACGCCCTGGTCGACAAATTCGCGACCAATGCCGCGCTCGATCAGGAGACCAGTTGTCTCGCGACCGCCGTCTATTTCGAAGCGCGCGGCGAGAGCCTCGAAGGCCAGCTGGCGGTTGCTCATGTCGTGATGAACCGCGCGGCGTCGGGACGCTATCCGCCCGACTGGTGCAGCGTGGTCAAGCAGCCGGCGCAATTCTCCTTCGTTCGCCACGGCGAGTTCCCGTCCGTCGACACCAATTGCGACGCGTGGCGCAAGGCCGAGGCGATCGCCGAGCTCGCCGCTTCCAATATCGTCCCGAGCGTGAGCTCGGACGTGCTGTGGTACCACGCCGACTATGTCGCGCCGTCGTGGCGCCGGAACCTCCAGGAGGTCCAGCAGATCGGCGCGCACATCTTCTATCGCGCTTAAGCCGTTGAAAAGTTGAGGGGCAGGAGGCGTCCGGAAGTTAATTCCGGGCGCCTTTTTTTCGCTTGGGCGCGGCAGTACTGCTGCTCGACGTAAACTATGTTCACGGGGAATTCGCGAACGGAACAATCCGCGCAAGCATCGGCGAACCGAGTGAGTTCATTGGGGAGGCTCGCGCGTGCTCAGGATCCTGATCGTCGAGGACGACCGACAGCTTGCGGAAACGCTCAAGTATCAAATCGAGGATAATCCGCGCTATCGCGTGGTCGGGACCGCGGAGGACGCCGACGGGGCGATTGCCGCGACGGAGGAGCATCAGCCGGACCTCGTTCTTCTCGACCTTCACCTCGCCCATGGGACGACGGGCTTCTCGGTCGCCGTGCGGCTCAACGACCTTGGCGTGCCGTGCCTCTTCGTCAGCGGCAAGGCGCCGCGATTTTCGATGCCCGATCTCGCGCTCGGCTGTCTGATGAAGCCCTGCACGGCGGAAGACATGCACCGATCCCTGGCGATGGCCGAGGACCTGCTGCGCGGGCGCGAACCGGTGCGGTCACGGCCGCCCGAGAACCTCACGCTCTACGATTCCAACGAGACGGAAGCCGTGGCCGAGCCGGGCTTCATTCCTTCCAAGCGGTCGCTAAGGACGCGCATCGAGCACTGGTTTTCGCTGCGCACCGCCTAAGGGCGCGCTTCGCTCTCGAGCCGTAGCTCGTCTTCGAGATTTTCGCGATCGCGGTTCACGGACGCCGCGGCCAGCTCTCGTCCGTCTTCGAAATAGCGCAGAATCGCGTCGCGTTTTGCGAGATCGCCATCGACCCTGACCTCCTGCGGACCCGAGGCGTGGCCGACGTAGCGGACGGCGAGACCATATTGCTCGGTCCAGAAGAAGGGCGCGGAGTCGAACTTCTTCTTCATTCCGAGCATGTTGGCGGCCGCGACTTCCCCTTGCCGCAGGGCGACGACCCAATGCTCGATCCTCGTTCGTTCGCCAGTGATCGGATCGGGGTAGGCCGCGATGTCCCCGGCCGCGTAAATTCGGGGCACGCTGGTTTCGAGGAAGCTGTCGACCGTGACGCCGTCGCCGACAGAAAGCCCCGCCGCCTCGGCCAAGCCGATCCGGGGCCGGACGCCGATGCCGACGAGCACGAAATCCGCCTCGATCTGCTGACCGTTGGAGAGGTGCAGCGATCGGCCGTCGAGGCTCGCGGCCGTCCGGCCGAGATGAAAGCGGACGCCATTGTCCTCATGCAGGCTTTTGAAGAAATTGCCGAGCTCGGCACCGAGGACGCGTTCGAACGGCACATGCTCGGGCGAGATTACGTCCACTTCGACCTTGCGTTTTCTGAGCGATGCTGCCGCCTCGAGCCCGATGAAGCTCGAGCCGATGATGGCCGCTCGGGAGCCCTCACGAGCATGCTCGACGATGGCGCGCGCGTCGGCGAGCGACCGCAGGGTAAGGACGTTGTGGCGATCGAAGCCCGGTGAGTTGAGCCGGTTCGGCTCGGCGCCCGTCGCGAGCAGCAAGCGATCGAACTCCACGCGCTCCCCTGACGCGCATCGAACTGTGCGCTCGTCGGGCTTGATTGCGGTGACCTCAACGCCGAGGCGAAGATTGATGTCATTGTCGCGGTACCAATCCCCCGACCGTAGCGGGATCCACTCCTCCGGCGCGGTTCCGGCAAGATAGTCCTTGGAAAGATTTGGGCGATCGCACGGCGGGTCATGATCCGCGCTCAGCATGGTGATGGCGCCGGTGTAGCCGCGCTTGCGAAGCTCGAGCGCGCAAGCGAGGCCGGCTGCGCCGCCGCCGACGATCACGATCTTGGCGACATCGGTGTTCGGGCTGGCACGGCGGTTCTGCGCGGGCAGCTTCTCGCGGACGAACGCATGATCTCCCTCGACCTCAACCTTCCAGCGATCGAGCGGATCGAGCGCGGGTGCTCGAAGCACTTCCCCGGTGCGCAAGCTGAAGCAGGCGTGGTGGAGCGGGCAGCGGACCGTCGCTCCGGCTACGATGCCGTCCGGCAGATGTCCGCCATAGTGCGTGCAGGTGCCGCCGACCGCGAACAGATCGTCGTCGATGCGCGAGAGGAGGACCGAGTCATCGCCAACCTTGCCGGCGAGAAAGCCGGTTTCGGGAATGTCGCTCAGCTTCACTCCTGTAGTGAAGTCCCGACCCGTCGCAGCTCTGTTTCCGCCCATCGAAACCTTCTCTCGTCCTCTTGGACTTGGATGAATTCGCGTGCGCTGCGGTTCCCCGCGTTACAGGCGCATGTACCCCTTACGCGGCTCCCCCAGACCCATCGTTTCGGAGGTGAGCGGCGCGCCGGCGTCGAGCAACGCCTGCCGCCGGCCCTTGATCGCCGCGCCGCGCTGCACGTCCTCGAATGGGAGCAGGTTGGCGACGCATTGATGCGCCAGCACGCGTTCGACGAAAGCAGCAGTGCGCGGCCAGCGGTTCGCGTCCGTCTGGAACCCGGCGTAAGCGCCGTTGCGGAAGAAACTGGCGATCGCAATGTCGGCGACGCCGATCTCGCCGAACAGGAAACTGTCGGCCGGAAGCTGAGCTTCGAGATAGTCGAGCGTCGCGGGAATTTCTTCTTCCTCGGCCTTGCGCACACGCTCTTCGTCGGACGCTTCGCCCCACACAGCGGGCCGCACCACCTTCTGATAGAAGAGCGACCAGATGAAGAGGTCGCCAAGCCGCGTGTCGGCGAATTCCTCGAACCAGCGCGCGCGGGCGCGCTGTTTCGGATCGCGCGGGAACAGCGGGTGACCGGGATAGGCATCGTCGAGATAGTCGCAGATGACCGAGGAATCGCTCACCGAGAAATCGCCGTCGATCAGCACCGGAATGCGGCGCAGCGGACTCACGCGTTCGAACTCGTCGTTGCCGAAGAAGGGCGTGATCGGGTCGACCTGATAGGCGACTGCCTTCAGATTCATCGCCGCGAGAACCTTGCGCACATAGGGGCTGACGAAGCTGCCGATAACTGTGAGCGGCCGGTCCATGTACCGCGAAATGCAGCCGCGGACCCGCAACTGCAAGTGCCGGCTGGACAAGCTGCAATTGTAGCGCTACATATGTAGCGCAAACTCCAGAAGGAGCCGCTCATGCGTTCGCTCGTCCCCTTATTCGTCTTCGCCATAGCGGCCGCCGCTCCCGTCCTTGCCGTTGAGCCGGTGCCCGTACCGACCTTTCGAGCGATCGAACTGCACGGCGGCGGCATGATCACGATCGTGCCTGCGGAGGTGCAGCGGGTGACGCTGCTGGAAGGCAGCACTCAGTTTACGCGAGTCCGGGTCGATCGCGAAGGCAAGCTGGTGATCGACGCATGCAACGAACAGTGTCCGCGCAGCTATCACCTGCAAATCCAGATCGAGAGCCCGCACGTGCTCGGCGTCGGCGTGGACGGCGGTGGTCTCATCAACATCGGCAGCGGCTTCGCGCCTCAGAACGAGCTCGGCGTCGCGGTGAACGGCGGCGGCAAGATCGACGCCCGCTCGATCGACGCTGCACATGTTGGAGCCGCGGTGAATGGCGGTGGTCAGATCCTTGTCCGGGCACGCTCAGCGCTCGGCGCGACGGTCAATGGCGGCGGCGAGATCCGCTATTGGGGCAATCCGGTCGTCGCGAGCTCGATCGAGGGCGGCGGCGCGGTGCGCAAGGGCGGCTGAGCAGTCAGTTAGTCCAGTTCGACGACCTCGACGCGATCGCGGCTGAACCTCAGGCCGACGGTCAGGAGAGCGCGGAAGGCGTTGTAGCCGCCGGTGCCGGGATGGAAGGCGTGGAAGAAAAGCTGCGGCTTGCCGTCGAGTCCCGGCGCGACGGAGGCGTGGCCGGGAGCAGCCCATTCGCTGGTTGACCGGAGCAGCGGCTCTCCCTGTTTCGTGTAAGGCCCGAACGGACTGTCCGCGACGGCGACGCCGATGCCGTAGTGCGGCGTCGAGAAATCGTTGCCGGCATAGAACAGCCAATAGCGGCCCTCCTGCCGCGTGACGAAGGGCCCCTCGATCAGGTGGCCTTCCCAGTCGAGGTCGTTGCAGAGAACGATCTTGTTCTCTCCCATCAGCGATCGGCCGTCTTCGGCAATGCGCTGGGCGCGGATCGGCGTCGACATGGCGTCGAGGATCGCCGAGGCGAGGCCGAACTCGACGAGCGCCGATTTCACACGATGCCAGTTGGCGAGAGCCGCTTCGATCAGCGGCTGCATGACAAAGAAGCGGATCATCGGCCGCTGGAGGTTGGCCCAGGGGACGATGGCTGCGGCAAAGGCGGCGCTGCGCCGATCCTTGTCCGCTTCGAAGAGCCGGTCGATCAGCTCCGGATGGTCGCGTATCAGCATGGCGAGCGGCCGTGGCCAGATGCTGTTCGTATCGTCCTTCCAGAACAGATAGGTCGCGCCGTCCTGATCGACGAACAGATGGGAATCGATGACCCCGCCGCTCATCAGCGGTTGATTGGAATCGTAGCCGAGGCCAGTCGTGTTGAGTGGTCTGCCGGTGATCAGAGGGTTCCCGTTGTCGATCCACGGTCCCGTCGGGGTGGCGCTCCGTGCGAGACCGATCGCCAGCGCGTTCGAGACCTGACGCGACGTGTAGACGACCCAATATTCAGCGCCGACTCTGTGCATTTCCGGCGCCCAGAAGTCCGCCACGTTGCGCCCGGACGCGCACCATCGGGGAAGATGGCCTTCCGGAAAGACGAAGCCCTTCGGCTCCCAATGTTGAAGATCGGCCGAATGCAGGATTGGAAACGCGTCGGGAGCGTCGTTCGACGTCGCGACCAGCCAGTAATCGTCGCCGTCCTTGAACACGGCGGGATCGCCGTAACCGACGAGGATCTTCGGAGCGATATTTTCCGTGAGCAGCGGCCGCCAGTGCATTGTCGGCGCAGGCCGCTCGACGGCGGGAGCGAAAATGTCCGGCATGCGCGTGCCGAAGTCGCGCGAAAGCTCCTGGAAGAACTTCGCGAAATCCTGCTGCGTGCCGGTTGGGACCTGGTAGCCTCTGTCTTCGCCCGCGCCGTTCCGGACGTGGATGCGGAATCCTTCGCCCTCTGCCGCGATTTCGACTTCGAAACTCGGGACTGCAATCACACTCATCCGCGGCGCGGATAGGCGGGTGCAGCGCAGAGGAGAACCCCTTCCGGGGTGACGCGTGGCACCTTATGGTCCGGCTGTGGGGCGAGCCGACCATGTCTTGGCGATCGATCAGGGTACGACCTCGACTCGCGCCATATTGTTCGATTCCGCCGCGCAGGCGGTTGCCATCGCCCAGCGAGAGCTGACGCAACATTACCCTTCGAAAGGCTGGGTCGAGCATGACCCCGAGCAGATCTGGCAGGATGCGCTCGCGGTTGCGCACGAGGCGCTTTCGAAGATCGATTTTGGACGCGTTGCAGCGATCGGCGTCACGAACCAGCGCGAGACGATCGTGGTCTGGGATCGGTCGACCGGACAGCCGATCCACCGCGCCATTGTTTGGCAGGACCGGCGGACCGCCGAGGAATGCGCGCGCTTGAAGAGCGGCGGTGCGGAATCGCTGGTCAGGGAACGTACTGGCCTCCTGCTCGACCCTTATTTTTCGGCGACGAAGATCGCCTGGATCCTAGATAACGTCGCCGGTGCGCGCGAGCGGGCGGAAAAAGGCGAGCTCGCCTGCGGCACGATCGATTGCTTCCTGCTGTGGCGGCTGACCGGCGGGGCGGTGCACGCAACCGATGCGACCAACGCGAGCCGGACGTCGCTGTTCGATATCCGAGCGCAACGCTGGGACGAGGAGCTCTGCCGCCTCTTCCGAGTGCCCGAAGCGCTGCTTCCGGACGTGCGCGACAACAGCGGCACCTTCGGAACGACCGCAGCTGGCCTGTTCGAAACGCCATTGCCGATCGCGGGAATGGCTGGAGACCAGCAGGCCGCCTTGTTCGGGCAGGCGTGCTTCGCGCCGGGAATGGTCAAGTCCACCTACGGCACCGGCTGCTTCATGCTCGTGAACACCGGCGAGCGGGCGGTCGCGTCGAATCACCGGCTGCTCACCACGCCCGCATATCGGCTCGGCGGCCGCACGACCTACGCGTTCGAAGGCTCGATCTTCGTTGCCGGGGCAGCCGTCAAATGGCTGCGCGACGGGCTCGGTGTAATCACCCATGCGTCCGAGACGGACAGCATGGCAACGCGGGTGCCCGACAGCCACGGCGTCTACATGGTGCCGGCGTTCGTCGGCCTAGGCGCGCCCTATTGGGCCCCGGATGCGCGAGGCGCGATCTTCGGCCTGACCCTCGACTCGACCGCGGCACATCTCGTCCGCGCCGCGCTCGAGGCCGTCGCCTATCAAACGCTCGATCTCGTCGAGGCGATGGAGAAGGACGGGGCCGGCCACGGCGCATCAGTCCGGGTCGATGGCGGAATGGCGGCCAACGCATGGCTGTGTCAGTTCCTCGCCGACATCCTGCAGTTTCCGGTCGAGCGGCCGCAGAACCTGGAGACGACTGCCCTCGGCGCGGCTTTCCTGGCAGGCCTCGCCACTGGCGTTTGGAGCGATCTCGGTGCGGTCTCGCGCACGTGGAAGCGCAGTGATCGCTTCGAGCCGGCGATGGCGAGCGACCGGCGTCAGGGGTTGATCGACGGCTGGCACGCCGCGGTCGCGAAGACTCTTACCTGCTAAGTTTCAGCAGCGAACGGTCCCATCATATTGGGGCTGTCCGTCGCGATCGATGTAGTAACAGAAGCCACGGGTGTCGCGATAATATTGGCGTCCCTGGAAGACCGTTCCGGGCACTGCGGCTCCGGCCGCTCCTCCAGCGACTGCGCCGACAGCAGCGCCGGTGAGGGCGTCGGAACCGAGCGCCGAGCCGGCGAGCGCGCCGATGGCAGCTCCCGCGGCGGCTCCGAAGGCGGCTCGTTTGCCAGCATTGGGGGGCGCCCCATAGGGGTTGGTAGCGCATGAGCAGAGGGTGATTGCGAGTGGCAAGGCGGTCAGAAGCGTCTGTTTCACCGGTACACTCCTCAAACGTGCCCGGCCGCTCTCCCGCCTAAGCGTACGAGCCAACCGAATCGTTCCAGGGGCAAGCCATTAAGTGGATGGTTCCGAACGAAAAGGTGGAGTTTTTTTCGCGACGACTACGGGACGGAGCACTTAGATCCACCCGTGGCTGCCCCACAGAAAGTGAACATGTTAAGAATCGGCTGGACGCTCGCCAGCACTCGTCGCAAGATGGAGCTCCAACAGGGCCGACGAACGCGTGGAGCAGGGCTGTGGCAAAGCGGTACGAACTGATCATCGGCGGCAAAAAGGTTCCGACAGCCGAACATATGGAAATCCGCGATCCAGGCAGCGGGAAAGTCGTGGGCGAATGCCCGGTCGCGACCAGCGAGGACCTCGACCGCGCCGTGAATGCCGCGCGTGAAGCCTACAAGAGCTGGAGCCAGTCGGGCGATGAAGACCGCAAGGCAGCGGTTGGCCGGATCGCCGACACCATCCACGCGAACATGGAAGAGCTTGCCGAGCTTCTGACCCGCGAGCAGGGCAAGCCGCTCAACGGCATGGGATCGCGCTTCGA
Organism: Sphingomicrobium sp.; assembly: GCA_035555035.1. Classification (GTDB taxonomy): domain Bacteria; phylum Pseudomonadota; class Alphaproteobacteria; order Sphingomonadales; family Sphingomonadaceae; genus Sphingomicrobium. The sequence continues at coordinate 22,872 of DATMHG010000004.1, forward strand.
GCTGCACGGCGCCGAAGCCTGGGCGCGGCATACCGGCTCGCTCGAGCTTCCGGTCGAGGTGCTCAGCGACGACGAAAGCGGCCGTGTCGAGCTGCATCGCAAGCCGCTCGGCGTGGTCGGCTCGATCACCCCTTGGAATTTCCCGCTGCTGATCGCGATCTGGCACGTCGTGCCGGCGATCCGGACCGGCAACACCGTGGTGCTCAAGCCGTCGCCTTACACGCCGCTGAGCACCATCCGCCTTGTCGAGCTGCTGAATGAAGTGCTGCCGCCAGGGGTGTTGAACGTTGTCGCCGGCCGCGACGAGCTCGGGCAGATGATGACCGAGCACCCGCACATCCAGAAGATCGTATTCACCGGTTCGTGCGCGACTGGCAAGAAGGTGATGCAGACCGCTTCGACGACGCTCAAGCGGGTGACTCTGGAGCTCGGCGGCAACGATGCCGGCATCGTCTTGCCGGACGCCGATCCGAAGGAGATCGCCGAGCGGCTGTTCTGGGGCGCGTTCATCAACAACGGCCAGACCTGCGCGGCGCTGAAGCGGCTTTATGTGCCCGACGAGATTTACGACGAAGTCTGCGATGCCCTGGTGGACTATGCGAAGAATGTCAGCGTTGGCCATGGCCTCGACGAGAACAGCATTCTCGGTCCCATCCAGAACCGGAAGCAGTACGAGAAGGTGGTCGAGCTGGTGGAGGACGCCAAGCGCAACGGCGCGCGCGTGCTCTGCGGCGGCGAAGCTCCCGATGGGCCTGGTTTCTTCTATCCGGTGACGATCGTGGCCGACGCGACCGATGGCATGCGCATCGTCGATGAAGAGCAGTTCGGTCCCGTGCTTCCGGTGATCCGTTACACCGACCTCGAAGACGCGATCGAACGCGCGAACGGCCTCGACGTTGGACTCGGCGGCTCCGCCTGGTCCGCCGACCCGGAGAAAGCGAAAGCCGTCGCACATCGGCTCGAGTGCGGAACCGCGTGGGTCAACAGCCACGGCGGGATCAAGCCCTTTGCCCCCTTTGGCGGCGTCAAGGGTTCAGGGATCGGCGTGGAATTCGGCGAGCTCGGGCTCAAGGAATATACGAGCGTCCAGGTGGTGCATCACTAGGGGACTGCTTTCGACGAAGCCGGCTAAATTTCGCTTACGAGTTCCGGTAGAAGCGGACACCCACCTTGTGGCGGAGCGTTGGGCCTGCACAGGCTGCGCGATGGGAGAAGTCAGATGTTCCTGAAGAACTGCTGGTACATGGGCGGCTGGGATCATGAGGTCATGGACCGCAAGCTGCTCGAGCGGCGCATCCTCGATCAGCCGGTTGTCTTCTATCGCGGCGAGAGCGGCCAGATCGTCGCCCTGGACAATCGCTGCTGCCACCGCGGCGCCAAGCTGTCGCAGGGCCGCATCGAGGGCGATTGCGTCCGCTGCATGTACCATGGGCTAAAGTATGACCCTACCGGCAAATGTGTGGAAATTCCCGGCCAGGAGCGAATCCCGCCGCAGCTCGGCGTCAAGAGCTATCCACTGGTGGAGAAGCAGCACATCATGTGGATCTGGATGGGCGATGCCGCGCTCGCCGATCCCGCGAAGATTCTCGACGTTCCTTATCTCGAAGATGCCAAGTGGAAAGGCATTCCGGCGTATCTCCACTATGACTCCAACTATCTGCTGATCGTCGACAACCTCAGCGACTTCAATCATTTGGCGTTCGTCCACACGCACACTTTGGGCGGTTCCGAGGACTATGCCTACGTGTCGAAGCCCAATCCGATCGAGCGGCTGCCCGACGGCTTTCGCGTCGTGCGCTGGCACATGAACAGCGATCCGCCGCCGTTCCTGCGCAAGGTCATCCCGAACACGACCGACAAGGTCGATCGGCGCAACATCGCGCGTATGCTGGTTCCCGGCATCTTCCTCATGGAGACGCTGTTTGCGCCGGCCGGAAAGGGTGCGGAGAAGGGCGACGTGGTCGAAGGCACGCGCGAATTCCGCAACTGCCAGTTCATGACTCCGGAGACGGAGCGCACGACGCACTTCTTCTGGAACTATCTGAACGACTTCGAAGGCGCCGACTACACGATCTCGATGTCGCTGCTCGACAGCCTCATCGAAGGATTCATGGAGGATAAGGAGATCATCGAAGAGCAGCAGAAGATGCTCGACGCCGATCCCAGCTTCAAACTCGTCGCGGTCGCCGCAGACGTCGCTCTGTCGCACTTCCGCTACACGATGGACAAGCTGATCCAGGCCGAACAGGCCGGAACTCCGGTGGTTTTGCCGCCGGCGGCCATTGCCGCAGAGTAGGCCGGTCCAGTCGCCGACGGATCCAGCGCGATCGCTACGGGTGTCCCGGTGAGCTCAGCAATTCCGACCTTCAACGTTCAGGTCGCCGACGTACGCGCGGAAGCGCGCGACGTGATGACGGTGGAGCTACGGGCCGTCGGCGGAGGAGCGTTGCCCCCTTTCGAACCAGGGGCGCACCTCGATCTTCATCTGCCGAACGGGCTCGTCCGGCAATATTCCCTGACCAACGACTGGCGGGAGCGGGATCGCTACGTGATCGGCGTCGGCCGGGCTGCGGATAGCCGCGGCGGATCGAGCTTCGTGCACAGCAGTGTGCGGGCAGGAATGCAGCTGACGATCAGCGCGCCGCGGAACAATTTCGCGCTCGACGAGCGGGCCGATCGCTTTCTGTTCATTGCGGGCGGCATCGGGATCACGCCGATCATGGCCATGGTCCGCTGGTGCGCCGTGACAGGCAAGCCGTGGCGCCTGATCTACGCGGCGCGCAGCCGGCAGAGAGCGGCATTCTACGAAGAGCTATGCGCGCTGGCGCAGTCGTCGGCGCAATTCCATTTCGACGACGAGAGCGGCCAGGTTCTCGATGTCGCACAAACCGTTGCGAGCTGGAGCGAAGGCGAGTGGATCTACTGCTGCGGGCCGACTCCGCTCATGGAGTCGGTCAAGAAGCTAACGGAGCATCTGCCCGCGGGTACAGTGCGGTTCGAATGGTTCACCGCGCCCGAAAATGATGAGCCGCAGGATTCGAATGCCTTCAAGATCCGGCTCGATCGCAGCGGTGTCGAGTTCGACGTACCCGCACAAAAGTCCATCCTCGAGGTTCTCGAGGAGCACGGATTCGAACTCCCGTTCTCCTGCCGCGAAGGATTGTGCGGGACGTGCGTGACGAACGTCTGTTCGGGCGAACCGGACCACCGCGATTATGTGCTGTCCGATGAGGAGCGCGCGTCCGGCAAGATGATGACGATCTGCTGCTCGCGCTCGAAGTCGCCCGTGCTCACGCTCGATCTCTGACTCACCTGAACTGCAAGCGGACGCAGATCGAAAGTTGTTTTCGAGCGGAAGTTAACATGTTAAGCAGATTCGTAACAGCAGCGTAGATTTCGCGCGTCAGCGCGCGGTCGCAGGGGGATCGAAATGCGCAAAGCTCGTGTGTCTGTTTTTCATCTAAGCACTGCAATCGTTTGCGTAATCGTATTGCAGCCAGGCCTGGCCCAAGCGCAGCCCGTGACCTCACCTCCGCCGGCTGCTCCGTCGTCCGATCAGCCGCCGCATCCGAACCCTGGTGCACCGACCGAGACGACCGTCGAAAGCGACAAGCTCACGCCGGGGGTCGCTCAAGTCCCAACCACCAACCAGGGCGTTTTTGGTGACATCGTGGTAACGGCGCAGAAGCGCCGCGAACGCATTCAGGATGTCGGCATTTCGATCACTGCGCTCTCCGGTGAGACGATCAAGACTCTCAACCTGACCAACATGCAGCAGATCAGTCAGCAGGTTCCGAACCTGGAGGTCTCGGCCTGGACGCCGGCGTTCACCACCTTCAACTTGCGCGGCATTTCCCAGAACAATTTCCAGGACAATCTGGAAGCGCCGGTCGCGGTCTATCAGGACGAAGTCTACGTCGGCAGCATGAATGCGCTCGGGCTCCCGCTGTTCGACGTCGAGCGGATCGAAGTGCTGCGCGGGCCTCAGGGAACTCTGTTTGGCCGCAACGCCACGGGCGGCCTCATCCACTTCGTCAGCAATCTCGCCGACGAAACGCACCTCAACGGCTATGCCGAAGCCACGCTCGCAGATTGGGGCACGCACAAGCTCGAAGGCGCCGTCGGCGGCCAGCTCGCGCCCGGAATTCGCGCCCGCATCGCCGGCTTCTACGAAAAATCTACCGGTTGGATGAAGGCCGGGTTCAACCCCGACCCCTTCGGATTGAACCCGCTCGGGCCGCACCACGCGCTCGGCCGCACCAGCCAGGGAGCGAACGGTTGGGCCGTGCGCGCCAACGTCCAGGCCGATCTCGGTCCCAACACGTTGCTTAGCGTGATCGGGTCATATTCGAAGGACACCGACGTTCCGACCGGGCAATATCTCGTTCGTTTGGCGGAGTTCGACCCCGTCACCGGCCTTGGAATCAATCCCGGCCCACCGATCACAGGCAATGTTTTCGAGCATGCGTCGGACATGCACACGGGCTTCGACCGCACCGTCTGGTCGACGACCGCGAAGTTGAAGCACAGCGTCTCCGACAACGTCGAATTCACCTACATCGGCAATTACAGCAAACTCGACAAAGATTATATCGAGGACGCCGGCGGCGGGCTGTTTTTCTTCCCGTTCCACACGATCGCACATCACAGGCAATGGTCGCAGGAAGCGCGGCTTTCCGGGCATTCGCCGCGGGTGCGATGGCAGGTCGGCGCTTATTATCTCAACATGAACTTCAACGGCGAGTTCGATGCCTCCGGTGCGGTTTTCAATGCAGCCCCGACCGACGCCGCCCGCACCCAGGGTCTGACTCATCTCGTTTCGAAGAACTGGTCGGTTTTCGGCCAGGGCGAATATGATTTTACACCCGAGCTGACCGGAATCGTCGGGCTGCGCTGGTCGCAGGACCACAAGAAGATCAGATTCAGGACGCTTGGATTCGGCCTCGTCGATGCAGAGGGCAATCCCATACCGGACGGGACCGTGCTCTTCGACTTCGCGCAGGCGATCGCCGCAAATCCGCAATTCGCTGGAGACGACAAGATCAATTTCGGCGACGTCGCCGCTCGCGCGCAGCTCAATTACAAGCCGCACAAGGACCTGCTGTTCTATTTGTCGTACAATCGCGGCATCAAGGGCGGGAACTGGTCGCCTGCACCGACGGTGATGCTGGCCGATTTCCGCCACAAGCCCGAGGTGCTCGACGCTTACGAAATCGGCATGAAGTCGACGCTAGCGCCCGGGACCCGCCTCAACCTGTCGGCTTTCTATTACGATTATCACGATTACCAGGCCTTCTCGCTCACCAACCTGCAGCCGCAGGTGACCAACTCCGATGCAACGGTGAAGGGCGGAGAAATCGAGCTGTTCACCCGGCCGCTGCGCAATTTCGATTTCGCGATCAGCGCTGCGTTCCTCGATTCGAAGGTCGACTTCGTGCCCGGTGTGTTCCCTCCGTTCGGCACCAGGAATGCCGAGCTTCCGCAGGCGCCTCACGTGAGCCTGAACGCGCTCGGCCGCTACAGCGTTCCGATGCGTGTCGGCACGCTCGCATTCCAGCTCGACGGCAAGTATCTCAGCAAGCACTTCCTCGAAGGCACCAATTCGCAAGTGTCGTTCCAGCGCGCTTACGCCGTCGGGAACACCTCGATCTCGCTGACTTCGCCCGACGAGCGGTGGCAGGGCTCGGTCTGGGTGAAGAACTTCACCAACTCGAAATACAAGGTTTACGATCTCGACCTCGGCCTTCTCGGCTTCGTCGAGCAGATGTACGCGCCGCCGCGCCAGTGGGGCGCAACCTTGCGGTTCCGGATCTAAGCCGCTCGGTTTCCGTCTTTCGCGTTCAGCGCGTCGGTGACGCGGCGCAGAAGTTCGTAGAGCTCCTGCATATGGCCGGGGCCGATGAGCTTTGTGATCCGCGCATATTCTTGCTCGTTGAACGGAGCGAGCTCATCGAACAGCCGGCGTCCCTTCGGCGTCAAGCCGATGAACGCGCGCCGCTGGTCAGCATTGGAGCGACTGCGGCTGACGATCTTACGTGCCTGCAGGTTCTTGACCGTCCGGGTCGCGCTCGGCTTGAGGATGAAGACGCGTTCTGCAAGCTCGCCGATCTCAATCCGCTCGACCTCCTTCAGCGCGCGCATGATCCGCCATTCCTGCTCATTCAGCCCATGTTCGCGCAGCAGCCGGCGGAAGCCGCGCATGACCGCCTCGCGAGCACGCAGAAGCGCCATCGGAAGCGATTGTTCGAACGGGCGCATGGCGTGGAGCGGCATATCAGGACGCCTGCTGTTGGCGTCAGCCATCGACGACTCCGTTCCTCAATGTGCCGATCGGCGCTGACGACACTTCGACGACATCTCCGGGCTTGAGATACACGGGCGGGTCCAACCTTGCTCCTGCACCCGGCGGAGTACCGGTCGAGATCACGTCGCCGGGCCTGAGCGTCGTGAAGGAGGAGATGTACGCGATCAGATAGTCGAAGGGGAAGATCAGGTTCGCGGTCGCATCGTCCTGCCGAAGCTCCCCATTCACGCGCGTCTGAAGCGTAAGGCGGTCGAAACCTTCGAACTCGTCGGCCGTGACCATCCACGGGCCGATCGCGCCGCTGGCATCGAAGTTCTTGCCTTGAGTGACATTGAATTTGGCGTGCCGCACCCAATCGCGAAGCGTGCCCTCGTTCATGAGCGTCAGGCCGGCAATGTGCCCGAGCGCGTCCTCTCTCGGGATGCGCCGGCCGCCTTTCCCGATGACGATCGCGATTTCGCCTTCATAATCGAGCTGCTCGCTTTCGCGCGGACGCACGAGCGGCGCCTCGTGAGCCGTCAGTGACCCCGGCGTGCGCAGGAACAAGCTCGGATATTTGGGCGCCTCCGAGCCGTCGCGATATTCCTCGTTCCGGTTGTGGTAGTTGACGCCGACGCAGATGATCTTTTCGGGGTCGGGAAGAAGCGGGGCAAAGCTCAGCTCGTCGGTGGCGATATCCGCCGCACGGCTAGCCGTGAAGTCCGTGATTCGAGTGATCGAGTCGGCCGCCAAATAGTTGCGGATCGCACCCTGCTGAGTGCCGATGAGCGGGCTCAGATCGACGGCGCCATCCTCGGTGACTGCCGCCCAAATCATGCGCTCCGCCCGACGGAGCCTGGCGAGCTTCACGCCGCTGCGGCCGTCAGCAGACCCGCGCGCTCCAGCACTCCGTCGAGCCGCTGCTCCAGGTCTGGTGTGGCCGGGGCCATCGGCAGGCGGTGCTCATTCTGGGGAATGAGTCCGAGCCGCTTCATCATATATTTGATGGGGATCGGGTTGGTATCGAAGAACACCGCCTGATTGATCTCGAGCAGCCGCTCGTGAAGCGCCCGCGCGCCGGGAATGTCGCTCTTCCACACAGCTTCGCACAGCTGAGCAAGGATCCGCGGGCGAAGGTTGCCGACCGCGTTCATCAGCCCGCATGCGCCAATCGCCATCATCGGGAATGACAGCTCTTCGAGCCCCACGAAAATTCGAAAGTCCTCACCGAGGGTCGTGAGGCATTCCGTGACGAACCCGAGATCGTTGGCCGCATGCTTCATGCCGACAAATGTGCGCGACCGCTCCTTGAGGATTTTAAACGTGTCGAGCGTCACCGACACCGCGGTTCGTCCCGGGATGTGGTAGACCATCCACGGCCGGTCGTGCCGTGCGGCGAGGCGAAGATAATATTCGATCAGTCCGCGCTGCGGCGGCTTGGAATAATAAGGCGTCACGATCAGCAGCGCGTCGGCGCCGGCGCGGACGGCGTGATCCGTCAGAAGCTCCGTCTCGGCCAGGGATTGCGAGCCCGTCGCGGCAACGATCGGCAGCCGCCCAGCTGCAGCCTCGAGAGCCACGTCGACGATGCGGTTGCGTTCCTCGGTCGTCAGCGACGCCGGCTCCGACGTGGTGCCGTTGACCAGAATGCCGTGCGATCCTTCGCGGATCTGAAACTCGACCATCGCCGCGTAAGCGTCATAATCGACGTTTCCGTCCCGGAACGGCGTGATCAGCGGCGGGATCGAGCCTCTCAGGCGACTGATGTCCATCCAAACCTTCCTTGCGCGCCCCAGCCCCGGTTGATAATTAACATGTTAATCAGCCGCTTCGCGAGAGGTCAATGCCGCATCTCAACATCGAATATTCGGCGAACCTCGAAGAAGCGCTCGACATACAGGCGTTGGTCGACCGAATCCACGAAACAGCGCTCGAAACCGGCATTTTCCCGCTTGGCGGCGTCCGCACCAGGGCGGAGCCGCGCAAGCATTACAGGATCGCGAATGGTGATCCCCTGGCCGGCTACATCCACATGATGGTGCGGATCGGTTCGGGCCGTGACGTTGAGACCCGCCGCGCCGCCGGCGACAGGATTTTCGCAGCGCTATGTGACTTCACGGACGAGCTCTACCGTTCGCGCCCGCTCGCATTGTCATTCGAGCTTCACGAGATCCCGTCCGACATGGCGTGGCGCAAGAACAATCTGCACGAGCTGCTGAAGAAGGAATCCGCCGCATGAATGAGGCTGCGACGGTGGAGACCGCCTCGGCCGAAAACGCCGCGGAGCGCAACCGGGCGCGCGCGCTCGAGTACCTGCTGCGCTTTGCGGACACGCCGCTGGGCCATTTCATCGATGGGGAGCCCACGGATGGGGCCGGTGGCGAGCCGTTCGATGTGCTCGATCCCTCGACCGGCAACATACTCGGCCAGGCCCTCGCAGGCACCGAGGAAGAGGTTGATCGTGCGGCGGCGGCCGCTAAACGCGCATTCCCGTCTTGGTCGCAGACCAGCGGGGCAAAGCGGCGCGAGATCCTCCACGCCATCGCCGATGGCATCGAGGCGCGCGCCGACGAAATCGCGCTGGTGGAATCGCTCGACACCGGCCAGCCGCTGCGGTTCATGAGCAAGGCGGCGCTTCGCGGCGCCGAGAATTTCCGCTTCTTCGCCGACCGCGCTCCCGACGCGCAGGACGGGCTCGCGCTACCGACGGCCGATCACCTCAACTATACGATGCGTCAGCCGGTCGGCCCGGTAGGCGTGATCACGCCGTGGAACACGCCGTTCATGCTGTCGACGTGGAAGATCGCACCTGCACTCGCCGCCGGCTGCACGGTCGTTCACAAGCCCGCCGAATGGAGTCCCTACAGCGCGCGCCTGCTCGTCGAGATCGCGCATGAAGCGGGGCTTCTGCGAGGGGTGCTGAACAGCGTCAACGGACTCGGCGAAACCGCCGGACGAGCCCTGACCGAGCATCGCGACATCAAGGCAATCGGGTTCGTAGGCGAGTCCCGCACCGGCAGCGCGATCATGCAGCAGGGCGCGGCCACGCTGAAGCGGGTGCATTTCGAGCTCGGCGGCAAGAACCCAGTGATCGTGTTCGACGACGCGGACCTCGATCGCGCGCTCGATGCGGTCGTGTTCATGATCTACAGCCTCAACGGGCAGCGCTGCACCTCATCCAGCCGTCTCCTCGTCCAGGCGTCGATACACGACGAGTTCGTCGAGAGGGTCGCCGCGCGTGCTCGCAAGCTGCGGGTGGGCGACCCGCTCGACCCGAAGACGGAAGTCGGTCCGCTGATCCACCCGCGGCACCTGGACAAGGTCATGGGCTATATGGACGTCGCTCGCGGCGAGGGCGCGCGCATCGTTTGCGGAGGCGAACGCCACGAGGGCAATCCCAACGGCTATTTCGTCCAGCCGACGCTGTTCGGAAGCGCCGAGTGCGACATGCGCATTGCGCGCGAAGAAATCTTCGGCCCCGTGCTTACGGCGATTCCGTTCACTGATGAGGAAGACGCCGTGCGCAAGGCGAACGACGTCGATTACGGGCTCGCCGGATATCTTTGGACAAAGGATTCCGGACGCGCGCACCGGGTCGCACAGGCGATCGAGGCGGGAATGGTCTGGGTCAACTCGGAGAACGTGCGCCACTTGCCAACGCCGTTCGGCGGGATGAAGTCGAGCGGCGTCGGCCGCGACGGCGGCGATTACAGCTTCGACTTCTACATGGAGACGAAGAACATCGCGGTGGCGCTAGGCCACCACAAGATTCCGAAGCTCGGGGCTTAGCTCTTCAAGCGGCCCGTGCGGCGGCCTCTTCTCCGAGGTGCATGACCGCGGCGAAGCCGCTCGTCGCGAAAATGGGAATGGGTTCGGCGAACCAGACTTCGCCCATGCTTCCTTCGCACGCACCCGCAATGGCGATCAGCGTTCGGATTTCGAATCCGCCCTGACCGGCGTCGCGCAGAGTGTCCGCATCGGAATAAGCAGTGAGCGCCGCGCGGTCGTTTCTGGTCCACCGGGCGAGAAATTCGCGATCCCAGTCGACGTTGATCTTTCCGGAGTTGGGCGTCGCCGGCCAATGCGAGATCCCGCCGGTGCCCATTAGGGCGATCCGCTCCGGCACCGCATCGCATGCGGCCCGTACCGCACGCCCGAATTCGTAGGCGCGATCGAGCGGCGTCAGCGGCGGCCCCTGGCAGTTTATGTTTGCCGGGATCACAGGCATGTCGAAGCCTGGAGTGAGAAAGCTCAGCGGCACCATGATGCCGTGGTCGAATTTCCACTCCTCGGCATAAGCGACGTCCACCCGCTCCATCACCTTGCCAATGATCCGGCGCGACAGGTCGGGATCGCCCGGAATTCTGCGGCGCGGAATCCGGAGCCATTCCGGATCCTCGATGGGCCCTTCATATTCATCCGCCATGCCGATGCAGTAGGGCGGCATGTTGTTCATGAAGAAGTTCGCGAAATGCTCGGCCGCAATTATCATGATGGCGTCGGGGCGCGCCTGCTCGAGGGTGCGGCGCAGCCGCGCAAGCGCCTCGAAGAACGGGTCCCTGACGGCAGGATCGGCGCGATCTGCGCGCGCCGTCATCCCCGGACCGTGGCTCATGATGCCGGCGAACACCAGGCTCACACCGCGCCCCCCTCGCCGCCGTCCACGGCTGCGTAGATGCCGCCGCGAACCTGTCCGTGCTTCGCGAGCGCATCCTTCATCGCCTGGATATATTCGTCCCACGAAAGGCCCCGCCACGCCGCGAAATGCATCAGGATCTGCCCGTTGACCCCAAGGATGTAGAGCATGCCGATATCGTCGCTTCGGATCGCTTCCGCTTCTTCCTCGCTCAATCGGAAGCGCGCGAGCAGAGCCTCGCGGTCGTCGAGGAACGCCTGCTGCACCTGCGGGTCGCGGTTGAGCTCGTAGATGAGCTTCTGCAGCGTATAGAGGCTCATCGAACCGCGGAGCACCCAATTGGCATGGCACGAATGCTACGCCGCGGCAGCGAGGGCGGCAACACGTTCACTCCGCTTATTCGATAGACCTTCGCCCTCGCAAAATCGACTTGCGGCCGATGAAGTTAACACGTTAAGCATCTCGGCGGAACAGGCGAACGGCGGAGGTGCGGCGGATGCGTGGAAGAGGCGGCACATCTTTGGCTTTCGCGGTCTCGCTGGCCATTATCTTGACTGCTCCGGCGGCGGCTGCCGATGCTCCGACCAACCCGCTTGACGCGCTGACCGCATCCGAGATCGACCGCGCCGTCGCCATCCTCACCGCGGCCAAGCAGGTCGATTCCGAAACACGCTACCCGACCATCACCCTGCTCGAGAATCCGAAGGCCGAGGTGCTGAAGTGGGCGCCCGGCCAGCCGTTCGAGCGCCGCGCGCACGTCGCATTCGTGCGCGGCGACCGGCTGTTCGAGGCCGCCGTGAATCTCACGGCGGGGCGGGTCGATTCCGTGAACGAAGTGAAGGACCGCCAGTCGGCGATCCTCTTCGAAGAGTTCCTCGGCGCGAGCGAGGTGGTGAAGCAGGACCCGCGGTGGCGTGCGGCGATGCGCAAGCGGGGCTTCACGAGCTTCGACAACATCATTTGCGCGCCGCTTACCGTCGGGCCGGTGATCGACCCACGCTATCGCGGGCTCCGCCTGCTCAAAGTGCCCTGCTTCGACAAGACCGCCGCGGTCAACAACGTCTACGGCCGCCCGATCGAGGGGCTGCTGGCGATCGTCGACGTGCGCAAGCGCGCGGTGCTCCAGCTGATCGACGAAGGGCTGGTGCCGATCCCGAAGGCCGTGCCGTCCGAGGCCTATGATCCGGCGACCAGCACGCGCAAACCGACCAAGCCGGTGCAGATCGTCTCTCCGCAGGGCGCAAACTTCGCGCTCAACGGCTCGGTCGTCAGCTGGGACAAATGGAACTTCCACCTGAGGGTCGACAAGCGGTTGGGCCCCGTGATCTCCCGGATCACCTATCAGGACGGCAAGGAGGCGCGACAGGTCGCCTATCAATTGAGCACGGCCGAGATGTTCGTGCCGTACATGGACCCGTCCCAGACCTGGGCGTACCGCGCCTATATGGACATTGGCGAGTACGGATTCGGCGCACTCTCGTCCCCGCTCAAGCCGGGCTCGGACTGCCCGGTCGACGCCAAGTTCCTCGACGCAGTGATCTCCGACGACCACGGCAAGCCAATGACGCTGAAGAACGTCGTGTGCATTTTCGAGCGCGACACGGCCGAGCCGTTATGGCGGCACTACGAGTTTTTCACCGACTCGCATGAGAGTCGTCCGGACGTCGAGCTCGTGGTGAGAATGGCCCCTGAAGTGGGCAACTACGATTATCTACTGGACTATGCCTTCAACCGGCGCGGGGAGATTGAAGTTCGCGTCGGAGCGTACGGAATCATCGCCACCAAGGGCGTTGCAGCGAAGACGATGGACGATCCGACCGCGCGGCAAGATACCCAATACGGCACGCTTGTTGCGCCCAATCTCGTGGGCGTGAACCACGACCATTTCATGAGCTTCCGGGTCGATCTCGATGTCGACGGGCAGGATAATCGGCTGGTGGAGGACAAGTTCGTGAAGCGGAAGCTCACTGGCAATCCGCTCCGGCACAGCCTGTGGCAAGTCGAGCGCTCGGTCGTCGGCACGGAAGGCGCCCTCGATTCCATGCACGCGCCCGCCTGGTACAGGGTCGAGAGCCGCAGCCGCCGCAACGCCATGGGCAATCCGACGAGCTTCCAGCTCGTGCCCGGACATTCCGATCTTTCGATCCTCGACGCAGATGAACCGCAGCAGCAGCGCGCCTCGTTCTCCGGCACTTCGCTATGGGTGACTCGGTACAATCCGAACGAGCGGTTCGCGGCGGGCGTGTACCCGAATCAGAACCGCGACGTGGAAGGGCTGCCGAAATTCGTCGCCAACCACGAATCCGTCGCGAACCAAGACCTGGTGTTGTGGTACACGATCGGCTTTCGGCACCAGACGCGTTCGGAAGATTGGCCTGTGATGCCGGGGATGTGGCACTCGTTCACGCTGCGGCCCTTCAACTATTTCGATCGCAATCCTGGCCTGGATGTGCCGCCCGCAGCCGCCCACTGAGTGGATGCCCCGCGTGGATTCGAACCACGATTGACGGAGTCAGAGTCCGTAGTCTTACCATTAGACGACGGGGCAACGCCGGCCGGCGGCGAGAGCGCGCGAGATACGAATGCGGCTGCGGGGTGTCAACGCCAGCCGCCCTTGCCCTGACCCCCTCAATTGTGATTAAACCGAAGCCAAGTCAGCCGCGTTTTCGCGCGGTGCAGGACAGAAACGGGCGTGTGTCATGGCGCAGGGAGTCGCCAGTGAGCCGGCTCTGCAGCAGGGGTTCCGTGAGCAGGGCGGGCCGTCAGAATCAAAACCGCTCTGGAAGCGTGAGCCCCACCGCCACACCTACGGCGCGATCGATCTCGGCACCAACAATTGCCGCCTGCTGATCGCGCGTCCGAGCGACAGCGGTTTCACGGTCATCGACGCATTCTCCCGCATTGTCCGGTTGGGTGAGGGGCTTTCACACACCGGCGAGCTATCGAACGAGGCGATGGACCGAGCAGTGAGCGCGCTCGCGGTCTGCGCGGAGAAGCTCAAGCGCCGCAACGTCTCGCTCTCGCGCTCGGTCGCAACCGAAGCCTGCCGCCGAGCGACGAATGGGCAAGAGTTCGCCGACCGGGTGCGCGACCAGACCGGGATCGTACTCGACATCATCGAGCCTGCGGAAGAGGCGCGGCTTGCCGTCCTCGGCTGCCATAAGCTGCTCGAGCCTGGCGATGGACCTGCGCTGATCTTCGATATCGGCGGTGGTTCGACCGAGCTCGTCCTGATCGACCAGGCACAAGGCAGTCCTCGGATCCGAGCCTGGTGGAGCGCTCCGTGGGGTGTCGTCTCCCTGACCGAAAGCGAAGGGAAGGAGGCGCTGGAAGGGCCCGACCGGCTGCTCGCCTACAAGCGCATGCGCGAGCGGGCGCGCCGCGCCTTCGCAAACTTCGCGACCATGCTGCCCGAGAGCAAGGAGGGTATTCGCCTGCTCGGCACCAGCGGCACCGTGACGACGCTCGCCAGCGTCCACCTCGCGTTGCCGTCCTACGACCGCCGCGCGGTCGACGGCCTGCACGTGCCGATCGAAGCAATGCAGAAGATTAGCGAGATGATCGCCACCATGGATTATGAAGAGCGTTCGGCGCTGCCCTGCATCGGCACGGAGCGCGCCGACCTGGTCGTCGCCGGCTGCGCGATCCTCGAGGCCATCATGGAGATCTGGCCGGCGAAGAACCTCGGAGTCGCCGACCGCGGCATACGCGAGGGAATCCTCCGTTCGCTGATGGCGCGCGACGGCTGGCAATTGTGAGGCGCATCCGGACTGCGAAAGGCCGCAAAGTCTCTTCGACGCGCTGGCTCGAGCGGCAGCTCAACGATCCCTATGTGCGCCGTGCCAAGGCCGAGAATTACCGCAGCCGCGCCGCCTATAAGCTTCTCGAACTCGACGACCGCTTCGGTCTGCTCCGTGGCGTCGAGTCGGTTGTCGACCTCGGCATTGCCCCTGGCGGCTGGAGCCAGGTCGTCCGCCGCCGCTCGCCGCAAGCGAAAGTCGTAGGGATCGACTTGCTTCCGACGGAGCCGATTGACGGCGTTACCATCCTGCAGATGGATTTCATGGAGGACGAAGCGCCTGCGCAGCTGCGTGCCGCGCTCGGCGGACCGGCCGACCTCGTGCTGTCGGACATGGCGGCGAACACGGTCGGTCACCAGCAGACGGACCATCTGCGTACCATGGCGCTGGTCGAAGCCGGTTTCGAGTTCGCGCGGGAGGCCTTGCGGCCGGGCGGCGCCTATGTCGCCAAGGTGCTCGCCGGGGGAGCCGACAACGCGCTGGTAGCCGAGCTCAAGCGCAGCTTCGCGACGGTGAAGCACGCCAAGCCGCCGGCGAGCCGCAAGGATTCGAGCGAATGGTATGTGGTGGCGCAGGGCTTCAAGGGCGCGCCGCAAGGTTAATCGCTCCGAAACTGGACAGTTGCTGCGCACTTGGAACAGCCGTGCCTTGGTCGCGGTTTGAGGCGCATGGCTTACGGATCAGAAAAGCTTCGCGCGCTCGCCCGGCAGAGCAGGGCTATGTCGATGCTGGCGCGCGACCCTCATCGCGCTCGCTCGCTCCTGTCGCTGGCGACGGTCTACGAACGACAAGCGGCTGAAGCGGAGGCTCGAGAGCCGAGGCCAGTCGAAGCTTAGTAGATCGTTCCCCGCTTACGCACCGCGTCGCAAATCACGCGGTAATCGGTCGTGAGCTCGGTTCCGGCCGGCAGGTCCGCCGCCGCGATGTCATCCCCGAAGCCGACGCCCATCGACCGCGTGTTCGGCTCGTCCGAATGGTTGAAGTGGCGGCCGTTGTCGCCGCACAGGACCCAAAGACCGGATTGCTCGTGATACGTCGAATAGACCGACAAGAACTCGCGCAGACTTTCCGGCATGTGGTCGAGCTCGGCGTCGGCGAACACCCGGTCGATGCGGCTGTCGAACCGCCAGATCAAGCTGCCGCACTTCACGTCTTCGAGGAGGAACGTGCCGATCCCGTGGATAGCGCTAGGCCGCAGTTCCGTTGTGACCATCATCATCTACGCACGTCCTCCGCAAAGCCGGGCCGAAACGGCCTTAACCAACCATTGTTCCTGAGCTTAGCGAAGGCTCGACCGCCGGGCGCAGACGCCAGTCACGCGAACGTTCAAACCGGCGCTGCGGCATCGCACCGAAGCTCCTCATTCCAGCCAAATCGAGGATCGTAATCGATTTGCCGCGGCGAGCGATGAAGCCGCTCTCCTCGAGATGAAACAAGGTGCGGTTCGCGTGCACCGCAGTGATCCCGAGCACGTCGGCAAGCTCGTCTTGCGAAAGCGGCAGATCGAACCGGGGCTCATCGAGGCCGACTACGATAAGACGATCGTAGACGTTGAGAAGAAAGGCCGCGAGCCGCTGCGCCGCGCTCGTGCGCGCGACCGATGTCAGGCGGTCCATGAGGAAGACGCGCTCCTTCTGGGCACTGAGGTACATGGCCGCGGCAATGCGCGGCTCGCTCATGAACAATTTCGAGAACTGGCCGACAGGGATGACATCGACAGTCACTCGCGTGAGGGCGATCAGCGTTTCCGCGGCACTCGACAGGGTCA
Source organism: Sphingomicrobium sp. (assembly GCA_035555035.1). GTDB lineage: Bacteria > Pseudomonadota > Alphaproteobacteria > Sphingomonadales > Sphingomonadaceae > Sphingomicrobium. The sequence continues at coordinate 39,359 of DATMHG010000004.1, forward strand.
AGCTCGGCGTCCCCAGCATGTCGCCGGGCAGGTGCACCTTCACCATCTGGCGCGTCCCGGCCGCGACATCGACGCAACAGCCGATCCAACCTTCGAAGAGCAGGTAAACATCGCGCACCGGATCGCCCTGCGACCGGATGAGCTGGTGCCGCCGCAGATGAAGCCTGTCGACGGCGAGGCTTTCGATGAGCTCAGTTTCGTCGCGGGTCAGCGGCACGAACTCGTTAAAACGGTGTAGTGGGAGATTACGCATCGCGGCGGAGAATACGCATTGATCACGACCCCGCAATGGGCACTGGCGTCCAAGCTAAGTTTGTTCAGCTCTTGGCGCGGGCCTCGTCGATGGCCTGCTTGAGCGCGGCATAGCCGACGGCCCCATTCAGCACCTTCCTGCCGACGATGAATACGGGCGTGCCGGTGGCGCCCAATTGGCCCGCAAGCTTCATGTTGCTCGCGAGCTCCGTCTCGATCTGCTGGTCCTGCTGGGGAGCCGGGGCGATGCCGGCAGCCGCGGCTGCGCGGGCGGTCGTGTCGGGCGCAGGTCGTCCAGCTGCCCACTGCGTATCATGGAACTGTGCGAACCGACCAAGCTTCGATGCCTCGAGCGACAGACGAGCGGCCGTAACGCTGTCGGGTCCCAGAATCGGCAGCTCGCGATAGACGACGCGCAGACCTTTGTCCTCGCTCAGCAGCCGGTCCAACGCGGGGTTGCTCGCTTTGCAATAGGGGCAGGCATAATCGTAGAATTCGACCAGCGTCACTTGGGGCTTGGCCGCGCCTTTCCACGAGCTTGCAAACGGCGTTTCGATCTCTGCGCGGTTGGCCTCGAGCACGGGCGCATATTGCGCCTGGCGAAGCGCATCGACCGTGTCGGACAGGATTGCGGGATCCGCGAGCAGCCCTTGCCGCACGATGCGGCTGGCGAGGAAATTGGGCGCCGCGAAGATCAGAATTGCAGCGCTCAAGAGTGCGCCGATCATTCCTCCGACGACTGCCGCTCCCCAGTTTCCCCGCCTGGGTAGCGCCGCGCTTGTTTCGTTCACTAGTTGCGTTCTTTCTTGTTTTTTTTCTTCTGCAATTCGGCTTTCGACACCATCGCAATGTCCTGCGCGCGAATCCAGTCCGGCGTCCCGGGCGGGATGCCCTTCATCGCCATCTCGGCGCTCGCAAGCGCCATCTTGGGATTGCCTTCGAGATTGTTGCGCTCGGCGGTCGCGAGCGATGCGCGCGCATCGTCGCCTTCGCGGTCGTAAATGATGCCCAGCTGATACCAGGCGAACGGGTCCTCATTGTCCTTGTTCACGGCGACTTTGAGGATCTGCTTGGCCTCGGCGAAATTCCTTTGGTCCTCGGTGGCGACCAAAGCATGGCCGAGCATCGCGGCGATCATCGGCGCTTCGTTCGATCGCTGCACGGCTTCCCGAAGCACGGGAATCGCGTCCTTGGGCTTGCCGCTTTCGAGAAGGATCTGCCCTTTCAGCTCGAGAAAATAAGGGTCATGAGGGTTGGTCGCTAGCAGAGCGTCGGCCTCAGCCACCGACTTATCGTGGTAGCCGCCCAGGTGGTAGGCGTAGGCGCGCGCATAATGCGCGGGAATGCTCTGGTCGGATTCGGGATATTTGACCACCGCCTGCTTGGGGTCGATGTAGCCGAGGAGCTTGGCCTTCACGCGCTGGAAACGCGCCTCGAGAGCCGGGTCGGTTGGCTTGCCCCACGCCGGATCGCTCCTCAGATTCTTGGAGAGGGCATCGATCCGCTCCGACGAGAGCGGGTGGTCGCGGTCGAAGCTATCCTTCGAATAAATCGCCAGCCGATATTCGAGATTCTGCAGCTTGCCGAAGAAGTCGAGCATGCCCTTGCCACTGATGCCCGCGCCCGAAAGGAGCCGCGCGCCGGTTGCGTCAGCGGTGGCTTCCTGCGTGCGGGTGAAGGCAAGCATCTCGCCGATGGCGGCGCGCTGGCCGGCCTGCATGATGCCCATTCCTGCCTCGCCCGCCCCGGCGGCAATCGCCACTGCGCCGAGAACGAGGGACAGAATGCTGATACCGGTGGCTTCCTTTGAGCCGCTCTCGCTGCGGATCGAATCGCCTGCGATGACGTGGCCCAACTCATGGGCGACGACGCCCTGCAATTGGTTGACGTTGTCCGCCGCCTCCAGGAGGCCCGATTGGACGTAGACGATCTGCCCCTTCGCGACAAAAGCGTTGATCTCGGGGTCGTTCAACAAAACGATCTGGACGCTGTTCGGGTCGAGCTTGCCGGCAACGATCAGCGGGCGCGCCATGTCCTTGAACATCGCCTCGGTCTCAGTGTCGCGGAGGACCTGAGGACCGGCGTCGCTGTCGTCCTGGGCAAGTGCGGGCTGGACCGTCGCAATGGCCAGGATGAGCGCCGCCATGAAGAGGCGCGCGAGGCAGGCGACCGGCGAGTTCATCGCCGGCCGATTACCACTTTTTTGCCTGAACCGGTGATGAAAAGCCGAGCTTTCAGCCCTTTGGTTCCCGCTCAGCCGAAGGTCCGCTGCCACCACCCGCGGCGGGGGCCGTCACCGGATTCGTCGTCCGCGGTATCGTTGTTCGCAGCCGGGACCGGAACCGGCTCGGCTGCGGCGGCTTGCTCTTCGGCGGGCGCTGTGGCCGCAGCTTTCGAGCGGCGCTTGCGTGCGGGCTTTGCCGGCGGCGGCGCCTGCTGATCGGCCGTTTCGGCAGGGGGAGCATCGGCGGCCGCGGGCGCGGGAATGGCGATCTCGGTCTCGGCCGCCGTCTTCTTCGGGCGGCGACTCCTGGGTTTCGGCTCATCGGCAGCCTGCACCTCCGCGATCGGCGGTTCTTCGTCGATCGGCCGCTCGACCATCGGCGAGCTGTCGGGCTCGATCGTCGCGCCAGCTTGGCCCTCCTGGCCAGTGCCGCCACCACCTCTACGGCGTCGACGGCGACGACTGCGTGACGGCGTTTCGGCTGCTTCGGCCGTTTCGGTTTCCGGAACCGGTTGTGGCTCGTCCTCGGCCTCTTCGGTCTCGGCTGCGGTCGGAACGGTCTCGCCCTCGACAAGAGCCGGCGCGCCTTCACCATCGCGGCCGCGGCCGCGGCCCCCCCCCCGCCGGCGCCGACGCCGCCGACCGTGCCGCTCGCCCTCCTGGGAAGGAGCTTCGCCTTCGGTATCTTCGTCCTCGGCTTCCTCGTCGAGCAGCTCGTCGACTTCTTCGACATCTTCCTCGATCGGGGTCGGCTCGTGGGGCCTCGGAACGGCGACCGGCCGCGGACCCGAGCTTTCGACGCTCATCTTGGCGCCCTCGAAGCTCTCGTCGATCAGGATATCGATCGCGACGCCATAGCGCTGCTCGATGTCGGCAAGCTCGACGCGCTTCTTGTTGAGTACATAGACGGCCGCTTCCTTACCCGCTCGCAAGGTGATCCGTTCGCCGCGCCCACGCGCGGCTTCGTCCTCGATGATCCGCAGCGCCGAGAGACCCGCCGATGCGGCGGTCCGCATCAGGCCCGTGCCTTCGCAGTGCGGGCAGGCCTTCGTCGAAGCTTCGAGCACGCCGGTGCGCAGCCGCTGACGGCTCATTTCCATCAGGCCGAAGCTCGAGATCCGGCCGATCTGGATGCGGGCGCGGTCGTTCTTGAGCGCCTCCTTCATCGCCTTCTCGACTTTGCGGACATGGCTGTTCTGCTCCATATCGATGAAGTCGATGACGATCAGGCCCGCCATGTCGCGCAGGCGCAGCTGCCGAGCGATCTCGCCCGCCGCTTCGATGTTGGTGGAGTAGGCGGTCTGCTCGATATTGTGCTCGCGCGTCGATCTGCCCGAGTTGATGTCGATCGAGACCAGGGCTTCGGTCGGATTGATGACGAGATAGCCGCCCGATTTCAGCTGGACGAGCGGCTGGTACATGGCGCTCAATTGGTCCTCGACACCGTAGCGCTGGAAGAGCGGCGTCGTTTCGGCGTGGAGCTTCACTCGCCGCACGTGGCTCGGCATCAGTAGCTTCATGAAGCCGCGGGCGGCCTTATAGCCGTCCTCGCCTTCGACGATCACTTCCTCGATCTCGCGGTGATAAAGATCGCGGATCGCGCGCTTGACGAGGTCGCTATCACGATAGATGAGCGCGGGCGCGGTGCTCCCGAGGGTGCGCTCGCGGATCTCGTCCCACAACCGCGCGAGATAATCGAAGTCGCGCTTGATCTCGACCTTGGTGCGCGACAGCCCGGCGGTACGGACGATGAGCCCCATGGTCGAAGGCAGCTTCAGATCCGACATGATCGACTTCAGCCGCTTGCGGTCGGCACCGTTCGATATCTTGCGCGAAATGCCACCGCCGTGGCTGGTGTTCGGCATCAGCACGCAATAGCGGCCGGCAAGGCTCAAATAGGTGGTCAGCGCCGCGCCCTTGTTGCCGCGCTCCTCCTTGACGACCTGGACGAGCAGAACCTGCCGGCGCTGGATGACGTCCTGGATCTTGTAGCGGCGGCGCAGCGCCTGGCGCTTCTTGCGAAGCTCGTCGGCGGCGGACTCGTCGACGGCGGAACGGTCGGAACCGGTACCGGCCTCAGAAGGCGGATCGCCTTCCTCGCCGATTTCGGTTTCATTGATCTCGACCGCCTCGTCCTCGTCGGCTTCCTCGGCCTGATCTCCTTCCTCGGAGTCGAGTTCCGCAGCGCGCAGCCGTTCTTCCTCGGCCGCGTGCTCGGCCTCCTCGCGAAGCAGCGCTTCGCGGTCGGCCTTGGGGATCTGGTAGTAATCGGGGTGGATTTCGCTGAAGGCCAGGAACCCGTGGCGGTTCCCGCCATAATCGACGAACGCCGCCTGAAGCGACGGTTCGACCCGCGTGACCTTGGCTAGATAGATATTCCCCTTGAGCTGCTTGTGCTCGGCGGATTCGAAGTCAAACTCCTCGATCCGGTTTCCCTTGGCGACTGCGACCCGGGTCTCCTCGGGGTGGCGCGCGTCGATCAGCATGCGCATGGACATTGAAAATTCTCCGGGCGCGCGGGTGCATCCGGCTGAGCCGGCGGCGCGCGATGATTGTGGCCACGGCGGCTCGACTGGAGCCGCTGACTGTGGCGCGATGTTCTGAAAGCGTGTCTGCCGCATTCGCCATCCCGCGCCTCGGCACGGGGAACGCGTTGGCCGCCTCATTCGAGAGCGGCTGGAAAGCGTTCTGTAGCATCATGCGAACATCAACCTCGTGAAGCCGCGGACTCTTGCACTGGTCGCGGCGCAGATTTCCGGCGAACCGGATATCGAACCCGGGTTAGCATCCCCGGTTGAGCGCCGCAACAGTCGGTCGGGCGCGGAACGCTGACTGATATGGGGGGCGAGCGATGTGGTGACCAGCCCTAAGTTCACATTAACCATAGGCGCGTGATATGGTGCTTTGAGCTCAACAGCTTGGCGGAGCTTCGTGAACTTTTCGGTGGGTAATCGGACGGCCTTTGCAGGCGCCGGCGCGGCATTGCTCGCTGCCGCGGCCATTGCCGTTGCCGTCGGATCGAGCCGGAGCGGGGCGGCTTCGGCTGCGGAAGGGTCCGCTGGGCTTGGAGAAGCGCGCCAGTCGAGTCTGACGCTCGACCTTCCGCCGCCGGTCACCAACCACATTTACGGCGCTGCAACGGCACGCGGGCGGCCCATCGTGGTGATCGACGCCGGCCATGGCGGACGTGACCCTGGCGCTCGAAGCGTGTCCGGCGAAATCGCCGAGAAGGACCTGACGCTGGCGCTTGCCGACGAGCTTCGCGACAGGCTGGTCGAGCGGGGTCGCGTCCGTGTCGCTCTCACACGCGAAGGCGACCAGTATTTGACACTCGACGACCGCGCCGCGGTGGCGCGGCGGCTCGACGCGGCGATGTTCGTGTCGATCCATGTCGACAGCGCAGCCAATCCCCTCGCCCGGGGGGCGAGCGTCTATTCGCTATCGGATGTGGCTTCGGACGAAGAGGCCGCGCGTCTGGCTGCGCAGCAGAATTCCGGAACCGTCACCGGTGAAAGCAACAGCTCGGTCGATTCGATGCTGTCGGAGCTCGCCATGCGCTCGCAGATGAGTGCGTCGGCCGACCTTGCGACGCGGCTGATCAAGCGCTCCGCCGGGCGCTTCGAGCTCCGCCCGGAGCCGCATCGTTTCGCCGCCTTCCACGTGCTGCGGCGCGCGGGAGCGCCAGCGGTGCTGTTCGAAGCCGGCTATCTCAGCAACCCCGACGACGAATTGCTCCTCCGCAACCCGCGGCATCGCTCCGATATCGCCCTCGCCCTCGCCCAGGCGATCGAGGCGGACGTCGCCGCGCACGCGCGCCATTAACCGCCTTTTCGCTGCGCTTCGAACGGGCTAGACGCCAACCCAAATGAAGTTCGAGCGCCTCAACGTCCCCCAGTGGCCGCTGCCTGATCTCGTCGCCTTCAACGAGAGAGTGCGCGCGGTCGTCGACCCGTGGTGGCAGCGGCGTTGGGTGCGCGCGATCACCTGGACGTTCGCTGCCCTGTTCGCCCTGTTCGCGGCGATGTGGATCTATTTCGCGAGCGGCCTTCCTTCCGAGAAGACGCTGCTGGCCTACCAGCCGCCGCTTCCCACGAATATTCGCGGCTATGACGGCAATCCGGTGCAGACGTTCGCCCGGGAACGGCGCGTCGATCTCGCCTATGACGAGGTCCCGCCGCTGGTGGTGCACGCCTTCATCTCGGCCGAGGACAAGAATTTCTTCGAGCACCACGGGATCGATTTCGGCGGTCTGATCGGCGCGGTCGCGGATTATACGGTCAAGAGCATCACCCACAGCGGGCGGGCCAAGGGCGGTTCGACCATCACCCAACAGGTCGCCAAATATCTGCTCAAGGACTCGAGCTACAATGTCGGCCGCAAGGCGCGCGAGGCGATTCTCGCCTTCCGACTGGAATCTACGCTGTCCAAGCAGCAGATCCTCGAGATCTATCTCAACTCGATCTTCCTCGGGCGGAATGCCTACGGCATCCAGGCGGCGTCGCGCGCTTATTTCGACAAGGACGTGAATGAACTGACGCTGCCGGAAGCAGCGTACCTTGCGGTCCTTCCCAAAGCACCGTCGAACTATGATCCCGTCCGGGCGACGCAGAAGGCGCTCGACCGACGCAACTATGTGCTGCGCGAGATGTACCGCAACGGCTACATCGCCGAGGCCGCATGGAAGTCGGCCGCCGTGATGCCGCTGGGCACGATCCGCTACGGCAGCAACGAGAAATTCCAGCAGCACGGCGGCTATTTCATGGAAGAGGTCCGCCGCGAGCTGATCAAGCAGTTCGGCGAGAATGGCGCCGATGGGCCGAACAGCCTCTACGCCGGGGGCCTTTGGGTCCGCTCGTCGATGGATCCGGTGATGCAGGATTCTGCCGCACAAGCTCTGCGCGACGGCCTCGTCAAGTTCGATGGCAACCGGGGCTGGAAAGATCTCGGCATGACGATCGACCTCGCAAAAGGCGATTGGGCGGGGCAGCTCGACCGCGCGGCCGTTGGGACCGGCTATCCGGACTGGCTTAAAGCGGTCGTCCTGTCCAAGGACGATGCGCAGGCGACCGTCGGCTTCTCCAACGGATCGCAAGGCAGCCTGCCCGCGGGGGCGGCGGCAATGCCGGTCCGCGGGACGGCGACGCCCGCCTTCGATGCGCTCAGGCCCGGCATGGTGATCATCGTCAAGCAGGCCGGCCCAGGCACGTACCAGCTGAAGTCGGTCCCCGAGGTCTCCGGCGGAATGTTGGTCGAAGAGATCCACACGGGCCGCGTGCTGGCGATGCAGGGTGGCTTCGACGTGATCGGATCGAGCTACAACCGCGCAATCCAGGCCGAGCGCCAACCCGGCTCGGCATTCAAGCCGATCGTCTATGTCACGGCCCTCGAGAACGGCTTCACTCCAGCGACGATCGAGCTCGACGCGCCGTTCTGCGTCTTCCAGGGCGCGGGGCTCGGTAACAAATGCTTCGTGAACTTCGACCGCCGGTCCGCCGGTCCGCACACCATGCGCTGGGGCGTCGAGCAGTCGCGCAACCTGATGACCGTCCGTGCCGCCTCGACGATCGGCATGCAGAAGATCACCGACACGGCGCGCAAGCTCGGGGTCGGCGATTACGGCAATTATCTCTCGTTCGCGCTGGGCGCCGGCGATACGACAGTGCTTCGGCTGACCAACTCCTATGCGATCCTCGCGAACGGCGGCCGGTCGGTGAAGCCGACGACGATCGACTATGTCGAGGATCGCAACGGCAAGGTCATCTACCGCACCGACAACCGCTGCGCGGTGATGGGCAATTGCGATGCCTCCGACTGGGATGGTAGCCCCATGCCGCGGCCGCCGAGCCGCACGCGCCAGCTGCTCGATCCCATGGCTGCGTTTCAGATGGTCCACATCATGGAAGGCGTGATCATCCGCGGCACCGCGACCGTGCTCCGCGATCTCAACCGGCCGCTGTTCGGCAAGACGGGCACAACCAATGGCCCGACGAACGTCTGGTTCGTCGGCGGCACGCCCGATATCGTGGCGGGGGTTTACGTCGGTTACGACCAGCCTCGGCCGCTCGGAGGCTGGGCGCAGGGCGGCCGCATCTCCGCACCGATCTGGAAGGAATGGGCGCTGACTGCGCTCAAGGACCAGCCCAAAGTGCCGTTCGTCGCTCCGCCGGGCATCAGATGGGTCACGATCGACCGCGCGAGCGGCAAGCAGGTCTTCGGCATATTCCCGACCGAAGTCGATCCGAAATCGCCGGTGATCTGGGAAGCCTTCCAGCCACAGACCGAGCAGCGCCGCAGCTATACTTCGACGGGTGTCGATCCCTACAACCGCGAACAGCAGCAACAGCGATTGCAGCAGGCCTATCAGGCTGCGCTCGAGCAGCGCCAGCTGGAACAGCAGCAGGCGCTGAACCCTGGTGCGCCTCCGGCGGCTGCTCCGCCGCCACAGCCGAATAGCTTGCCAACGCAGAACACGGTCCAGTAGCAGGTCGGATCGGCATCCCTGCGCAAGCAGGGATCCAGCAATTATCTACAGGACTGAGCTCCTGCTTCCGCAGGAGCACAAATTGGAGTTCCAGATGCGCGCCGAAGCGCAGGCTCATATCGACCAGATCAATGCCGCAACCGCGTTGCTGCGCCGGTTTCTCGACTGGGATCGGGCATTGAAGCGGCTCGACGAGCTCAATGCGAAGGTCGAGGACCCGGCGCTGTGGAACGATCCCAAGGCGGCGCAGGACGTGATGCGCGAGCGACGCCGGCTGGAAGAAGCGATCGGCGCAACCCAGACCCTCGAGCGCGAGCTTGCCGACACGTCGGAGTTGATCGAGCTTGCGGAGAGCGAGGGCGATCATGCGCTTGTCGACGACGCGATCCGCAACCTCGCCGAGCTCGCCGAGCGCGCCGATCGCGACAAGGTTGCGGCGCTGCTCGCGGGTGAGGCAGACGCGAACAATGCTTATGTCGAGATCAACGCCGGCGCCGGCGGGACCGAGAGCCAGGACTGGGCCGAGATGCTGTTGCGCATGTACACGCGCTGGGCGGAGCGCCACGGCTATAAGGTCGAGGCCATCGACTATCACGCGGGCGAGCAGGCCGGGATCAAGTCGGCGACGATCCTGATCAAGGGCGAGAACGCCTACGGCAATCTCAAGGTCGAAAGCGGCGTCCACCGCCTGGTGCGCATTAGCCCCTATGACGCCAATGCGCGCCGTCATACGAGCTTTTCGAGCGTCTGGGTCTATCCCGAGGTCGACGAGGACATCGAGGTCCAGGTCGAGGAAAAGGACTTGAGGATCGACACCTACCGGTCGTCGGGGGCGGGCGGCCAGCACGTCAACACGACAGACAGCGCGGTCCGCATCACGCATCTGCCGACGGGGATCGTGGTCGCCTGCCAGAACGAGCGCTCGCAGCACAAGAATCGCGCCTCGGCCATGAAGCAGCTGAAGGCGAAGCTTTACGAAGCCGAGCTCCAGAAGCGCGAGGCGGAGGCGAACGCCGCCAATGCGGCCAAGACCGACATCGGCTGGGGCCACCAGATCCGGTCCTACGTGCTTCAGCCCTACCAGCTGGTCAAAGACCTGCGCACCGGCGTGACCTCGACGTCGCCCGGCGATGTCCTCGACGGCGACCTCGACCGGTTCATGGCCGCGGCGCTGTCGCAGCGCGTGACCGGCGAAACCATCGAGGTCGAGGATGTTGAGTAGGACCGACGTTGAGCCCCGTTCGTCCTGAGCGGAGCGCAAAGCGCGTAGTCGAAGGGCGTTTGACTGGAGCGCTGGAGCAACGCCCTTCGACTTCGCTCAGGACGAACGCGCTTGTAGCACTTGGTACGTTGATCCTCCTCGCCGGCTGCCGCGCGCAGCCGACGCAGCCGCGCTTTCCTCCGGCGCACCGGGACGTCGCCCCGATCGTCGGCGACACCTTCTCGACCGAGGACGCGCGCGACCGTGTCGGCGAGGCGGAACAGGTCATGGAACTGGCTGACCTCAAGCCCGGCATGTCCGTTGCGGACGTCGGCGCCGGCGAAGGCTATTATACCGTCCGGCTCGCGCCGGCCGTCGGCGAGAAGGGCAGGGTCCTCGCCGAGGACATATTGCCGCAGGTGCGCGACGCGCTGAGCGACCGCGTCCAGCGCGAAAATCTCGAAAATGTCGCGGTGAAGCTCGGCACCCCCGATAATCCGATGCTCCCCGCGCAGTCTTTCGACCGCGTCTTCCTCGTCCACATGTATCATGAGGTGCAGTCGCCCTACGCCTTCCTGTGGCACCTGCGGGATGGCGTTAAGCCGGGCGGGCTGATCGTCGTCGTTGATGCCGATCGACCGGTGAAGCGGCACGGCATCCCGCCCGCGCAGCTCAAGTGCGAATTCGCTGCGCTCGGAATGGAGCCGTTGAAGTTTCAAACGCTTACCGGCGGTGAGGTCTATTTCATTTCATTCCGTCTCGCGCGGCCCAAACCCGCGCCCGAGCAGATCGTCCCCTGCAAGAGCTAGAGCAGGCCCAACCGTCTGAAGCTGGTGCATTCGCTGCCGGCGAACACCAGATGGTCGAGCACCGTGCAGTCGAGCGCTTCGGCGGCGGTCGCGAGCCGCCGCGTGCAGCGGCAGTCGGATTCACTGGGCCGCGGATCGCCGCTCGGGTGATTGTGAGCCAGGACGATTCCGCTGCTTCCAAGCTCGGCGGCGTCGGCAATGATCGTCCGGATGGGGAAGAGCGCTCCGCGCTCGTCGCCGGCGTGGCGGGATACATGGAGGCAACGCGCTTGGTCATCAACGTGCGCAACCCACAGGCTTTCCCGGCTGGGGTCGGCGTCGACCATGCAACCCGCGAAGAATTCCCGCGCCGCGGCGAGGCCGTCGAGCTTGAGCGGGAATTCAGCACGCTGATAGTGCATGCGCGAACGAGTAACCGCTGTTCAGCGACCGGCCCACTTGAACCGGATCGGGAACGGCGGAAGATTCCGCCGAAATGGACTAGCGGCTCGCCACCAATGAGAGCGGTGCGCCGCGGTCCTTGTCGCTGACGTCGGTCAGCGTGGTCGGATAAGCGCCGGTAAAACAGGCGTCGCAGCGCTGCGGCTGCGCGGCGTTCCGTTCCTGCCCGAGCGCGCGGTATAGGCCCTCGATGGAGATAAAGGCGAGGCTGTCCGCGTTGATGTAGTCGCGCATCTGCTCGACGCTCATCTGCGCCGCGAGCAGCTTTGCGCGCTCGGGCGTGTCCACGCCATAGAAGCAGCTGTGCTTGGTCGGCGGCGATGCGATGCGCATGTGCACTTCGCGAGCGCCCGCGTCCCGCATCATCTGCACGAGCTTCACCGAGGTAGTGCCGCGGACGATTGAGTCGTCCACCAGCACGATGGTCTTGCCGTGGACCAAGGCACTGTTGGCGTTGTGCTTCAGCTTCACGCCGAGATGGCGGACTTCCTGGCTCGGCTGGATGAAGGTCCGGCCGACATAGTGGGAGCGGATGATCCCGAGCTCGAACGGAATATTGGACGCTTGGCTGAAGCCGATCGCGGCGGGCACGCCGCTGTCGGGCACCGGCACGACATAATCGGCTTCGACAGGCGCCTCGCGCGCCAGCTCGGCGCCGATCGCCTTGCGCACCTCGTAGACGGACTGCCCTTCCGCGATCGAATCCGGCCGCGAGAAATAGACATGCTCGAAGATGCACGGCCGCGGCGCCACTTTCTCGAATGGGCGGAAGGAGCGGATGCCGCTGTCGTTGACCAGCACCAGCTCGCCGGGATCGACGTCGCGGATGAAGGTCGCGCCGATCACGTCGAGAGCGACGGTTTCGGAGGCGAAGATCGTGGCCTCGCCGAGCTTGCCCATCACCAGCGGCCGGATGCCGAGCGGGTCGCGGCAGGCGATCAGCCCGTCTTCGGTAAGCACCAGCAGCGAATAAGCGCCTTCGACCTGCTTCAGCGCATCGGTCAGGCGGTCGAGCGAATTGGTGCAATGCGACGTCGCGACGAGGTGGATGATCACCTCGGTGTCGCTGGTCGACTGGAAGATCGATCCACGACGATTGAGCGTCCGCCGCAGCTTCATCGCGTTCGAGAGATTGCCGTTGTGGGCGACCGCGAACCCGCCTTCGGCCAATTCGGCGAACAGCGGCTGGACGTTGCGCAGCGCCGTCTCGCCGGTGGTCGAATAGCGGACATGGCCGATGCCGCTGCGGCCGGCGAGCTTGCGGATGATGTCGTCGCGGTCGAAATTGCCCGCAACATGACCCATCGCCCGATGCGAGTGGAAATGCTTGCCGTCGAATGTGGTGATGCCTGCCGCTTCCTGGCCGCGATGCTGCAGAGCGTGCAGCCCCAATGCGACGAAGCTCGCCGCATTGTCGGCACCCCAGATGCCGAAGATGCCGCACTCCTCGTGCAGCTTGTCGTCATCGAACGGATTGGTCGTCAGCATCCCGAGCCCCGGCTGGCGGCAATGAAACCGTCATATAAGGTGAGCGACGGCCTTTGTCGCCCCTCACCTGAATAAACCGTGAAATCTTAACGGTTTAGGCGAGCTTAGGCTTTGAAAAGACTGGGATACTTGGCTTTGAGCGAAGCCACCTTCGGTCGATCGTTGAACACGATATAGGGATAGAAGGGGTGCTTGTCGTAGAAGTGCTGGTGGTACGCCTCAGCCGGGTAGAATCCTCCGCTTTCGATCCGGGTAGCGATCGGCGCCTTGTAGACGTGCATGCCGTTGAGCCTGGCGATGAACGCTTTCGCGACCTGCGCCTGCTGGGCCGACTGCGGGAAGATCGCCGAGCGATAGCTGGTGCCGACGTCGGGACCCTGCCGGTTCACCTCGGTGGGATTGTGCGCGACGGTGAAAAACACCTGGAGAAGCTTCGCGTAGCTGACCTGCGCCGGATCGTAGGTGATGCGCACCGCTTCGGCGTGACCGGTGCCTTCCGAGCTGACCTTGTCGTAGGTGGCATCGCTAGCCGACCCGCCGGCGTAGCCGGACACCACGTTCGTTACGCCTTTCACATGCTCGAACACCGCTTCCATGCCCCAGAAGCAGCCGCCCGCGAGCACCGCGGTCTCCGTGTGAGGCGCCGCGGCGGCGGGACTCGCCAGCATCAGGGCAGGGATCAGCATCTTGGCGAGATTCATGTTCGTTCCTTTCGGGCGCGATGCAGTGTCGGCGAAACGACCTTAACACCCGCTGGACGGTTCCTGAGTTGCAGAATAGGACGGTACTGACACGGAGGTAAGCTCGAATGCCCACCTATTCCGCGCCAGTGCGCGACACCCGCTTCATTCTGAACGACGTGCTGGACATCGGCCGCTATTCGAACCTCCCGGGCTTCGCCAATGCGACTCCCGACCTGATCGATGCGATCCTCGAGGAGGCGGGCCGCTTTGCCGCCGAGGTGCTGCAGCCGCTCAACCGCGTCGGCGACGAGGTTGGGTGCAAGCGCAACGACGACGGCAGCGTGGTGACGCCGCCGGGATTCAAGGAAGCCTATGACCAATTCGTCGAGGCGGGGTGGCCGACGCTGACCGCTCCGGAGGAATATGGCGGACAGGGGCTGCCGCAGGTCGTGGGCACTGCGGTCACCGAGTATATCCTGTCGGCGAACCACAGCTTCGAAATGTACCAGGGCCTGACCGCCGGTGCGATCGCGTCGCTGCTGATCAAGGCCTCCGACGAGCTCAAGCAGAAATTCGTCCCGAACATGGTCACCGGCAAATGGACCGGCACCATGAACCTGACCGAGCCGCACTGCGGCACCGACCTCGGTCTCTTGAAAACGCGCGCGGATCCCAGTCCGGACGGCAGCTATTCGATCAGCGGCACCAAGATCTTCATCTCGTCGGGCGAGCACGACCTTTCCGAGAACATCATCCATCTCGTCCTCGCCAAGATCGCGGGTGCGCCGGACAATGTGAAAGGCATTTCGCTCTTCGTGGTGCCGAAGTTCCTGGTGAACGAGGACGGCTCGATCGGCCAGCGCAATGCGCTCTCGTGCGGCGCGCTCGAGAAGAAGATGGGCATTCACGGCAATGCTACGTGCGTGATGAACTATGACGGGGCGAAAGGCTGGCTCGTCGGCGAGCCGGAGAAAGGGCTCGCCGCCATGTTCATCATGATGAACGCAGCGCGGCTCGGCGTCGGGCTCCAGGGCCTCGCGCAAGGCGAGGTCGCCTATCAGAATGCCGCCAGCTACGCCCGCGAGCGCCGTCAGAGCCGCGCGCTCAAGCAGGACGAG
>DATMHG010000005.1:0-10821 GCA_035555035.1 Sphingomicrobium sp.
TATTACGTCGACAAGCTGGGCGGTGCGGGCATCCGCGTCAGCCTGTTCATCGAGCCAACCGAACGGCAAGTCGAAGCCGCGTTGCGCCTGCGCGCGCCAGTCGTCGAATTCCACACCGGCCGCTACGCCCACGCTCGAGGCGAGGAGCGTACGGCCGAGTTGAAGAGGATCGGCGACTGCGCGGCCTTGGCAGTGAAGAACGGGATCGAGCCGCACGCCGGACACGGCCTCACCTTCGACAATGTCGTGCCGGTCGCCGCGACCCCGCAGATCGCCGAGCTCAACATCGGCCATTTCCTCATCGGCGAGGCGATCTTCACCGGCCTCGAAGCGAGCGTCCGCCGAATGCGCGAGCTGATGGACAGCGCGCGGTGATGCGCCGGCAGGCAATCGGAGGCCGTTATCTTGCCGGCCTCGTCATGGGCTTCGCGCTCCTATATCTCGCAGCGACTTGCATCGCTTCGGCCTTGGCCTGGCGCGATACTTACCCCCCGTGGCTGCTCACGAACTGGCTCGCGCTTGGGCTCGTCCCGTCCCTGATTGCGGCCGTTCTCGGCAGACGTGCCTGGTCGTCCAATTCCGCCGCACCGTCCGCCGTCGCGCTCATCGTCATTCTTGTCGCCATAGCGCTCTGGCAGTTGTTCGTGGTGTCGTTTTGACCATTCTCGGCATCGGCTCGGACCTGTGCAACATCGAGCGCATCCAGAATTCGCTCGATCGTTGGGGCGACAAGTTCCTGCAGCGCGTCTTCACGGAGGTCGAGCGCAAGAAAGCCGCGTCGCGTCCGCACACGACCGCGGGCACCCTCGCCAAGCGCTTCGCCGCCAAGGAGGCCTTCTCCAAGGCGGTCGGCACGGGATTCAAGCGCGGCGTATTCATGAAAGACATCGGCGTCGTTAATCTTCCGTCGGGCGCTCCGACGCTACATCTCACCGGCGGAGCGAAGGCGCGGCTTGACGCCCTTGCGCCGGAAGGCCACGCCATCGACATTCACTTGACCATGACCGACGACCATCCCTGGGCGCAGGCCTTCGTGATCCTCGCCGTCCGCAAGCTGGAGCCCTGATTGTTGAACGAAACCACTCCCGAGGCGAAGGCCGAAGAGCCGGCCGCCCCTCCCGCCGAGACGAAGGAAGAGAAAGGCTCCGCTTTGTGGCGCGAGATCCGCGGCCTGTTGTGGGTGCTGCTCGCCGTTCTCGCGTTCCACAGCTTCGTCGCCAAGCCCTTCTACATCCCGTCGGAATCGATGATGCCGGGGCTGCTCACCGGCGACCGGCTCGTCGTCACGAAATATCCCTACGGCTGGTCCTGGGTGTCCCCGAGCTTCCACATCTTCCCCCCGACCCACGGCCGGCTGTTCGGGCACATGCCCGAGCGCGGCGATATCGTCATTGTCACGCCGCCCGGCGAACGCAGCGACTATATCAAGCGGGTGATCGGGCTCCCGGGCGATGTGATCCGGATGGTCGACGGCCAGCTGTACATCAACGGCCAGGCAGTGAAGCGTCAGATGCTGCCCCCGGACATGGTGCCGATCGACATCAATTCGCCCTGCGGCTCTCCGACCGATCCGGCGCTGTTCGAATATCGCACCCGCGGCTCCGACGGGAAGCCGTACTGCCGGGTCCCTGTGGTCCGCGAGACTCTGCCCAACGGCAGGACCTATGAAACCGTCGAGCTCGGCCGCTCGAGCGAGGATAATTTCGGCCCGGTCGCCATTCCGGCCAACCATGTCTGGCTGATGGGCGACAACCGCGACGACAGCGCCGACAGCCGCGTGCCCGAATGGCAGGGCGGCCTCGGCGGCCCGGTTCCATGGGAAAATCTCGGCGGCCGCGCCGAGTTCATCACCTTCTCGCTCGACGGCTCGACCGTGTGGTGGAATCCGCTGACCTGGTTCGAGGCGCTGCGGCCAGGACGCGCCGGAAGGTCGCTCCGGAACAGCTGATGGCTGACCGGCCGCCGACGACCGAGCCGCACGTCGAGCGGCCAGGTCCGGCGGAGTTCCGCGATCCGATCGTCCGGCGCGAGATGCAGAAGGCGTCGGTGTGGTTTGGGATCGCGCTCGCCATCGCCGGAATCATCTACCTCGGGAAGCCGCTGCTTCTGATCGTTGGCGGCGGCATCCTCGCCGTGTTCCTCGACGGCGGAGTGCGCCTCGTCGGCCGCTTCCTGCCGATTCCCCGCGGCTGGCGTCTGCTGCTGGTCCTGCTGCTCGGCTTCGGCTTCTTGGGATGGGTATTCTGGTTCGCCGGAACGGCCATCGCGGCGCAGTTCGGAGCGCTTCGGGAGGTGGTCACGGCTCAGTTCCAGCGTGTCGCCGAATTCGCCGCCTCCCTGGGCCTGGTACCGCACGGCCAGGCGGCGAACATGGGCAGCGGCCTGCTCGGCGGAATTGGCAAGCTCACGAGCGCGGTGGGAAGCGTGATTGGCGCGGCCGCGAGCATGATCGTGATGATCGTCATCGGCATCTTCTTGGCGTCAGAGCCGCGCCTCTACGACCGCGGGATCGCGTGGATGCTTCCGCTGCGCGCCCGCTCGGGCTTCTACCGAATCGCCGAGCATGCCGGCTTCACGCTGCGCCGGCTGCTCTTCGGCCGCCTGATGGCCATGATCTTCGAAGGCGTCTTCACCTGGTTCATGCTGATGCTCGCCTCGGTGCCGATGGCCGGCCTGCTTGGCCTGGTGACCGGGGTCCTCGCCTTCATTCCCAACATCGGCGCAATCGTTTCGGGCGTTCTGATGATCGCGGTCGGCTTCAGCGCCAGCACCGACCAGGGGATCTGGTGCATCGTGGTCTATTTCCTGGTGCACAACATCGATGCGTATGTCGTCGTGCCGTACGTCGCTCGCCGAACGGTCGACCTCGCGCCTGCGGTCCTGCTCGCGATGCAGCTGCTGATGGGCGCGTTGTTCGGCATCCTCGGCATATTGTTCGCCGATCCGATCCTTGCGACTCTGAAAGTGGTGCTGATCGACGTCAGCCATCGCCATGCGGCGAGAGAGGGCGAGCCACCGGAGGTGGTGGCCGGCTGACTTTATTGTTGCGGCTGTTCGCCTTGCTGCGGCTGTTCCGGCTGCTGCGCCCCGCCGCCGGGAGTTCCGCCCATCAGCATCGCTCCGTTCCGGACGATCTTCCGCACCTGCACTTCGAATGTGAGATTGCTGTCCCTGGGGAAGCCCTGCGGCGGCGGCTTGTCGCCGAAGGCGAGCCGCGGCGGCATGGTGAACTTGTAATGCCCGCCTTCCTTCATGCGGGTCATGGCTTCGCCGAAGCCCGGAAAGACGGCTCCGACGGTGAACGGCTGCGGGCCGCCATGGTTCTGGCTCGCGTCGAAGACTGTGCCGTCGTCGAGCGTACCGATATAATCGAGAAGCGCCGCATCCTGCGGGCCGATCGGATCGCCCTTGCCGGCCTTGATCGTCCGGAACTGCAGGCCGCTGGCCGTGATCTCAGGCCGGAGCGCTCCTGCGCCGACCCAGGCGAGGCCGACCCCAGCTCCTATGATGACAAGAAATGCGAGCCACAGCGCAACCGTCCGGCCGGCGCGGGCTGGACGATGGGCAGCTTCGGCGACGGACACTGTGAGCGGCGGCTAAGGCTTAGCGAGCGCCTTCGCGCTCGGCGCGCTTGCGCTCGAGCTTGCGGGCGCGGCGGATTGCGGCGGCGCGCTCGCGAGCGCGCCTCTCGCTCGGCTTCTCGTAATGACGGCGCAGCTTCATCTCGCGGTAGACGCCCTCGCGCTGCAGCTTCTTCTTGAGCGCGCGCAGCGCCTGCTCGACATTATTGTCGCGAACGATGATCTGCATAAACTCCCGTCAAACTCCTTTAAATTCAGGGGCTTAATACCCATATCCAAACGAAGCGGTTAGTGGGCTCCGTTTCGCCAGCAACACGATAGCGGCCGTCAGAGGTCACACCTCGGCGGCGCGCGGCCCTTAGCAGCACCAGGCGCTGCGTTCAAGGCGTTGCAAAGTCGTGAATGGTGCGATGAAACGAGGATAGCGCACGATGGGCCGCGAAACCGGGCCATATGGGTTATCCACGGTTAACCCTTTGAATGGTATAGGTGGAACTTCATTTTGGGAGGGCATGAGTGTCGTTGAACCGGAGGGAGATTTTGCGTCTGGGGGCCATGGGGGCAGCCGGAGCGATGATTTCTACTGCAGCAAGTTCGAGCGTATTGTCATACGTTCCAGGTCCGCAAGGACTGGATCCGCTGGCGCCCGTTTCGCCTGCACCGGCCCGGCCCGTGACGCCCAGCGCTCCGGCCGGAATCGACTCGCAGCTCTTCGCCCGCGCCAAGGCGGCGCTCGATCAGCACCAGATCTACGCGCGGGATTCGATCGGCATCGTCGATTTCTCCAAACCGTCGGCAGAGCCGCGCTTCCACGTCGTCGACCTTCGCAGCGGCAACGTCGACAGCTATCGCGTCGCCCACGGCCGCGGCTCTGACCCCGACCATTCGGGCTACCTGCAGCGTTTCTCCAACGACTTCGGTTCCTATGCGACGTCGAACGGGACCTACGTCACGACCGATTATTATGACGGCAAGTACGGCCTGTCTCTGCGCGTCCGCGGGCTCGACTGGAGCAACAACAACGCCGAGGCGCGCGCGATCGTCATCCACAATGCCTGGTATGCCGAAGACGACATGATCCCGCTGCACGGGCAGCTCGGACGCTCGGAA
The DNA here is from genome assembly GCA_035555035.1 of Sphingomicrobium sp. Lineage (GTDB taxonomy): Bacteria > Pseudomonadota > Alphaproteobacteria > Sphingomonadales > Sphingomonadaceae > Sphingomicrobium. The sequence goes on from DATMHG010000005.1 coordinate 4,692, forward strand.
GGCTGTTTCGCGATGTCGCGCGAGCACCAATATGCCGTGATGCGCAAGCTAGCCGGCGGCCGGATGATCTACGCCGACAAGCTGGCTTAACCCGATGAGTATCTAAGGGCCGCCTCGAGCGGCCCTTTTCTTTGTCGCCGCTGAACGCCAAGCTGGCGTCGTGACCGCACGCCCGACCTGGTTCAAGCGCTTCATCCTGCCGGGCCTCGGCGTCAAAGCCGTGGTGATCGGCGGCGGCTATGCGACCGGGCGCGAGCTTGCCGAATTCTTCCTGTCGCGAGGGCCGTGGGGCGGGCTCTACGCCATCCTCTTCGCGACATTGCTGTTCAGCATCTTCTGCGCACTCACCTTCGTCGCCGCCCGGCGGTTCGGCACCTACGATTACAAGAGCTTCTTCAAGCAATTGCTTGGGCCGGCCTGGCACCTGTTCGAGCTGTCCTACCTGTTGTTCGTGGTACTGATCCTCGCCGTCTATGGAGCGGCCGCGGGCGCAATCGGCAATGCCGTCTTCGGCGCTCCCTTATGGACTGGCACCGCCTTGCTCGGCACGCTCATTGCGGCGATCGTGGCGTTCGGCAACAAGGCTGTCGAAGCGCTGTTCCGCGACGTCTCCTACCTCCTGTACGGCGTCTACGCGCTGTTCATCGTGCTCGCGCTGTCGACGTTCGGCGACCGAATTCCGGGCGCGTTCGCAGCCAATCCGCAGACCGCTGGATGGGCGCTCTCGGGCCTCACATACTTCGGCTACAACATCGTCGCGGCCGTCATCATCCTGCCGGTGCTGCGGCATCTCGTCAGCGAGCGCGACGCGGTGGTCGCGGGGATCATTGCCGGGCCGCTGACGATGCTCCCGGCTTTGCTGTTCTTCATTCCGATGGTCGCTTTCTATACCGAGGTGCAAAGCGCCACCCTGCCGTCCGATTTCCTGCTGCAGGGGATCGGCATTCCGGCGTTCCACCTCCTGTTCCAAGCGATGATCTTCTCCGCTTTGCTCGAGAGCGGCACGAGCTCGGTCCACGCGATCAACGAGCGCATCGACCGTGCCTGGGCCACTCGCACAGGCCGTGAGCTGACGCACCGGCAGCGGCTCGGCATCGCGGCGGTCGTCCTCGTCGTCTGCATGTTCGTCGCAAGCCGTTTCGGACTTGTGGAGCTGATCGCCACGGGATACCGCGCCCTCGCTTACATCCTGCTCGCGACCTTCATCCTGCCGCTGGTCACCGTCGGCGTATGGAAGCTGTGGCGCGGCCGCAATCTTGTTCAACCGCAACCCCTTTCCGCTCAGGAGTGATTTCATGCTGAAGCTCGGCATCCGCGCATTCACGGGCCTCGCACTGGTCATGGCCGCGGCGAGCGCCTGCGCCGCACCGCCGGCCGGCTTCGAGCAGCGCGTCGAGCAGCTGCGGAAAGCGTTCGACGTGCCCGGCGTCACCATTGCGATCGTCGAGGACGGCAAGGTCACGCTCGCGCGTGGATGGGGCGTTCGCGACATCACGACGAACCAGCCGGTCGATGCCGACACGATCTTCTTCACGGGCTCGACCGGCAAGGCCTTCACCAACGCTGCGCTGGCGACGCTCGTCGACGAAGGCAAGATCAAGTGGGACGACAAGGTCATCGACCACATGCCGGACTTCCGCATGTGGGATCCGTGGGTTACGCGCGAGATGACGATCCGCGACCTGCTCGTCCACCGCAGCGGCCTCGGCCTCGGCGAGGGCGACCTCCTGTTTCTCCCCAATAGCACCCTGTCGCGCAAGGAAACGGTGCGCCGCATCCGTTATCTGAAGCCTGCGACCAGCTTTCGCAGCGGCTACGCCTACGACAACATCCTCTACATGGCCGCCGGCCAGCTGATCGAGGAGGTCAGCGGGGAGACCTGGGAGAAGTATATCCATGACCACGTCTTCGGTCCGCTCGGGATGAACCGTTCGACCGACGCGGACGCGGAGTTCCAGGCCAATCCCGACCGTGCGCGTCCGCACAGCCGCAACAGCGGCGCCATCCATGGCCTCGGCGCGCAGACTCCGCTCGACGAGAATGCGACGATCGCCCAGAACGCCGCACCGGCGGGTGGGCTCGCGATCAGCGCCAACGACATGAGCCGCTGGCTCCTGACGCAACTGGCGCACGGTAAGATCCCCGGGAGCGACAAGCGCCTCTTCTCCGATGAGCAGTCGCTGCAGATGTGGACCGGCGTGGTACCGACCCCCATCCGGCAACTTCCGGCCGAGTTCGCCGTCACCAATCCCAACTTCAACCTCTACGCTCTCGGCTGGGACGTGTCCGATTATCGCGGCGCGAAGGTCATCGGGCACGACGGCGCCGTCCTCGGCTCACAGGCAACGATCGCGCTTCTGCCGGGCAATAATGTCGGCATCTTCATCGCCGCCAACAGCGAGAACGGCGAGATCATCCTCGGCCTGCGCGACGAGCTGCTCGACTACTATCTCGGTTATCCGCAGAGCCACTGGCCGGAGAAATTTCACAGTTTCAAGCTCGCGCGGCTCACAGCGGCAGCGAAGCAGGTGCAGGCCGCCGAGGCAAAACCCGCCGCGATCGGGCCGTCGCTTCCGCTGGAGCGCTACGTCGGCGACTATGCCGACCCGTGGTACGGCACCATCCAGGTGCGCCAGGCGGGCAAGGGCCTCACCATCGCCTTCCCGCACTCGAGCGGCATGGAAGGACCTCTGACCCACTATCAGTACGACACGTTCAGGACGAATCCGGCGCTGAAGTGGGTAGAGCCGGCCTATGTGACCTTCTCGCTCGACTCCGACGGCAAGGTCGACCGAGTGACGATGAAGCCGGTCTCGCCTGCCGCCGATTTCAGCTGGGATTATCAGGACCTGCTGTTGACGCCCGCGACCGGAAAATGACGCTGGCGGCAAGATTTCATTCGCCGCGCCGGTAACCACTCGGCAAGCAGTGCGAACCTACCCTTGCGCGCGACAAGAGGAGTGGGAGCGAAGAATGCCGGACGTTCTGATGTACGAGCGCACCTCGGCGTCGTTCGCGGCTGGCCTCGCCAAGCGCGGGCACCACATCGTCTATCGCGCCAATGAATCGAACCACTGCCCCGGCTGCGGTCGCTCGCAATGGTATATCGGGCGCATGAGCGCAGAATGCGGCTTCTGCGGGACTGCGGTGCCGCTCGCCGAGGCTTCGGTGCTCGAGGCTGCGCCGCCGAGCCCGCGTCCCCGAAATGTCACCACGTCGGCCGACCAAAGGCGCTTCCCGCGCACGCCGGCCAAGGGCCGCCAGCTGAAGCTGCTGATCGACGGCTCGCCGGCCAGCTTTGCGCTGCACAACATCTCCGAGGGCGGAGTCATGGGAGAAGGCGCCCATGACCTCACGCCGGGCAACAAGGTCCACGTGCGGTTCGAGGGCGGGATCCTGGTCCCGGCAGTGGTGAAATGGGCCGAGGACGGGCTCGTCGGCCTCGCCTTCATCGATCCGATCGTGCTCGATCGCTCGGATCAGCCCAGAAACTGAACCGATCTACCGCGTCGCGATTTGTCCCGCCGGCTTGATCGCCGGCTTTTGCTTCACTGTGGGCGCTGCGATCTGGCCGGTCGGCTTCGTCGCAGGCTTCGCGCTCTTCGCCGCTGGTGACGCGATCTCGTCTTCCGGCTTCGGCTTGGGCGGAGCGAGGCTCGCGCCGCCGTCCTTCATGTTGAGCGCCGCCATCGCCTTGGAATCGCGACCATAGAGGTCCTTATACTCGACGATCGATCCGTCGAGCAGCGCGGCCGAGCTGAAATAGACGATGTAGACGGGCAGCGGCTTCACGAAATTCGCCTGAACCGTCTTCTTGCTGTCGAGCGCGGCCTGGATCCGGTCCGGAGTCCAGGTCCCGTCATCGTCGCCCAGCAGCTGGGTTGCGAGATCGAGGATGTGCTGGGTGCGCACGCAGCCGTGGCTGAGCGCGCGGACGTCGCTGTTGAAGCGGCTGCGCGCATTCGTGTCGTGAAGGTAGATCGCCTTCGAATTCGGCATCACGAACTTGACCTGCCCCAGTGCGTTGGTCGGCCCCGGCGGCTGCCGCCAGCGCTGGATCTGGCCGTCCGCGCCTTTCACCGCGACGAAGCCCTTCTTGCCCGCGGCCTCATGCTCGATGCTCTTGGGCACTTCCCACCAGGGATTGAGGATCACTCCGACCGCGGTCGCCGAGAGCTGCGGGGTCGGAGTCGAAAGCTTGCCGGCAACCGCGCGCTGCTTCCACCGATTGACGCCGTTCTCGACCAGCGTCGCGTAGAAGCTCGGCACGTTGACGATGATGTACTTCTGCCCGAGATCGCGCGGCAGCCAGCGCCAGCGATCCAGGTTGAGGCGGATCCGGTTGATTTTCACCGTATCCGTTTCGGGCGTGTTCTCGAGCGCCGCCTTGAGCGCCGCATATTGCGGGTGCGTCGGGAGCAGCCCGTCGAGTGCGTCGCGGATGTCGTGCTTGGCGAGCGCGGACCGGAGCAGCGCATCCTGCTTGGTCGCATCCAAGTCCTTGTCGACGACCCACCAGTCGATCCGCGCCGGTTTCTTGATGTGGCCTAGCGCCAGGTCCGAGGAGACTCGGTCGAAGCGGTCGGTCGCGATCGGCGAGACGATCGCCGGATTGCCGCTCTTGATCGCGGCGTCGAGCTCCTCCGCGTCGTAGTCGGCGGGGTTCAGCCCCTCCTTGCCGATTTGCTGGATGTAAGAGAGCAGATCCTGAGCGCTGACGACGTCCCAAACGACCGGCGGCAGCGGCACCGGTGCGAGCGTCTGGATGCCCTGCGCGCTTTCGGGTGCGTAGTCCGGATTGCCCGGAACCGGCGCCTCGGGTGTGACGGGAGGCTGGGTCGGCTTCGTCTTTACCGCTCGAGGCTGCTGCACCGGAGGTTTCGCAGCAGAAGTGACAGGCCGCACCTGCATCGCCAAGCCGGTCTTGACCTGCGCTCCGGCCGGAGCAGCGATCAAGGCCGCGAGCCCTGCAAACAGCATCATCGAGGATTTCGCACTTGTGGCTTTGCGCCGCGCCAAACCGTTCATTTTAAACGAATACCCCACGTCCCGGCTCATCCATACACGGCTGTATCATGCGCCGCCAGTGCGGCCGCGCAACAGCCGCGCCCGATCATTCTTGCAAACCAATCCTTAAGCGACGCTGGCTAAGCTGCCCCTGCCTGAATGGGGAGGCATATCGCGTGGCGTCCGGTTTTGCGCTCGATGGCTCGATGATCCCGCGGAGCGAGAAGCGCCGCATCGACGAACGGCAGGAGACTCGTCATCCGGCGGTGTCGAGCACTGCGGTCATGGAATTTCGCGGCCGCAAGCATGTCGTCCAGCTGATCAATGTGTCGAAATCGGGCGCGATGGTCATCTTCCCGCACGTTCCTAACATAGGTGAACGGCTGCCCCTGCAGCTTATTGACCACGGCTTCGTCTGGGCACAGGTGAGGTGGGTCAAGGACGGCCGTGTCGGCCTGTCCTTCACGACTCCGCTGGGGTAAGCGGCGGATGGAGATGAGTTTTGGGATGATCAAGGCGCGGATCGCCGAGGACGTGACCGACCGCAGGCGCGACTCACGGGTGCCGGTGGACCTCGACGTAAAGATGCGGGAGCTCGGCGCGAGCGGGGTCGAAGCGAGGGTTCTCAACATTTCCGAGCGCGGCTTCATGGCCGCGTCCGAGACGGAGTTCGAAGTTGGATCGCGGGTCTGGCTGATGCTTCCGGGCCGCGATCGCGCCAATGCCGTGGTCAAATGGACGGCCGGCGACAAGCTGGGCGCGGAATTCGCCCAGCCCATCTCGCTTGAAGGTATCGCGGTCCCGACCGACACCGACTGATCGGCGGACAGCCTCAGTCCACCGATAACCTGTTCTTCTTCAGAGATGAAACCTGCGTCGGTAGCCGCAACCGCGCGGCAGGTCGGTCGTTAGGCCTCTTCGAAAGGAAGGTCTGCCATGCCGATCACTTCCGGCGAAGCCTGGAAGCCTTACGAGCGAGGCTACCACGTCGTTTATCGCGAGCATGAGGTCAACCATTGCCCCGGCTGCGGCCGCACGCATTGGCTGATCGGCCGCGTCTCCGCCGAATGTGCCTTCTGCGCCACGGCGCTTCCGCTCGCCGAAGCAAGCATGCGCTCGCACA
>DATMHG010000006.1:0-7498 GCA_035555035.1 Sphingomicrobium sp.
AGAAGACCGCGAACGGCTATCGGCTGACCGGCACCAAGATGTGGATCACGAATTCCCCCATCGCCGACGTCTTCGTGGTCTGGGCGAAATCGGATGCGCATGCCGGCAAGATCCGCGGCTTTGTGCTCGACAAGGGCATGAACGGGCTCTCCGTCCCGAAGATCAAGGAAAAGCTGTCGCTGCGCGCCTCGATCACCGGCGAAATCGTGATGGACGGTGTCGAGGTCGGCGAGGACGCGCTGCTACCCAACGTCGAAGGCCTCAAGGGTCCGTTCGGCTGCCTCAATCGCGCGCGCTACGGGATCGCCTGGGGTTCAATGGGCGCGGCCGAGGCCTGCTATCGGGCGGCGCGGCAGTATACGCTCGATCGCAAGCAGTTCGGCAGGCCCCTCGCCTCCAACCAGCTGGTCCAACTGAAGCTCGCCAACATGGCGACCGAGATCACACTCGGCCTCCAAGCGGCATTGCGTGTCGGGCGTCGCCTCGATGCCGGCGAGCTCGTTCCGGAGACGATCAGCCTCGTCAAGCGGAACAATTGCGGCAAGGCCCTCGACATCGCCCGGACCGCTCGCGACATGCACGGCGGCAACGGAATCTCAGCCGAGTTCCAGGTGATGCGTCACGCGGCCAACCTTGAGACCGTGAATACCTATGAGGGTACGCACGACGTGCACGCGCTCATCATGGGCCGCGCGATTACCGGGCTGAGTGCTTTCTAAGGACGGGCACGCCGGAACAGCGCGATCGTCTCTCCGCGATAAGTCGCGTCCGGTTCGCGCCGGAATCCGAGCCGCTCGGCAAGGCGCATCGACGCCTCGTTCTCCGGTGAAATGATTGCCGGGTACGACGAAGCATTCAGGTTTGTGTCCGCCCAGTCGAGCACGGCGGCGCAGGCCTCGGCGGCAAAGCCCTGTCCGTGCACGCGAGGCGCAAAGACGTAACCGAGCTCCGGCTCGCCTTCGATGCGCGGCTCCATCTCGCGCTTGAAGTCGGCGAAGCCGAGCTGCCCAACGACGGAGCCGTCCACCTTCGCTTCGGCGATCCAATAGCCGAAGCCGGTGAAGGGCCACTGCCCGCAAGCGGCGAGCGACCGCCGCCACGTGTCCTCGCGGCCGAGCTTTTGTCCGCCGATGTAACGGACGACATCTTCATCGGCCCACATCGCGGCGAGTGGCTCCAGGTCCTCCGCCCGGAATGGGCGCAGGATCAGCCGTTCAGTCTCGATCCGCGGCGCTTCGCGGAACAAGCAGCGGTTATTTCTTGCCGAGAGTGAGACCGCCGAAGCGCTTGTTGAAGCGCGCGACCTGGCCGCCTTCCTGGACCTGGCGGGTGCCGCCGACCCAGGCAGGGTGCACCTTCGGATCGATCTCGAGGTGCAGCGTGTCGCCTTCCTTGCCCCAGGTCGAACGAGTCTGGAATTTGGTGCCGTCGGTCATTTCGACGGTGATCATGTGATAATCGGGATGACTACCGGACTTCATCTTTGATTTCCTTGGATTAGCGGCTGGTTTCCGACCAGCTGCAGCAAGTGTCGGGCGCACCTAGCGAATAGGCCTTGGCTTGACAAGGTTTCGCCCCAGGACTTAGCCGTGCGTCCAGGAACAGGGTCCGGCGCTCACGGGTGCCGGCAAAGAAGGAAGCCGGTCCAAATCCGGCGCTGTGCCCGCAACTGTAGGACTGGCCCAAAAAGCCGATCGAGTCAGACACTTGCCCTGCTCCGTCGTTCGTTTCCCGGCCGGGATCAGCCACGGAGCGGAGGGCACGCCCCTCTTGTGACGACAGGTTCGTCAACAGGAGGAATTCATGCCCGCGACACCCATCGACATCAACCAGATCGTCATCACCGCCTCGCGAGCGCCTGAAAAACAGGCGCAAACGCCGGCGAGCGTCACCCTCATCGACGCCAAGCGGATCGAGCGGCTCGACGAGCCCCTCGCCCGCGACCTGATCCGCCTTGTGCCTTCGGCGGCCGTATCCAGCTCAGGGCCCGCGGGATCGCTGACCGACGTGCGCATCCGTGGCGCCGAAGCGAACCATACTTTGCTGTTCATCGACGGCATTCGTGCCAACGACCCCGCGACCGGCGATCAGCCGCGCTTCGATTTGCTCAATGCCGACATCGTCTCGCGGATCGAAGTCGTACGCGGCCCTCAATCGGCGCTCTGGGGTTCCGAAGCGATCGGCGGCGTCGTGGCCGTCAACGGCGTCGACGATGCGAGCGGCTACAGCGCCGCAGCCGAAGGCGGATCATTCTGCTTCGAGCGAGCCGCGGCATCGGATTCGGTCTCCTCGGATCGAGGGAGCCTCGCAGCGGCCGTCGGATGGCAGCGCGCGACCGGGATCAACAGCGTGGCCGGACCGGGTGACAAAGACGGCTATCGCAATCTCTCTGGTCGTCTCCGCGGGACGTGGAAGATCGCGCCTTCAATTGAACTCGGCGCAGCTGCCTTCGCCGTGAGCGCCAAGAGCGAATTCGACGGATTCAATCCCAACCCCCCCTTCCAGCACATCGACACATTGGACAATAGCCGCAACAGGCTGGGGGCAGCCCGCGTCTGGGCACAATTCGGCGAGGAGGATTCGACTTGGAGCGGCCGCGTCGGTGTATCGCTGCTCGACTCTTCCAATCGTAATTTCCTGGCGAACGACGAGCTGAACCGAACCAGCGGGGCCCGGCGCAATCTTACCGCGCAAATTGAGCGGCGCTTCACGACGGGCTCGGTCACCCATCGATTGATCGCCGCTGCGGATGCCGAGCGAGAAACCTTTCATGCCAGAGACACGGCGTTCGGCGGCTTCACCGATCAGGACCGGACGCGCAATCATAATGCGCTGACCCTCGAATGGCGGGCAGAGACAAAGACGCTTACGGGCGACGTGGCGGTCCGCCGCGACGTGTTCAACCGGTTCAAGGACGCAACCACCCTCCGCGCTTCCGTCCTAGGGCAAGTCGGCGGAGGCATCTCGCTGGCTGGCTCTTATGCGGAAGGAATAGCACAGCCGACCTTCTTCGATCTGTTTGGATTCTTTCCCGGGAGTTTCGTTGGAAACCCGTCGCTCAAGCCGGAGAGCTCTCGCGGGTTCGAAGGATCAATCCGCTATCGCCGCGGGAACTTTCAAGCGTCGCTGACCGGCTACCAGCAGCGGCTGCATGATGAAATCGTCGACAATTCAACCTTCACGAGCAGCATCAACGCGCCGGGCACCAGTCATCGGTCGGGAGTCGAGGCCGAAATCGGCTGGCAGATGGCCGACAAGCTGCGTCTATCGGCAAACTACGCTTACCTGCATGCGACCGAGCCTGCGCAATTCGGTTCGGGCCAGGTCACCGAGCTCCGCCGGCCAAAGCATAGCGGCTCGATCGCACTCGATGGCGCTTTCGGAAGGCTGACCTACGGCGCGTCTGTGGCCTATGTCGGCGCACATCTCGACCGTCGGGACGTGCCGCCCTTCGACGTCGTGAGCCTTCGCTCCTATTGGCTCGGCGGAGCACGCGTGGCTTATACCCTGACCCCGGGGATGGAGGTCTTCGCGCGCGCGGCCAACGCGTTCAACGCGCGCTACCAGGACGTGTTTGGATATCGGACGGAAGGTCGAAGCATCTATGCCGGCGTTCGCCTTTCTTCTCGGCGCTAGCGCAGCGGCGCGGGTCGCGTCGCTGAACCTGTGCACCGACGAATATCTCCTGCTGCTCGCGCGGCCCGAGCAGATCGTGAGCGTCAGCTACCTCTCCCGCGATCCGCTGGAGTCGCCGCTCTGGCAAGAGGCGCGGCGATACAAAGGCAACCGCGGATCGATCGAGGATGTGCTGACGCTGAGGCCGACGCTGCTCCTGACGATGGGCGGCGGCGGACGTGCCACCAAATTGCTGGCCTCGCACTTGCATATGCGGGCGCTCGATCTGCCCTATGGGAGCAGTATCGAGGAGGTTGAGCAGAACCTCCGAACGGTCGCGGGGGCATTGGGCGATTCGAGACGCGCCGATCCGTGGATCGCGCGGATAGAGGAGCTACGGCGGAGCGCTCCGCCGCAGGCGAGCGACGCGATCTGGATCTCGGGGCATGGCGACAGCCTCTCGGTCGGCTCGGTCCGGGCGCAGTGGTTGAGGCTCGCCGGTTTCCAGCAGCGTCCTCTCCCCGAGGGTCGGGCAACGCTCGAGACACTCTTAATATATCCACCAAAGGTGTTGATTCGAAGCAATTATCGTGTGGGAGAAATGTCCGGCGGCGTTCAGTGGCTCGACCATCCGATCGTCCGGCACGCCCGGGCGAGGCGGATCGTGACCGACGGCCGGAGATGGACCTGTGTGGGTCCGCTCATGATCCCTGAGATCGAGCGGCTGCGAAGGCTCGCCCGATGAGGGGCTGGCTCCTGGCGTTTGTCGCGATTGTCGCCTTGGCGCACCTGCTGGTGCCGGTCGCCCCCGTGCTGGAGTTGCGCAAGACCGCGCCCGACACAGCTTGGCTGCTACTCACGCAGCTGCGGCTGCCGCGCACCCTCCTCGCGCTTGGCTATGGCGCCGTGCTCGGAATGACCGGCGCCGCGCTCCAGGCGCTGTTCGCCAACCCGCTCGCGTCACCCGACATCACGGGAAGCAGCAGCGGAGCGGCTCTGGGCGCTGTCCTCGGCTCTTATTGGCTTGGCCTGAGCAGCCCGCTCACACTGGCCGGCGCCGGTGCGGTGGGAGCGCTTGCCGCACTCGCGATCATTGTCGTGCTCGCGGGCAGACGAGCGGACCCGACCGTTCTGCTGCTCGCGGGCGTCGCAGTCGCGCTCGCGGCCGGCGCGGGAACGAGCTTGCTGCTCGCCCTCGCTCCCTCCCCCTTCGCGTTTTACGACAGCTTCGAATGGCTGATGGGCAGTTTCGTCGACCGCAGCTTGCCCCAGGCAGCCGTTGCACTGATCCCTGCCGCTGCCTGTTGCGCCTTGCTGGTCACGAGAAGCCGTGCGCTCGACCTGATGGCGCTCGGGGAGGACGTTACCGCGTCGCTCGGCTATGCTCCCCGGCGGCTCGCGCTCGAGGTCATCGTCCTTGCGTCGGTTGCGATCGGCGCTTGCGTTTCGGTCTGCGGTGCGATCGGTTTCGTGGGCTTGATGGCACCCTATGCCGCGCGGCGGCTGACGCGGGGCCACCCGGGCCGCGCGCTCATCCCGGCGGCGCTGATCGGAAGCATGCTGTTGCTCCTCGCCGACCTCGCGGTCCGTTTTGGACCGCCGGGACGAGCGATCCCGGTCGGAGTGCTGACGACTGTCGTCGGGGCGCCCCTCTTCATCTGGATCGTCGTGACGATGCGGCGGCGGGTGACGGCATGACGCCACTGCTCGACGCTGCCGAGATCACGCTGCACGAAAGGCTGGGGCCAACCAACTTGCAAGTGGACTCAGGGCAATTTGTGGCGGTGATCGGCCCGAACGGCAGCGGCAAAACGAGCCTCTTGCGCGCTCTGGCCGATGTCGAGCGCACGACCGGAGATGTCCGGATTGGCGGTGAAGAGTTGACGGCGACCGCGCCCGCACGGCGGCCCTACCTCGCGACTTACCTGCCCGCCTCACGCGACCTGGTCTGGCCGATCGCCGCTCGGGACGTGATCGCGCTGGGTCTGCCGCAGCGCGACAAGCGGCGCGTCGACGAACTCATCGAGAAGCTCGAGCTCGAGCAGCTCGCGGACCGCCCGGTCGATCGTCTTTCCACCGGTGAGCGCGCGCGGGTCCTCTTCGCGAGGGCCCTCGCCCCCAGGCCCCAAGTGCTGCTTCTCGACGAGCCGCTCTCGAATCTCGACCCCTATTGGGTGCTGAAGCTGTTGCAAATCCTGCGCGAGACCGTGTCCGACGGGACATCCGCGCTCGTCGCCCTCCACGATATCGACCGGGTCGTAGCGTTCGACCGCGCGCTATTGATCGCAGGTGGCGAAATTCGGGCCGACCTCAGTCCCGGCGAAATGCTGGCAAGTGCGGCACTGGAGGAGGCTTTCCGGATTCATCGCAGCCCCTCGGGCTGGGAGGTCAGCTGCTCGGCGGATCCGCGATCATCGCGGTGAAACTGGCCTCGGCAACGAGCTTGCCATCGACGCTCGCCCGCCCAGCGAACTTGCACACGGTCGCGCGCTTCTGAACGAACTCGACCTCGAGCTTGAGGAGGACGCCAGGTTCGACTGGTTGTCGGAACTTCGCGCCTTCTATGGCCATGAAATAGACGAGCTTGCCCGACCCTGCGAGGCCGAGCGCCTCGACGGCGAGCACGCCTGCCGCCTGAGCGAGCGCCTCGACGATCAGCACGCCGGGCATGATGGGACGCGCCGGGAAATGGCCCTGGAAGAAGGGCTCGTTGACCGTCACCGCCTTGATCGCGGTGATGCCCTTTTCCGGATCGAGACTCTCAACCCGGTCGACCAGCAGCATCGGATAGCGATGCGGCAGCGCCGCCATCACTCGCTTGATATCGAGCTGAGTGACAGCGGCGCTGGCCGGCTGCTCGTTCATCGGCGCTTTAGCGGCCCTGCGGCTGTTTGCGCTGCGTCGTAGCCTGGGCGGGAGCCTGCGTCACAATCGTGGGCATCGCCGAATTGAGCGCAGTGAGGACGTCGTTGGTAACGTCAACGCTCGTGGCGGTCGCGAGTGTGGCGCCGCTTTCGACCATGATGTTGGCGCCGCGACGCTGCATCACCTGGCTGTAGATGGGACCCAGCTTATCGCGGACCTGTTGGTTGATGTATGCCTGGTTGCGCTGCAGCTGCTGCTCGCCGCGCGTGATCTCCTGAGCAGCGGCGTCGCGCTTGGACTGCCAGGCCTTGGCGCGCGTCTGAAGCGCCGCATCGGGCTCTTTTCCGTTCAGCGCATCGACGGCCGCCTGGATCGACTTACCCTCGGTTTCGAGAGGGGTAGCCAGTGCCGTCTGACGGCTCTGAAGCGCAGTCGCTTGACTGCGCAGCGCGGCAGCTGCGGTCTTGCAGGCGTTGCACTCGCTGGTGACCTTCTCGAGGTCGACGACGGCAACGACGGCACTGGGGATCGCCTGGGCGCTCGCCGCAGACGGAATGATCGAGGCCGCAAGAGCGGCCGAAATAAGCAGAATTTTCATCAGAATGCAGTTCCTACGTTGAAGCTGAACAATTTGGTTTCATCACCCTTTTGTTTCAAAAGCGCCCTGGCGAGATCGAGCCGCAGCGGGCCGAACGGCGATGTCCAATTGACGCCGATGCCGATCGAAAGGCGCGGCTTAGCGGAATTGCCGAAGAAGAATTCCTTGAACCCAGGCGTGCGTACGAAATCATCCCCGGTCAAGGTGCCGGCGCTGCCTTCGCCGGGGCAGTGCGCGCCAGGCGGCAGGAACAGCTGCCCACCGGATACTCCGGCGTTAGGCGTGCAAATAATGCCGATATCGGTCAGCTGCGGCTTCGTCAAACTGAACAGCGATCCCACGTCGATGAATGCCGACGGCCTGAGTCCGACGCTGCGCAGGGTGGAGTTGGTCGGGAACTCGAGCTCCAGCCGGCCCATG
>DATMHG010000007.1:0-54030 GCA_035555035.1 Sphingomicrobium sp.
CAGCGCTTCTACGGCCACAGTTTCATCTGCGACGAGCGCGGCGACATCCTCGCCGAGTTCGGCGCCGAGGAGACGGGCGTCCTCGTCGCCACGCTCGATCTCGCGCAAGCGAAGAAGCACCGCGCCGCTTTCGGCTTCTTCCGCGACCGAAGACCGGATCTCTACGGTCGGCTTACCGAAGACATTTGACGGCCAGCGCCCGCTCGAACACGCTTTCGAACATGGCGGCATCGAGCCGCCCCGTGTTTTGATTGTAGCGCGAGCAATGATAGCTCGACAGCAGGATACGGCCGTCTGGCGCTGCCGCCTCGGCACCATGACTGAACTTCGTCGACGCTGGAGGCAGGCCCAGCGCTCGGGCTGCGGCGACATGCGCGATCTGGCCAAGAGCGACGACGACCTGAACATTCGGAAGAGCGCCGAGCGCCACTTCGAAATAGGTGCGGCAAGTGGCAATCTCGCGCGGCTCGGGCTTGTTGGCCGGCGGCAGGCATTTGACCGCATTTAGAATGATCGCGCCCCTGAGCCTCAGCGTGTCGCTCGGGTCTGCGCGATATTCGCCATCCGCAAGGCCGAACTTGAGCAAAGTCGAGTAGAGCAGCTCGCCCGCATAATCGCCGGTGAAGGGCCGCCCGGTGCGATTGGCGCCTTGCTTGCCCGGAGCGAGGCCGACGATCGTGAGCCACGCATTGCGATCGCCGAACGCCGGCACCGGCGCGTTCCACCAGTGCGGGAACTCGATCCGGCACTGCTCGCGGAAGGCGACGAGCCGCGGGCACAACGGGCAGTCGCGCGGCGCCTCGGCTTCCGGAACTGGCGACAGCTCGGCGGGGGTGGCCACGTTCATGCTTCCCCATACCGTTCGTCCTGAGCTTGTCGAAGGACTGTTCTTGTTCTTAGGGCCGCAAAGGAAAGGCAGTCCCTCGACAAGCTCGGGACGAACGGTTGGTGTTTGGCCGAACCTCAATACCTCTATGCGATCGCGATCGGCTCCAACCGCCCGCACGGCCGTCTGGGCCGGCCCGCCGCGGTCGTAGAGGCGGCGATTGCGCGTCTCGACGAGGCGTTCAGCTTGTTCGATGCTTCGCCGATCATCCTCAACCCCGCACATGGTCCGGCGGGACGCGATTTCGCGAATGCGGTGGCGCTCGTCGAAAGCGATCTCGAACCGCCTGAAATGCTGACGCGCCTGAAGGCGATCGAGCGTGACTTCGGGCGCCGCCGGGGTAAGCGCTGGGGCACGCGAGTGCTGGACCTCGATCTCGCGCTTTGGAGCGGCGGTCAGTTCCGTTCGCACGAGCTCACCATTCCCCATCGGCAGATCGCGAAACGCAGCTTTGTTCTCCAGCCGCTCACGGCAATCGCACCCGAATGGCGCATCCACGGAAACCTGACCGCTCGCCATCTCGCCCGGCGCCTTGCCCGAAGACCCCCGCGCGGGTAACCGCTCTCGGGCGTGGGCCCATAGCTCAGTCGGTAGAGCAACTGACTTTTAATCAGTAGGTCGCTGGTTCGAATCCAGCTGGGCTCACCAATGTTCATCTGAACACCAGGTGTCGGGTCGGCCGAAGGTCGGAGCCGGCTCGCGCCGCCGGCGCCGGTCGCTCCACCAGGAGGGCGAGGCACATTGCCAAGACGCCACTGATCGCTGCGGTGCGAAGCGGAAAATCGACGAGGCTGTGAAGAAGGATTGCGCCCGAGGCGATGGATGCAGCGCGCGCATAGGCGCCCGCGTCCACGTAGCGCCAGCTCCTCCACGCGGCGCGTCCCCACCAGGCGAGGAATGCAATCATCAGCAGCATGCCCGGCACTCCCGTTTCGAGCGCGAGCTCCGCATAATCGTTGTGCGCGTGGATCACGTAAGTGTTGTCGACCAGCGCAGTGTCTTCATAGAGATGATAGACCTCCGCGAAGGAGCCGATGCCGGAGCCCCACGGCAGAAAATCTCGCATCGCCCGAGTGCTGGTCGAAAGCATTTCCTCCCGGCTTTGGGCGGAGTTTTCGACATCGCTCCTCAACTGACCTGTGCGGACGGAGGTCGTCGCGAGTCCGGCAACGGCGGCAACGATCAGCAAGGCCGTTGCGACCGTCCACCAGCGTCTCCAGACACTCCGTTTTGGAATGAGCAGCAGTGCGCTCGCGGCGAGCACGGGCGGCGTGAGGCCATAGACCGCAAGCGAATGGTTGAGCGCGATGCCCACGACAATCAGCAGCGCGGCAGCTGCGACCGCGACGAGAACCGCCGAATTGCGCTGCCGGTTCCCGGTGAGCGCTGACGCGAGGAGCGCTGCCAGAAACGGCAATGTGCACGCCAAAAGATCCGCCATGTGATTGGCGTTCGCGAAAAATCCCGTGGCGAAGCCGAAGCTGCTCGTCGCGTAGATGTACCAATGGGAGTCCGCGATGTTGCCGCTCTCCGTCACCTGCAGCGCACCAAGAAGGACGCCGGCCATTGTCCCGAGAAGCAACGCCGCAGCGAGCCAGCGTGGACGATAAGCCCGTTGGCCCACGATCGCGATGAAGAGTGCCACTGGCGGGATCGTCGCGAGGAGGCAATCGAGCGAGCGGTAGGGCGTTAATGAGAGGGGGAACGCCGGACCGCCCAGGCCCAGAATGCGGTATCCATCGCCGATGGGAGCTCTGCCGCCAAGACGCGTCCATAGCGATGCGGGCAATGGCACGACCTGAAGCGCAATGAGAGCGATTGCCAGGATTGCGATGACCAGGAGCTGTCGAGCCGGGCGAGCGAGCGGCTGTCCGGTCTCGAACCATGCGGCCCACGCAAGGATCGCGAGCCCGATCAGCTGCAGGACCATGTTTTGCCAAATCCCTTGCGCGCTGCCGCCGAGGACCAGGCACAGGAGCAGATAAATCGGCGCAACCGCCTCGCGTGCACGATTAATCACTGGACCGCTCTGCAACGAGGCGGATGCTGTTGACGGTGGCCTCGGATTGGTGGCTGACATCGGAAGAAACGCCCGACAGTTCGAGCCACTGGGCGAGGCAGCTCGCCGGGACGGTAAAGGTCCACGGGCGCGTGGCGGCGACGTCGAGCGGCATGGCAGCCAACGGTGCCTGCGACCCATCACACCGCAAGGACCAGTTCAGCGCACGGGAATCACCCGGATTCCCTGTTGCGGACATGCTGATCCGGTACTGCCCCGGTGGCAGGATCAACAGCTGCCGCGCCATCAGCCCATCCTCGCGACCGTAAAAAATGACGTGCAGACCGCCCCCGGCCCGGCGCTCCGCGAGACCGACCGTCGAGGACATCAGCATCCAATTGAACGGCGGGGGGGCATTGGCATCGGAGAAATCCGGGTCGTAAACGAGTCCATCGGCCTGTGCGCGAGACGTCGTGGACCAGACCGCGCGAGCCTTCGCATACTGCCGCGCGGCGACGAGGCCGTTCACGAGTGGCGGCAGCCACGTCGCGTTCGGGCCGCGATGCTGCTGATCGGCCAGCGCGATGATCGTGCCGACGTTGTTCGGATCGGCCGCGAGGGCCGACAGTGCCGCTTCCTCGAGGTCGGGCTCGGAGCGGAAGAGTTCGCGTAGCTGCGGCCAGGTTTTCCGGTCTCTTGCATAAGCCGCGACATAAGGCGCGACGCTCGAGAGGCCGCCTGGAGCGAGCCGCGCGAGAACGGCGACTTGATCGAGCCCTCGCCGTGCATCTCCCGACCGAAACAGGGTGTCGGCGAGGAAGTAATGAGCCGGAAGAGAGCGCGGGTCTCTCCGCGATGCGGCGGCGAACGCCTCGATAGCCAGCGGAGCGTTGCCGGCGAGCTGGGCCTGCACTCCGTGCACGAGGAATGGTTCGGGTGCGAGCGGCGCTTTGCGCGCGGCGTCGTCCACCATCGCGAAAACGGCCGCTGGAACGGGCTTTCCCTGACGGGCTGCCCGGCCGATTTCGGTCATTGCGAGAGACGTTTCCGCGGCCGGATGACCCGGCCAGACACGGCTTGCCAAATCCGGAGAGCCATCCGCGAAAGCGGCGACCGCGGCGTTTCTGACGACCTGAACAGCGATCACCAGCACCAGCAGCAGCACGAGCAGCCGGCGCGCCACGTTCAAATTTTCCCCGCCGCGATCGGCCTCAGTTTTCCGTCCCCTGGGGGATCATTAGGATTTCGGTCCGCTTCTTGTCCACAGCATGCCGCCCGTAGGCATAGCCGTAACCGTAGCGGCCGTAGCCGTATCCCGCTTCCGTCGAAGCCTTGGTGAGCGCTGCACCGAGGACATGAGCGCCGGTCGCTTCGAGGCGGTTCAGTGCTTCGATCCCGGCCCTGGTCCGGGTTGAACCGCTCTCGACCACGAACAGCACATTGCCGCCGGCGGCGGCGAGCAGCGGCGCATCGGCGAGCCCCAGCGTCGGCGGACCATCGATCAGGATGAGGTCGAACTGCTCTTCCGCCTCGGCGATGATCTTGCGGATGCGGCCCGTCGAAAGAAGATCGGCGGGATTGGGCGGCACCGGCCCGCTGGGGAGCAACCACAAATTGGTATGCTGCGTCTCGAGAACATGACCGCGAACCGGATCGTCGGTCGTCAGAAGCTTGCTCAGCCCAACCTTATCGGTCCCCGCCTTGAACGCAGGCTTGCGAAGGTCCGCGTCGACCAGAAGGACCGATTTTTCACGGCGTGCGAAGTTCTGCGCGAGCGCCAGCGCAGTCGACGACTTGCCCTCTGCCGAGTTGGTGCTCGTCACCAGCAGGACCTTGGGCATGCCCGCCTCGGTACTGAACCGGAGCGCAGCGACGATGGCCGAATAGGCTTCCGAAATCGCCGAGCTGGGATTCTTGAGGTCTTCGACGAAAGCGTCGCGAGCCGCCGTCTTCGGCACCGCACCCAAGCAGGGAATGCCGAGCTTCTTGCGAACGTCCTCACGCGTCTTGATCGTGTCCGTCATGAATTCGAGGCCAACGGCAGCGCCGACGCCGGCGAGAAGCCCAGCGCCGATGCCGAACAGGAGGTTCAGCATGAGGTTGGGCTTATACGGAAGACCCGGCGGATCGGCCCGGTCGACGATCGACACCGGTGCCATGCCGATGCCGCCCGCTACGCCGATTTCCTTGTAGCGCTGAAGCAGCGCGTCATATTGACCGCGGTTCGTATCCACCTCGCGCTGCAGGATATTGTACTGAATGCTGCGGCCGCGAAGGTCGAGCACATCGCCTTTAAGCGCCGCCACGCGTGCCTGAAGCGCGCGCTCCGCCGAAGCGGCGGCACGATATTCGGCCAGGAGCGTGTTGTTACGGCCTGAGGACATTTGTGCGGATTCCCGCGCAATCTGCTTATCGAGCTCATTGATCTGCGACTGCAGGCTCAGCATTTCCGGATGCTCGGGCTTCATGAACGTGCGCTTCTGCTGATACTCGGCCTCGAGCGTCGCCTTCTGCTGGCGAAGACCTTGCGTGCTTTGCGTCACTTCGCTCGTCGGACCGGTCGCCAGCGCTTCACGGTAGGCCCCCTCCGCCGCAACGCGCCGCGCAGTCGCGTCGGCCAGCGCCTTGTTCAAAGTCTCGAGCGATTGGCCCTGAAGCGACCCTGTGTCTCCGCCGGACTGCTTTCCGTCAGCGGCGGCAGTGTTGATGATGCCCTGCTGCTGGGCATAGGTGACGAGCGATCGCTCCGAGCGTTCGAGGTCCCCTCGAGTCTTGGCAATCTGCCGCTCCAGGAAGTTACGGGCATAGGCGGAAGCCTCGTAGCGGCGCTGCAGCGCAGAGTTGATGAAGCTGTCTGCAATGCCGTTTGCAACCAGGGCTGCAAGCTGGGGCGATGGGGAGTCGTAACTGAACTTGATCAGCTGACCTTCCTGGGGCGCGATGACTTTCAGTCCGCGCGACACGACGCCAGTAGCAATTTTCAGCCGCTGCGAAGCGTCGATCGTCTGCGGAACGACGGCGGGATTGTTCGCGAGATTGAGTTCCTGCGCGGTGCGTTCCGCGACGCTCTTGCTGGATACGAGGCCGACCTGCGTCGCCACGAAGTCGTAGGAGTCGGTATTGCCGGCATCGCGCTCCTTCGACTGGTCCTCGCTCACCGAGAAACTCGGCGGATTCGCTTCGAGTGTGACCCATGCGCGATAGATGGGCGTGGTCAGGAGGGTGATGAGAATGGCGCCGACGAAGCCTGAAACAACGCCGCCGAGGACGAGCCAGCGCCAGTGGTGAATGATACGGATGAGCGTCGGAAAATCGAGGATGCTCGTGGCCGAATAGGTTCGCGGTCCGGGGGGAGCCGCGGCTCCGGGCGCGTAAGGGGCGATCGGCCACGAGCCCTCATTGGGTACTGCCAGGCTGTTGTTCATCGCTCTCTGCCCCGCCTTTCAGCCACTCCGTCCCTCAAAGCGGCCCGAAGATTGCGAGAAGCGGAATGCTTTCAAGCAACCTCTTCTCAAGCGCCTTCACTGACGATCCGTCGACGACGATGATGTCGCCCGCATAAACTGGCGGATCCTCCGCTTGTCCGCGGCGGATCGACACAAGATCGAACGCCGCCGCCTGCCGTTTCCCGCTGATGGTCCGGAAAATGGCCACCCGATGCGCGTTTGCGTCCTGTGTCGTTCCGTGTGCAAGTGCGATCGCCTGCATCAGCGACAGACTCCCTGCGAGCGGGAATGAGCCGCTGCTGTTGACCGCACCGTCGACCGTCACCAGGCGTCCGGCAGACTGTTTGATACTGACACTAACGTCGGGGTGCTCGAGATATTTTGCGCCGAGCTTCTCCGTCAGTCGCTGATCGAGCTCCGCTGTAGTGAGATTGGCCGCCTCGACCTCGCCGATCAGCGGCAGGGAAATGTGGCCGGCAAGATCGACGTCATAATCGCCGGTCAGGTCGTCCTGCTTGAAGACCCTGATCGCCAGCTTATCCATGGGCGCGATCTTGTAGTTCGCTTCGAGCGTCTGCAGCGAGGGAGCATCGGGTGCGGCGAATTGCTGGTTGTATGGGATCGGCCCGCCGCGCGTGTCGGCGCAGGCCGTCAAAAGAACCATTGCCGCGAGCGCAGCGCCGAACCGGAGACTAGTCGGGGCGAGACCAGCAAACACGATCGTTCCTCGCGAGTTAAGCGCGAGTCCCCCTTAGCTGACTTAAGTTCAATGTGGAGAGGGTTAATCTTCATAATGGACTAATTCAATGTGCAGCGGGCTCAGGCGTCGGCTGGCTCTCTCGTCTGGAGATACCAGCGGCGGTCGCCCTCGATCGCAAGCGCAGTGAGGATTCCGGTCCGGTAGGCACCGGTATCGATGCCGATGCGGTTCGGCCGCTCCTGGACTTCATCGCTGATCGTGTGGCCATGAACGACGACGCAGCCGTGATCGGAGTCATCGAACAGGAAGGGTTCGCGTATCCACCGCAGATCGGATTGCAGCTGCTCTTCGATTCTCACTCCCGGGCGGATGCCCGCGTGGACGAACAGATAGTCGCCGAAACGGCAGGTATCGACGAAGCTGCCGAAGAACTTGGCGTGCTCGGCCGGAATGGCCTTGCGGACTTCATCGAGCGCCTGCTCTTCGCTCAGCTTCGCGAGCTGCGCGGGCTCGACTCCATAGCTACTCAGGCATTCGGAGCCTCCAAACCATCGCCATTTGGCGACCAGCGCTGCGTCGCCTTCCAGGATACGGAGCAGGACTTCCTCGTGATTGCCGAGCAGGAAAACGGTCCGGATGCCCTTTGTGGAGAAGGTCCGTAGCCGTTCGACGACCTGCGCGGACTGCGGACCGCGGTCGATCAGATCGCCGAGGAAGACGAGGAGCGTTTTCCGGGCCGGGCGCTCAGTCCGGTCGCGTTCTATCTCGCCGAGCAGCTGCTCGAGCAGGTCGAGGCGGCCGTGGACGTCGCCGATCACATAGGCGCGGCACCCGCGTGCTCCCCTCGGTTTGGCCTCGTCGGCCCGCATGAAGTTGAAGATGGTCATCCCAGGCTCGAGCCGAAAAGCCGCAGCCTAGGCCCTTTCCGCTAAACATCCACTGAACCCGGCCGCCTCAGGCGCCGAGCAGCTGAAACCGCGGAATGGCGACATCGAAGGCGCTGCCATCTTCGTCGACCATGCGATAGCTGCCGCTCATTGTGCCGGAAGGCGTGTCGAGCGGGCATCCGGAGACATAGTCGAAGCTCGCGCCCGGCGCGATCAGCGGCATCTCGCCGACGACGCCCTCGCCAACCACCTCATGAACCGCACCGCGTCCGTCGACGATCGTCCAGCTCCTGGACAGCAGCTGCACGGCGCGCTCCGAGCCGTTCTCGATCCGGACATGATAGGACCAGAACCAGCGATTTGAGGAAGGATCCGACTGCTCCGCGAGGAAGCTCACTGCCACGCGCACTGCAATTCCGCGAGTCACTGCGACGTTCGGGAAGAGCATGGCCAGCGCGTCGGTCGTCACAGGATCAGCCTAGGCGAGACCGCCCGCGCGGCGCAACCGGTCGACGAGACGAGCGCGCGCCTCTGCGACAGGCTGCACGCGGTCGGTGAGGATGTCGCGCAGAAGAAAGTGCCCGGTCAGGTCGAGGCCTTCGGCGATGTCGCTCCAGGAGGCGCGCCCGCCGTCGCGTAGAAATGCCGGGAGCGGCAGGAGCTTGCCTCCATACGGCTCCGCCTCTGCTGCGCTCACCGCCCGTCCCGATTTCGGACTGACCGCGACGAGGTTGTCGTTGCTGCCGGTCACCGCGCAGCGTTCCAGGTCCAGTCCGAAGCCAAGCTCTGTGAGGAGCAGAAGCTCATAGCGCACGAGCCCCGTTCCCCAGCCGCCGGCGGAGGGCGCCGCCTCGATCGCATCGAGCACCGCTTCGAGCGCAGAATAGAGGTTCGGGTAGGGTTGGCCCTCCGGAAGAGCAATCGCCGTGAGCACGGTCACCCATTCGATTGCCGCGGCGGACAGCGGCTCCGAGAAGAGCGGAGCGCGGCTGTGGACCAGCTCGACGCTCGCCTGCGGCAGCTGGCTTTCGGTCCGTGCGGACAGCTGGGCCTGCACCACATTGCCGTTGGTCAGCACCGGACGCATCCGCCGGCCCCGGGCACCGCGCACATAGGCGGCCTGCAGCCCATGCGCCGGGGTCATGAGCCGAAGGATCGCGCCATGCTCGCCATGAGCCCTGAGGGCGCAAACGATCGCTTTGGTCTCGACTCTCATAGCTCCTCCCTATCGCGCGGCGATGGGGGACGGGGACCATCGAACGAAGATTCGATGGTGGAGGGATCGGCGCCAAACCCCTCCACCACTGCCTTCGGCAGCGGTCCCCATCCCCACGAGCTGCGCTCGCAGGGAGGAGCGGAAACGGTCTCGATCCTCATCCGCGTGGATGGAAATAGTCATACAGCTGGCGCGCCATCGTCTTGCTGATTCCCGGCGCCTTCTCGAGGTCTTCGAGCGCGGCGCCTTTTACCGCCCGGGCCGTGCCGAAGTGCATCAGCAGGGCGCGCTTACGGTTGGGACCGATGCCGGGGACCTCATCGAGGGTCGAGGTCGTGAGGCTCTTCGCACGCTTCTGGCGGTGCGTGCCGATCGCAAACCTGTGAGCTTCGTCGCGCAAGCGCTGGAGATAGAACAGCAAAGCCGAGTTCGGCGGCAGCGTAATCTCCCTGCCGCCCGGCAGATGAAAGACCTCCCGTCCTTCGCGGCCATGGTGCGGACCCTTGGCGACACCGACCACCGGCACATCATGCACGCCAGCATCTTCCAACACTTCGCACACGGCCGACAGCTGCCCCTTGCCGCCGTCGATAAGCAGCAGGTCGGGCCATTCGCCACTCTGCCGATCCGGGTCATCCTTCTCGAGGCGCGCGAAACGCCGTTCGAGCACTTCGCGCATCATCGCGAAATCGTCGCCGGGCTGAGTCTCCTTTCGCTTGATGTTGAACTTGCGATAGCTGTTCTTGCGGAACCCCTCGGGGCCGGCGACGATCATCGCGCCGGTCGCGTTCGTCCCCATGATGTGGCTGTTGTCATAGACTTCGATGCGCTTGGGCGCGTCTGGCAGTTCGAACGTGTCGGCGAGTTCACGCAGGATCTTGCCTTGGGTCGTGGTCTCGGCCAGCCGGCGATCGAGCGCCTCCTCCGCATTGCGCTGGGCCTGCTCGAGCAGTTTGCGCCGGGCACCGCGCTGCGGGCGCTCGATGACGACCTTCCGGTCGGCCCGGGCGGAAAGCGCTTCTGCAAGTAGGTCGGCGTCAGCCAGATCGCGATCGACGAGGATCCTCCCAGGCGGCGGCATGTCTTCATAAAACTGGACAAGAAAGCTAGAGAAAACCTCGGCTTCGGGAACATCGTTCGTATGCGCCGGAAAGAAGGCGCGATGTCCCCAATTCTGACCGCCGCGGATGAAGAACGCCTGGATCGAGGTGGTCCCCGCTTTGCACGCGAGCGCGAACACGTCTGCGTCGCCGAGGCCTTCAGCATGCACCGTTTGGCTGCCCTGGATGTAGGTGAGAGCGCGAAGCCGGTCGCGATACACTGCGGCCAGCTCGTAGTCCCGCCGCTCCGCCGCCTCAGCCATTTGCTTGCTGAGCCGGGCCTGCACGCCCGTCGACCGCCCGGCGAGAAAGTCCTTCGCTTCGCCAACGAGTTCGCCATATTCCCGCTCGTCGATGCGCCCGACGCACGGTGCCGAGCAGCGCTTGATCTGGTACAACAGACAGGGGCGGCTGCGGTTCTCGAAAAAGCTGTCGGAACAGCTCCTTAGAAGGAAAAGTTTCTGAAGAGCATTAAGCGTTCGCGTCACCGACCCGGCGCTGGCGAACGGCCCATAATATTGCCCTTTGATCCGCCGCGCACCGCGATGCTTCTGGACGCGGGGAAACGAGTGATCTTCGCGCAAGAGGATGAATGGGAAGCTTTTGTCGTCACGGAGCAGGACGTTGTACGCCGGGCGAAAGCGCTTGATCAGCTGTGCCTCGAGCAGCAGCGCCTCGGCCTCGGTGCGCGTCGTCACAATCGTCATCGACCGCGTCTGCGAGACCATCCGCTGAAGCCGTTTCGGGAGCTTCGTGACCTGAGTGTAATTTGTGACCCGGTTCTTCAGCACCCGCGCCTTGCCGACGTAGAGCACATCGCCTCGCGCATCCTGCATCCGATAGACGCCGGGGCGTGAGGGAAGCGTCTTCAGCACCTCGCGGATCGCGGCGACGCCCGCGTCGAGGTCCGGCTGGTCCGCACCGCGAACGGCATAGGTCGCCTGATCCTCATTGAAGCGGTCGGCGGCTCGCGGATGGTCGGGACGGTCGGCTTTGCTCACCCGAGCGAGATAGGCGCTAGGCGAAGCTGGCGCGAGAGGTCAGGCTGCGGCCCGCGCCTCTTCTTTCTGGACCATCATCCATTCCACCGCGGCTCGGGCGTGGATCACTGTCGAGTCATAAACGGGAAGCACGTTGGCGCGGACTTCGACGGCAAGCACCAGCTCGGTGCAGCCGAGGACGACCGCCTGCACCTTCTGCTTGGAAAGCTCGGTGATCAAGGTCTTGAGCTTGCGCTGGCTGTCGCGAGTGACGCGGCCGGCGGCCAGCTCATCGAAGATGATGCGGTCGACTTCGCGCGTCCAGACGGCATCGATCGGCGCGAGTTGAATCCCGCGGCGCTCGAGCCGGTCGCGGACGTGTCCCTCAGTCATGGTAAAGCGCGTGCCGAGCAAGGCGACGCGCGTCTGCCGATCCGCGACCAAGCGGTCGGCAAGCGCATCGCCGATGTGAAGCATCGGGATATCGATATTCGCAGCCACAGCGTCGAACACCTTGTGACCAGTGTTCGAAGTGATGATCACGGCCTCCGCGCCGCTCGCTTCGAGGCGCCTGGCGGCGTCGAGCGTCTCCTTGGCGACGCCGTCCCAGTCGCCGGCATGCTCCATCTCGGCGATCGGGGCGAGGTCGAGACTTTCGATGCAGAGGCGGGCGCTGTGGAGACCGCCCATGCGCTGGGCGACGGCGCGATTGATGTGATCATAATAGAGGGCGGTCGAATGCCAGCTCGTCCCGCCGATGATGCCGAGCTTGCGCAACTTGAGCCCCCTTCCCCGCTCTCGCTTTCTCTTGCCCATCTTGGTTCTCCGGCATCCGTCCCGACCCGACAAGCGGTAAATTGCTGCTTTACCAGATATTTAACAGCTTTGCGCCGAACCGTTGCAGTTCGCCGCCGTAACGATCGGACCGCCGTTAGCCGAGCGCCTTCACAATCTCTTCGGTCATCTTCTTGGCGTCACCCAAGAGCATCATCGTGTTGTCGCGGTAGAAGAGCTCGTTGTCGATTCCGGCATAGCCGACGCCGCCCATCGATCGCTTCACGAACAATACCGTCCGCGCCTTCTCCACGTCGAGCACCGGCATGCCGTAGATCGGAGAACTCTTGTCGCTCTTGGCTGCCGGGTTGGTGACGTCGTTGGCGCCGATGACGAAGGCGACGTCGGTCTGGGCGAACTCGCTGTTGATGTCCTCGAGCTCGAACACCTCGTCATAGGGAACATTCGCCTCGGCCAGCAGCACGTTCATGTGCCCCGGCATTCGCCCGGCGACCGGGTGGATCGCATATTTGACCCGCACCCCTTCTTTCTTGAGCAGGTCCGCCATCTCGCGGACCGCGTGCTGCGCCTGGGCGACGGCCATGCCGTAGCCGGGAACGATGATCACCTGCCCGGCCTGCTTCATCAGGAAGGCGGCGTCCTCGGCCGAACCGCGCTTGTACGGCCGGTCGATCGCTGCGGCCGCTGCCCCGGCGACCGCCTCTCCCCCGAACCCGCCCGAGATTACCGAGAGGAAGCTGCGGTTCATCGCCCGGCACATGATGTAGCTGAGGATCGCGCCGGAGCTTCCGACCAGCGCGCCGGTGATGACCATGGCCGTATTGTGAAGCGTGAAGCCCATCGCCGCCGCTGCCCACCCCGAGTAACTGTTGAGCATCGAGATCACGACCGGCATGTCGGCGCCGCCGATCGGGATGATCAGCAGGAAGCCGATCGCAAAGCTCAGCCCCATGACGGTGAAGAAGACGGCTGGCGTTTGGTCCTGCGTGAAGTAGGCGATGAGCGCGAGGATCGCGAAAAGTATGCCAAAGTTGATGACGTGCCGGGCGGGCAGCAGGATCGGCTTGCCCGACATGTTCCCGTTGAGCTTCAGGAACGCGATGACCGAGCCGGAGAAGGTGATCGCGCCAATCGCGACGCCGAGGCTCATCTCGATGCGGCTCGCCGGATAGATGCTGATGATCGACGGCCCGAGAATGGGCGTGATGCGAACGGCGATCCCGAACGCCTCGGGGTTGAGGTAGGCGGCGGCCCCGACGAGCACGGCCGCCATGCCGACCAGGCTATGGAAGGCGGCGACCAGCTGCGGCATCGCCGTCATCTGGATCTTGCGCGCGGTGACGAGGCCAATCGCGCCGCCGACGATGACGGCGGCAGCAATCAACAGGAAGTTGAGCTCATTTCCCTGCGCTGCAGCGCAACGTGCGTAATACCCTGGATCGCCATTTGGGGCAGTCACGCAAATTTGCGACGGTCTGTAGTTGATGATCAGCGTCGTAACGACCGCAATCGCCATGCCCAACATGCCGGTGAGATTGCCGCGACGGCTGCTTTCCGGGTTCGACAAGCCCCTCAGCGCGAGGATGAAACAAACGCCCGCAATCAGGTAAGCGAGCAGCACCCAGGCTGGCTGCGCGTGCGCTGCGGCCTCAGCCATGAGTCTTGTCCGCTTGGCGCTCCCGCTTCTTGTACATCGAGAGCATGCGCTGAGTGACCGCGAAGCCGCCGAAAATGTTCACGCTGGCAAGCGCCACCGCGACGAGACCGAGCCATTTCGATGTCGCGCTGCCCGCTGCAGCCGACGCGATGAGCGCCCCCACAACAATCACCGAGGACACGGCATTGGTGACGCTCATCAGCGGCGTGTGCAGCGCGGGGGTGACCGACCAGACGACGTAATAACCGACGAAGCACGCCAGGACGAAAATCGACAGAATGGAAATGAAGTCCATGAGCCCTCCCGCAAGTGCCGCGCATTGATGGCGGGTCGGGTCGGCACTGTCGAGTGCCGGAGTGGCGCAACTCGGTTGTTAAACATGACGCGGTTAGCGAATTCCTAACCTTTTCGCGCGCATGCGTGTGCGGGCCTCTTTGGAAGGAAGCACGGCTCGGTGGCGAAGCGCGGCTATTTGGTTCTGGAGAGCAGGCAGCGGAAGCTTCTGCTCTGGACGGCCATTGCCGGACTGATCTTCGGCCTCATTCAATTCGGCCTGATCGCCGAGGACGTGCTCCGCACGGGCCGCGACGCGCTTCGCTGGCACAAAGCGAGCGGCCAGATTGTTCTGGTCGATATCGACAGCGAATCGTTGCGCAGGGTGGGCCGCTGGCCCTGGCCGCGCAACTACCATGCTCAGCTCACCGATCGACTGTCCGCGGCCGGCGCGAAACGGATCCTCTTTGACCTGAGCTTTTTCGGCGCGACCGCCGCACAGGAGGACCGCGCTTTCGCTGATGCGATGAAGCGGTCCGGACGGGTCGTTCTTGCCACTCGAACCCGTGCTGGGACCTACAACGGCACCGAGCACGAGGAATTGCCACTGCCGGCCTTCGCGGGTTCCGCACAGGGACTGGCCACAATCAGCTGGTTCTATAATTTCCGGCAGGCGGTGACCCGCATCCCATATGCGGCAGTCGTTTCCGGGAAGGTCATCCCCTCGTTCTCGGCGGTTCTTTCCGGCCGCTCCGGGCCCGTCGGTGCAACATTCTCGCCCGACTACTCGATCGATCCGAACTCCATTCCGAGCGTTTCCGC
This sequence comes from Sphingomicrobium sp., assembly GCA_035555035.1. Classification (GTDB taxonomy): domain Bacteria; phylum Pseudomonadota; class Alphaproteobacteria; order Sphingomonadales; family Sphingomonadaceae; genus Sphingomicrobium. The sequence continues at coordinate 14,762 of DATMHG010000007.1, forward strand.
GGCAAGCATTCTCGAGGGAGCCTACGACCGGCGGCTGATTGCCGGCAAGGATGTGGTGGTTGGCGCCACCAGCGACGAAATCGGCGACCAGTTCTTCCTTCCAGGCACCGGCAGGATGGGCGGAGTGTATGTGCACATCATTGGTGCCGAGACGTTGAAGAGCGGCCGCCCCGTCGACCTCGGCTGGGTTCCGCTATTTCTGGCGGCGCTCGTTGCCAGCGCCTTCGTGCTGTCGCGCCGCAGCGGCCGTCAGCAAGGCGCGATCCTGCTGCTATCCGGCGCCGGTCTTCTCGTCGGTCCCACGGCAGCCGAAGCTTACCAGGTCAATTTCGAGATCATGCCGGGACTGTTCGTAATTGTGGTGATCGCGTCGGTGCTCGGGTGGCGCAGCTACCGTGCTCGCGGCCTCGTCAATCCGATCTCCAACGTGCCGAACCTCAACGCGTTGCGCGGCAATCGCGAGGGACGCGATCGCGCCCTGATCGCGGCACGTATCTTGAATTACGAGGAGATCGTTGCGACGCTGCCGCCGAAAAGCGAAGCGCAGCTCATCGACCAGATCGTCGCCCGCCTAACCGTCGGAGCGGCGGGGCGGACGCTCTATCAGGGAGATGCGGGCATCTTCGCATGGTTCGAGGACAAAGCGCAGCCCGTCGGCAATCATCTCGAGGCGCTTTACGCCCTCTTCCGGAACCCGGCCCGGGTGGCGGGCATGTCGATCGACCTGTCGATTTCGTTCGGCGTCGAGATCGGCAGCGGCCGCTCCAACGCCAACCGCCTCGCGAGCGCCCTCGTCGCTGCGGACGACGCCGCCCACCATGGTCTCAAATGGAAATACCACGACCCCGAGAGTCTCGAAAATGCGTCATGGAAGCTGTCGATGCTCAGTCAGCTCGACGAAGCGATCGATCGGGGTGAGGTTTGGGTCGCCTATCAGCCGAAGCTCGAGCTTGCGACCCGGCGCATCATCGGCGCGGAAGCGCTCGCGCGGTGGACGCATCCGGAGAAAGGCCCGATCGCAGCATCGGAGTTCGTCGCCGCGGCCGAGCAGAGCAATCGCATCGGCAAGCTGACCGATTTCGTGCTTGAGCAAGCAGTTGCCGCGGCGGCGCAGATCAACAAACGCGGGACAGAGTTCAACATTGCGGTGAACCTGTCGGCGCGGCTGCTGACCGACAAGGGATTCACCTTGCGACTCTCTGCCCTGCTCGCGCGCCACCGGCTGCCGGCTGAACGTCTGACTCTCGAGCTTACCGAAACGGCCGCTCTCACCGGGGGCGAAGGGCTCGATATGATGGGGCGGCTCCGCGATCTCGGGATCAACATCGCAATTGACGATTACGGGACAGGTCTTTCGACGCTCGATTACCTGAAGAAGATCCCGGCCAATGAAATCAAGATCGACCAGAGCTTCGTCAAAGGCATCGTCGACAACCGCAGTGATCGGCTGATGGTCCAGTCGACGATCGGGCTGGCACACTCCCTCGGACGCAAGGTCGTCGCCGAAGGAGTCGAGCATCGTGAGATCCTGGACGTGCTCGGGATTATGAACTGCGACATCGCGCAAGGCTTCGCCATCGGCCGGCCGATGAGCCTCGACAGCCTGACGCGCCGGCTTGCTTCCGAGCGCAAGCGCGGCGCCGCCTAAGCCGCACCTCCCAAGGATCGATCACCAGTCTCCTTTTCCCGCTACGGAACAATCGTTTCTGCGCGAGAAACATGGTTACCTATTTACTAACCTTAAAAATTAAGGTTGATTTCGCCCACGTGCCGAATCGCACTTGATCGAGGAGGAAGGGGCGTGGACGTGAAGAACAAGAGCAACTCGCGCATTTCGTTTTGGGATTGGCTCCTGGGCGCCGGGTGGACCAGCGGCGGCGCGAGCGGCTGAGCCAGTTCCGTCGCACAATAGATAAGTGAAAAGGGAAAGCGCCCGCTGATCAGCGGGCGCTTTTGTTTACGTCGACTGGCGAACTGCTCGTCGGCTCCGATCATCCAAAGTGTTAATAAAGGTTAACTGTTTGCTAACCACAACGATTAACGTTAATATTGCCCCAGCGCCGAATCGAAGGCGAGGAAAAGGGGCAGGAAAATGAAGAAGAAGCAGGTTCGCGTCAGCTTCTGGGACTGGCTACTCGGCGCTGGATGGTGCGGCGGCGGAGCCCACGGTTAAGGACCGATCGGCTCGAAGCTTTCGGACAGCGAAAACAAACAGTTACAAAACGCCCGCCTCACTGGCGGTTTTCGTTTGAGGTAGTTCAACGCCGAGGTGGCGTGGCACGGAAGGCGTGGCTAAGCGCAACGGATGCTCCGCCAGACCAGCCGCACGCTGTCGATTCGCGCGAGTCGCCCTGGGTTGCACGAGTTCACGTCCGACGTGGCGGCTTGGCTTCAAACGACGGGAATTCGCGACGGGCTCTTAACCCTCTTCTGCCGTCACACCTCGGCCTCGCTCATGATCCAGGAGAACGCGGCACCGGCAGCCCGGCGGGATTTGGAAGCCTATTTCGCGCGGATTGCCCCCGAGGGCGACTCTTACGAACATGACGACGAAGGTCCCGACGATATGCCGGCGCATCTGCGCACCGCCCTCACGCAAACGCAGCTGAGCGTTCCCGTCCAGGATGGCCGCCTCGCGCTCGGTACGTGGCAGGGAATCTTCCTTTTCGAGCATCGCAACAACACGCCGGAGCGGCAGATGGTGTTGCACCTGATCGGCGAATGAGCCTCGATTCCGTCCACGCCTGGCTCGCCGAGCACGCGCCAGACCTGAGGCTGATCGAGGTGGAGGACAGCACCGCAACAGTGGAGACAGCAGCCAAAGCGCTGGGCGTGCAGCCCGGCATGATTGCAAAGACGCTGGCGGTCCGCGCCGGTGAGCACCTCTTCCTCCTCGTCGCTCGTGGCGACGCGCGGCTGGACAACCGCAAGTGCAAGCACGAGTTCGGAGCGCGGCCGCGAATGCTCGGACCCGAGGAAACTCTGGAGGTCACCGGTCATCCGGTCGGCGGAGTGTGTCCATTCGGACTGAAGATGTCGCTCCCGGTCTATCTCGACCTGTCGCTGCAAGCTTTCGACGTCGTCTATCCAGCGGGCGGATCGCTCAACACATCGGTGGAAGTCTCGACCGAGCGCCTATTCGAGCTCGTCGCCGATCGCTGGGTCGATCTATGCCGTCTGCCGCACGAAGCGGCTGGGAGTTAGATCTTCGGCCGTCACGTCCGATAGCGGCCAGGGCGTCCCAACGACAAGCGAGGCGGCGATTTTGGCCATCGCTGGCGACGTCTGAAGACCGAACCCGCCCTGCCCGGCCAGCCAGAAGAAGCCTTCCGCGTCAGGAGCGAAGCCGGCCGCCGGGTGCTTGTCCGGCGTGAAGGTCCTCAGGCCAGCCCACCGGCTGTGGATCCGGTCAACCTTCACAATGGTGCGCTCCTCCACGCGGTAGGCGGCAACCGCGACCTCATATTCATCGGCCTGCGCATCGCAGGGATCGCTCGGCACTTCGTCCATCGGCGAGGCGAAGAGGCGTCCGCTCTCCGGTGCGAAATAGAGCTCGTCGCCAATCGTCTTGGCGAAAGGCAGATGCTGAAGATCGATGCCGGGCGGGGCATCGAAGGTGATGATGGTCCGGCGCAGAGGCTGAAGGCCGAGCGGCTCGACGCCAGCAAGGCGCGCGATCTGATCGGCCCAGGAGCCGGCGGCGTTGACCAGTATGGGCGCCGAGTAGGTGTCGCCTTTTTCGGTGGTTGCCGACCAGTTGCCCGGCTGACGCTCGATCGAGACGGTCCGTGCATCGGTGTGCAGCTCGCCGCCATTGCTTGAAAGCTGGCGCAAATTGCCCTGCAGCAGAGCATGCGGATCCAGCCGAATGCCGTTGCGATCGGCAATTCCGTGAACGGCATCATCCTTCAGCAACGGACAGAGGTCGTGCACGCCGCGGGCGTCGAGCCGCTCGAGCTTTGCGAAAGGCCTGATCTCCGCCTCGAGAGCCTCGAGCGCCGGACGTTCGTCTTCACGGGCGTGGACCAGCACGGGCATGCTGTGGCCCAAGGGAACGTCGGTGAACCCCGCCGGCGGGTTCTCGAAGAAAGACCGACTCGCCAGCGTCAGCGCCCGGACCAGCCGATCGCCGAGCGCATAATGAACCATAGTCGCGCTTCGCCCGGAGGAATGGAAACCGATCTGCTCCTCGGCTTCGAGCACCGTCACCCGCGCGTTCTTCGACAGCTCCGCGGCGGCGGAGAGACCCGCGATGCCGCCGCCGATGACCAAAATGTCACTTCTGTTGGGCACGCTCAGGTCGCAACGTTCAGCCGCTCGTGAACCACCTTGCCGCCCTGCGTCAGGCGGATTCCTTTGACGATCTCGTCGTCGTTGGGAAGCACCGGCCGTCCCTGCTCTTTGTCCCAGAAGGCGCTGAGGAAATTGTACAGATTCCGCGAGAACATGGCGGAGGCATCGGCGGCGAGGCTGCGCGCCAGGTTCGACGCCCCGATGATGGTCACCCCGTGCTTCACGGCATGCTGTCCGGCGACCGTCCCTTCGACATTGCCCCCAGCATCCGCCGCCATGTCGACGATCACGCTTCCCGGATGCATGGTCGCGATCTGGCCATCAGAGATAAGACGCGGCGCGGGCCTGCCGGGGATCAAGGCGGTGGTGATCACGATGTCCTGCTTGGCGATGTGGCCGGACACCAGCTCCGCTTGCGCCTTCTGGTATTCCGTCGACATTTCCGTCGCATAGCCGCCCGCGCCCTCGCCTTCGATACCGGCGACATTCTCGACGAAGATCGGCTTCGCACCGAGCGATTGGATCTGCTCCTTCGTGGCGGAGCGAACGTCCGTTGCGCTGACCTGAGCGCCAAGACGCCGCGCCGTGGCGATTGCCTGGAGACCGGCAACGCCCACGCCCATCACGAACACCTTGGCGGGGCTGATCGTCCCGGCGGCCGTCATCATCATCGGGAAAGCGCGTCCGTAGGTCGCGCCAGCATCGACGACGGCCTTATATCCGGCGAGGTTCGACTGTGAGGAGAGCACGTCCATCGATTGGGCACGGGTGATCCGCGGCATCCATTCCATCGCCAGTGCATCGATTCCGATCCCGGCATACGCATCGATTGCATCTCTTCGCCTAGTCGGGTCGAGGGCTCCCACCAGCAGCGCGCCCTTCTCTGCTCCTTTGAGGGTGGCCGCATCGGGACCATTGATGCAGAGGATGATGCCGGCGCCGTCGAGGACGTCCGAACGGCTTCCAATACGAGCACCGGCTGCTTCAAAATCCGCATCGGGCACGGAAGCGCGTTCGCCAGCGCCGGTCTCGACCGCGACGTTCGCGCCGAGTGCAATCAACTTCTTCACCGTCTCCGGAATCGCGGCGCAGCGAGTCTCCTCCGCGCCTTCCTTGAGCACCGCGATCTTCATGTGCGCGACGAATTAGCTCTTGAGGATCAGGAGAACGATCAAGCCGATGATGAGAGAGGTGATGCCGCCCCACTTCATCATCCGGGTGAACTTCTCATAGTCGCGGACATGTACCGCCACTTCCTGCGTCGGCGGACTTGCGAGCAGCGGCTCTTCTTCTTCGGCCATGAAAATCCCTTTTCCGGTGTTATCGCTCGGGTGGTCCATAACAACGCCGAACGCGCTGCCCAAGCCTGAACCTCAGACATCAATGCCTTAAGGCGGAATTTACCCCTCCTCCGATACGTTCTCGGATTGAAGGGCCTCCATGCGCGAAGAACCGACCCGCTCCTTGCTGCTGCTCGACACCGATGTCGACGAACGCCGCCTGATCTCGGCGATCGCCGCGCGCGTGGGCTGGAGCGTTGTCGGGGCGGCAGACCAGGAGGCCGCCGTCGCGATGCTCCAAGGCCCGCACGGCCGCGACATTCGCGCTGCGCTGGTCGGCAGCTGGGACGTGGAGCGTGGGCCCGGACTAATCGCTGCTCTGCGCGAAAAGCGCGAGAAGCTTCCCGTCATTGTCCTGTCGCATGGGGACACGGTGACGGTCGCGGTCGAGGCGATGCGGTGTGGCGCCTCCGACTTCCTGGTGCGCCCCGTCGCTCCCGAACGTCTTCTCGAAGCGCTTGCCGCCAATTCCGATCGTCGCAAGGCCGCCGGCGAGCTGGCGCCCGTGTCGGAGAAGCTCGCTCCGCCGCTCGCCCTCGAGCAGCTTGTCGGTGCTTCGCCACAGTTCCGCACGGCTCTGGCCGTCGCCGCGAAGGCCGCCCGTAACCGCCTGCCGATCCTGATCATCGGCGAGCCGGGCACGGGTAAGGAGACTGTCGCCCGTGCGATTCACGCGGCGAGCCTCCGGGCCAAAGGTCCCCTGCTCTCGCTCGACTGCAAGGCGATCGCGGCGAACATCATCGACAGCGAATTGTTCGGTCACGAGAAGGGCGCATTCCCGGGCGCGTTCGCTCCCAAGGTCGGTAAGCTCGTCCAGACAGATACGGGCACGCTTCTGCTCGATGAGATCGGGGCGCTACCCGCGGTGACTCAGGAGACTCTCGACCGCGTGCTCGCGACCGGCGAAGTTCGTCCTGTCGGCCTGAATGGCAGCCAGTCGGTGGACGTTCGGATCATCGCGACGAGCAGCCATCCGCTTCCTGAGGACTTCCATTCCGGTCTGGCAGAGCGGATCGGGGCCACGACGGTGACCCTGCCGCCTCTTCGCGAGCGGAGTGGCGACATCCCGTCGCTCGCGCGGCATTTCCTGAATCGGTTGTCCGACCAGACGGGACTGCGCCCACTCACGATCGGCAATGACGCGCTCGCGATCCTCATCCGCTACGGCTGGCCCGGCAATGTGCGCCAGCTCGCCAGCGTGCTGTTCCGCACCGCGCTGCAGTGCGACGGTCAATCGCTCACCGCCGAGCATTTCCCGCACATCGCGATTCAGTCGCGCTATTCGGCCCGCCGCACCGATTTCGCGCCGACGCTCAGCGAAGCGCGCAGTGAGGAAGCGATCGCCGGCGCACCTGCAGTCACGCTGTACACCAGCGAGGGCCACCTTCGGCCGCTCGAAGAGATCGAGGCCGACATCATCCGGCTCGCGATCGGCCATTATCGCGGCCGTATGACGGAAGTCGCACGGCGCCTCGGCATCGGCCGCTCGACCCTCTATCGTAAGCTCGGCGATCTCGGGATCGACACCGCCGCCTAAAGTCGCGGCGTCAGTGCCTGGTCTCTCAGCCCACGCCAAACCTTCAACGCCTGCACAGTCTCCAACACTTCGTGCACGCGGACGATCTGCACACCTTGCTCGACGGCCTTGAGCGCCAAAGCGATGCTTCCTCCAAGCCTCCGATCGGCGGGTGCCTCGCCGGAAAGTGCGCCGATCGTGCGCTTGCGACTGGCACCCACCACGATCGGGCAGCCGAGTGAGTGGAACAGCGCGAGCCCGTTCATCAGCTCCAAATTGTGGGCGACATTCTTGCCGAATCCGAAGCCCGGATCGATGAGGATATGGTCGCGAGCGATGCCCGCGCTCTCGGCGGTGGCGATCCGATCTTCCAGCCATTCGTAAACCTCGATCAGCACGTCGTCGTAGTGCGGCTTGTGCTGCATCGTCTCCGGGGCGCCCTGATGGTGCATCAGTACGATCGGCACGGATGATGCGGCCACGATGCCTGCGGAACGGCCGTCGTATGTCAGCGCGGACACGTCGTTGATCATGCGCGCACCGGCCTCGAGCGCTGCCGTCATGACGTCGGCCTTTCGCGTATCGACGGAGACGGCAGCTCCGCCCAGCGCCAGCTGCCGGATCACCGGGATGACGCGCTCAATCTCGTCGCCTTCCCATACCATCCTTGCTCCTGGGCGCGTCGACTCGCCTCCGACATCGATGATTGCTGCACCTTCGCTCGCCATCTGAGCGCCCGCATCGGCTGCAGCAGCCGCATCGGCGAATCGCCCCCCATCTGAAAAGCTATCGGGCGTCGCATTGACGATCCCCATCACCTGCGGCTGGTCGAGGGGGATCGTCCGCTCGCCTAACTGCAGCGGCCCGCGAGTGCCGGTGAGCGCATGCCACTGTGCTGCCATGTCGTCGTCGAAGCGGCTCTCGATATTTTCGATCGACACGAGTTCGGTCGTGACACGGCGGCCGTCCTCAACGCGCATTAGCTCGACCGCCCCGAACCAGTTCAGACCGCCGGCAAGCCGCGCGACCTTTCCGTCATGGCCCAACGGCGAATCGACGAAGGCAGTGGGACGGAGGAGTGTACGCATGCGTGCGGCTTAGATGCCGAGGCCCGGAATCGGCGCGCCGACCGGGACAGACGCCACTTTCGGCTGACGCGCATCGAGAGCGCTCAGCCAGCCACTCGTGTCGGATCCCTCGCTGATCTGCGGGTTCGATGCCGGCAATTGCGCTTTCTCTTCGGCGGCAGAGATCAGGGCGGTCGCGCGACGCAGCTGCACGTCGAGCGGCAAAGGCTGCCGCATCGCATGATTGATCAGCGCGTCGCCGAACAGCGTCCAATCATTTCCGGCTTGGCAGCCGAACGACGATCGGTCTTCCGCCGCGGCAGTGACAACCACGGTTTGCGGCCCCCTCAGCGCCGGAACGAACTGCCCCGAATAGCAAGCCTGCAGGATCAGGAGCCGGTTCTTGAAGCCGAGCGGATCGAGCAGTTCCGTCAGACGTGCGGGCGAAACGATCCCGACTCCGCGCTGCTGATCTTTGTAGACCAGGCCCTCGTTCGGCACGCCGTGGCTCGTGCTGTAGAGCACCAGCACATCCTCATTGCGGTCCATCAGTTCAGCCACGCGCGCCAGCGCGAGCGCCAACGTATGCGGCGATCCCAGTGCATCGGACTTGGCCGCTCCCTCGTCATTGGCGAGAACGATCGTGCGGCCGACGGCATCGAACCGGCTGGCAAGCACGCGGCCCGCCTCCCTCGCCTCGCGGCTGAAGACCGGGTCGCCATCGAGGGCGATGACGATGACGTAGGCGTCGACCACGCCCGGACGCTGCGGCTTGAGCGAGTCCAGCGCGGCGCTGATCCGCCGGTGCTCGGCAAGCTGCTGGCTGGCAGGCTGTGGCAGCGCGACCCATTCGCCGCGCTGCGGCTGCGCACCCGCAGGAGTGCACGCGAGAATCGCCAGAGCGAAAAGGAATTGGGCAGCTCGCGACAAGGTCCGGCTCACACGGCTACTTTCATCGCCGACGCTGCTCCGCACAAGAGCTAAGCGAGGGCTGAAAGATGCTGTTGGCGCAATGCGTCGAGCGGCTGCAGTGCTCCGCCCTGCTCCACATGCCAGAAGGTCCAGCCGTTGCACGAAGGCGCACTCTGGAGAGCGGCCCCGACTTTGTGGATCGAGCCGGCGTGGGTTTCGCAGGCAATCGAACCGTCTGCGCGAACGCTTGCGACCCAGCGGCGCTTCGAGTCCATCAGCGCTGTTCCGGCAGGTACCAAGCCAGCTTCCACCAGCACCCCGAAGGCGACACGAGGCTGCTCGCGTTTGTCGGGTACGGTCCGCATGGCGCTTTCGTCCAGCGGCAGCGTGGACTGGATGCGCTCGCGTGCAACCTTCACATAGGATCGCTCGCGCTCGATCCCGATCCAGCGGCGGCCGAGACGACGCGCCACCGCACCCGTCGTGCCGGTGCCGAAGAATGGATCGAGGACCACGTCACCAGGTTTCGTGCAGGCGAGCAAGATTCGATAGAGAAGCGCCTCCGGCTTCTGCGTCGGATGCGCCTTTGAGCCGTTCTCGCCCTTCACCCGCTCCGAACCGCTGCAGATCGACAGCAGCCAGTCCGAGCGCATTTGCAGATCGTCGTTGAGCGCCTTCATCGCGCGGTAATTGAAGGTGTAGCGCGCCTTCTCGCTCTTCGAGCACCACAGCAAAGTCTCATGCGCGTTGGTGAACCGCGTGCCGCGGAAGTTCGGCATCGGGTTGGACTTGCGCCAGACGATGTCGTTGAGGATCCAGAACCCGGCGTCCTGCAGCAGGGCCCCGACACGGTAGATGTTGTGATAGCTGCCGATCACCCAGATCGTGCCGTCGTCCTTGAGGATGCGGCGCGCCTCCGCGAGCCAGTCGCGGGTGAAATCGTCGTAAGCGGCCAGGCTGTCGAACTTGTCCCAGTCGTCGTCGACCGCATCGACGCGGCTGCCCTCAGGCCGGAACAGGTCGCCGCCCAGCTGGAGATTGTACGGCGGATCGGCGAAGATCATGTCGACGCTCTTGTCCGGAAGCCGAGCCATCTCCGCGATGCAGTCGCCCTCGAGGATGGTGTCCAGCGAAAGCTCGCGCTTTGCCGCGAGCGCCGGGCGAAACGAAGTCGGCTGCTCCGCAATGCGGGCGATGAGATTCATATGACCCTTGCCCCTTCTTCGGCCGGCAAAGGTGAGTCAGGCGGGAGTCGCGGTCAAGCGATCAAGGGTTAACAAAGTGTTTCGCGCATCTACCACTATGCGGCGGGACGCGGCAGCTCCACAACATCTTGAGTCATGCTGATGGGCGCGGACTCAATCTCTGGTGGGTGTGCCTCGAAAGACTCGATTTGCTCGAAAACGAGCTCCGGCTTCTCCAACGCACTCACGATCTGCCGAACGAGCCCGAAGCTTCGCCGATGCAGTGGCGTTGCTCCCAGCTCGCGAAGAGCGCGGCGATGATCCGGTGTCGGATAGCCGCGGTTTCTCTCCCAGCCGTAGCCCGGATATTCCAGCGCATACTGCGCCATAATGCGGTCGCGGGTCACCTTGGCGATGATCGAGGCGGCGGCGATCGAGCGGCACTTGGCGTCGCCGTCGACGATCGCTTTCGAGGGTCGCTGCCATTTCGGGCAGGCGTTGCCGTCGACCAGCACCCAGGCAGGCTCGAACCCCAATGCCTCGACCGCCCGCGTCATCGCGAGCATCCGCGCCCAGTAGATGTTGATCTCGTCGATCTCCTCGACCGTCGCGATGCCGACGCTCCAGGCCGAGCATTTCACCAGCCTGGCATAGATCGCCTCGCGCTTTTCAATCGGCAGGTTCTTCGAATCGTCGATTCCGCGCGGGAATTTCTCCCGGTCGAGGATGCAGGCGGCGGCCACCACCGGACCTGCAAGCGGAGCGCAGCCTGCCTCATCGACACCGGCCAACGGCTGCGGGAATTCGAGTTCGAGCTTGAAGGAACAACGCCGCGGCATCGATTCGCTTCATGAACCCCTGCGAAGGCGCGGGTCCAGTCACTCAAACGACCGAAGCTGTGGAAAAGTTTTATTTTTTTCACACGAAGGCACGAAGGACACGAAGGTGACGATGAAGAGTGCGAGTCCTTAATGCTCTTCGTGCCTTCGTGTGAATCAATCTTGGATTCTCCAGGGGGGGAAGCGGCGGGCTTCGCCGGCTTTATAGAGGAAGACGATGTTGCCGTCGGGATCGCGCAGCCGGGCTTCGCGCCACATCCATGGCTGGTTGCGCGGGCCGTGCTCGAACGCGAGACCATTCCGCGCGAGTTGCTCCACGCGCTCATCGAGATCGTCGCATTCGAGATAGACGGCGGTCGTGGCAATGATCTTCTCTTGCGGATCGATCTGAACCGAGAAGGTCGCGCCGCCGGCGGTTTCAAACCGCGCATAATCGGGCGGATTGTCGACGATCTGCTTGAGACCGAGCTTGCGGTAAAAATCGACCGAGCGCTCGTAGTTCGTCCCGGTGACGGTGACCTGATTGAGGCGCGGCCCGTCTCCGATGTCGAGCCGCACGCGCGGGTGCCCGATCGGGCCCGCACCCTGCCCCATATCCGGTGCATCGTGCAGCGCCACACGGACGAACTCGCGGGCGCGCGCCACGGCGTCCGACAGCGATGCACCTTGGGCGAGGAAGAACGCGATCCCGCTCGCCAGAGTGCACCCGGTGCCGTGTATGCTCCTGGTATCGATCCGCTGGCCCTGCCAGCTGGTCATATTGTCTTCTTCGATGAGCGCGTCGGCGAGCGCGTCGCCTTCCTCGTGGCCGCCCTTGATAAGCACCGCGCAGCCATGCTCACCGACCAGGTGAAGCGCGGCGGCGACCGGGTCTTCCTCGCTGGTCAGCCGCTTGAGCTCCGGCAGGTTGGGGGTCGCGATCGTCGAAACGTCCATCAGCTTGCCGAACGCGGCAACGGTCGCATCGTCGGCGAGCACCGAGCCGCTGGTTGCGATCATCACCGGATCGAACACGATCGGAAGTTCCGGCTGCTCCGCCTTGAGGCGTTCCAGCCGCTTGGCGATCTGTTCGGCCGCGAAGGCACCCCCGATCATACCGATCTTCACGGCATCGGCGCCGATGTCCTTCACGACGGCGTCGATCTGCGCGAGGATCATCTCTGCGGGAACGGGATGGACCGAGACGACACCGACTGTGTTCTGCGCAGTGATCGCTGTGACTGATGTCATCGCGTGGCCGCCAAGCATGGTGACGGTCTTGATGTCTGCCTGAATCCCCGCACCACCGCTCGAGTCCGAGCCGGCGATGATGAGGATGCGGGCGGGCTTCGTCACCGAATCCGCCTTCGTTCCGCTCCTCGGAGCGAAATTTTCCATGTGCACGAGACCGTCCTTAGCCAGACAAATCCCAAAAAAGGGTTCACGCCGCCGACTGAACCGCCTCGCAAATGTCGTCCACCACCCTCTTGACCAAGGCTGGATCGTCTCCCTCCGCCATGACGCGGATCAACGGTTCGGTGCCCGATTTGCGAATGACGAGCCGTCCCCTCCCCTCGAGCTCCGCTTCGGCCGCGGCGATACGCTCGCGGACGCTGTCGACTTCGAGCGGCGCGCCGCCGTTGAAGCGCACGTTCTTGAGGAGCTGCGGAAGCGGCTCGAACTGACGGAGAAGCTCGCTCGCGGGCGCCTTTGCTTCGACGAGCGCGGCGAGCACCTGCAAGCCGGCCACGAGCCCGTCCCCGGTGGTCGCATGATCGGCAAGAATGATGTGCCCCGACTGCTCGCCGCCGATGTTGCAACCGCTCTTGCGCATCTCCTCCAGCACATAACGGTCGCCGACCTTGGTCCTGACGAGCTTGAGACCCGCCTCGCCGAGCTTCCGCTCCAGGCCGAGGTTGGACATCACTGTCGCGACGACCGCGGCGCCCTTGAGCTCGCCGCGCCGCTGCAGCCCGAGCGCGATGAGCGCCATCAGCTGGTCGCCATCGACCATTTGCCCCTTTTCGTCCACGACGATCAGGCGGTCGGCGTCACCGTCTAAAGCAAGCCCGATATCGGCGCCGCTCGCGACCACCGTCTCCTGCAAGACTTCCGGGTGCGTCGATCCGCAGCCGTCATTGATATTGAGCCCGTTGGGCGAAACGCCGATGGGGATCACCTCCGCGCCAAGCTCCCACAGCGCTTCCGGCGCGACATGATAGGCCGCGCCGTTCGCGCAATCGATGACGACCTTGAGACCGTCGAGGCGGAGGTGCTCGGGGAACGTATCCTTGGCGAACTGGACATAGCGCCCGCGCGCATCCTCAATCCGTCGAGCGCGCCCGATCAGCTCCGACTTCGCCAGCTTCGGGCCTTGTTCGAGCCTCTTTTCGATCGCCTGCTCGTCCGCGTCGCTGAGCTTGTAGCCGTCGGGCCCGAACAGTTTGATGCCATTGTCCGCGAACGGATTGTGCGAGGCCGAGATCATCACGCCGAGGTCCGCGCGCATCGAGCGCGTCAGCATGGCGACCGCCGGAGTCGGCATCGGACCGAGCAGCACCACGTCCATGCCGACGCTGGTGAACCCGGCAACCATCGCCGATTCCATCATGTAACCGGATAGCCGCGTGTCCTTGCCGATGACGACGCGGTGCCGATGATCGCCACGGAGGAAATGTGCACCCGCAGCCATTCCGACGCTGAGGGCCATCTGAGCCGTCATCGGATCGCGGTTGGTCGTGCCGCGGATCCCGTCTGTGCCGAAGAATTTGCGTGTCATGGCGCGCTCTTACCCTGACCCGCGAGGCAGCGCGAGTGCGTCAGTGCCTGTATGCCTCCGGCAGATCGCGGCGGTTGAGGTCGCGATAGCGCTCGAGCAAGCGAGTCTGGTGAGTCTCCATCGGCTGGCGCACACCGTCGATGAAGACCTGCTCGGCCGCGCTCGTGACCTCGAGCGGATCACCCGACCAGATGACGACGTCGGCATGCTCACCCGGGGACAGGCGGCCGATCTGGCCGCCGAGGCCAATCGCTTCCGCGGGCCGCGACGTGATCATCGCCAATGCGTCACCCCAGCTGACGCCCGTCGCACCTGGCACCTTTCCCAGCGCCACGAGATTGCCGGCATACTGCCGCTCGTAGAACAGCTTGTGCGCTTCATCGTCGTTGATCATTCCGATCGAGACGTTGACGCCCGCCGCGCGCATCCGCCCGACGTTCGATTGCGTCGCCGCAATCTCCTCGAACGAAGCCGGGAGATCGTTCACTGCCGATGCAATGACGGGAATACCGGACGCGGCGATCCGGTTCGCCACCAACCAGCCTTCGCTCGCGCCGACGATGACGATCTTCAGCGACGGGAACTCACGCCTGAGATTGAGGACGTTGAGGATATCGCTCGCCCGCTCAACATGGATCAGCAGCGGCTGGCGGCCCTGAAGGACCGGAACAAGCGCGGCCGCATCGAAGCGCGTCAGGAGAACGTCGCGGCTGCGCTCGGCGCCACGGCTGTAGAGCCGCGATTCGTTCGGATTGGCGATCGGCTGCTCGCGTTCGTCCGGGACGCTGGCCATACCGCCCGACCGCGTCGGCGTGCCATAGCGGCTGAGCTCCGCCGCTTCCCGCAAGGCGTTATGGAACAGGACGTAAGCCGAGGGCCGCGACCCGCCGGCGTCCTCGGCGCCCGTCTCGCCGAGCTCGACGAACTGGAAGGCGCGAGCCTTCGTGATCGGCTCCATGTCCGCGCCCGTATCGATCACCGCGCCCTGCCCTGCAAAAATGCTGTGCGCCGTCTGCGGAGCAACGACGGCCCGCGTGACCCCCTCATCGCGGTTCACGCCGACCGGCTGGTAATTGGGATTGATGGCCGGAGCGATGTCGATCGCAGCGTTGAACGGGCTCTTGTCGGCGGTTTCGTCGTTCGCTCCCTCGGCGCCGCCACTCACGTCCGTGAGGCCCAGCCGGGAAAAGCCCGCGACGATGCCCGGAGTCACCCACTTGCCGGTGGCGTCGATCACCTGCGTGTCCGCGGGCAGCTTCATGCGGACATCGCCCGCAGCGACGATGCGTCCGTCGCGGACGAGGACCGTGCCGCGGGGAATTGGTGCGCTCCCGTCCCCGAGCGCGACGGTGCCGCCGACGATCGCAAAGGTCTCGGCACCCGCCGGCACAGTGGCCGCGAGAAGCAGCGAAGCGATGACGCGCCGGATCATTTCACATCTCCCTCGCCCGGCTGTCCGAGTTCGAAATCGCTCACCGGCCGCTTCTTCGGATTGTTGGCATCGTACATTTCAGCGCCGTCGATCCACACCCGCTCCGGCCGCGAATAAGTGCTGAACGGATCGCCGTTCCACAGTACGACGTCCGCCATCTTCCCCGGCGTCAGAGTGCCGGTCTTGTCCAGAATCCCCAGAGCTTTGGCGGGATTGCGGCTCAGCCACTCCCACGCGACCGCTTCCGATAGACCGGGAATTCCGGCCCGCTGCCCTTCGGCCATCGCCTTCGCGGCAGCCTGGTTCAGTCGTTGAATGCCGTTCGGATCGTCCGAATGGACCATCGCGCAGGCGCCGGCATTGTGGACCAGCGCGATGTTCTGGGGGATGGCGTCATAGGCTTCCATCTTGAAGCCGTACCAGTCGGCCCACATCACCGCGCAAATGTCGTTGTCGCGAAGAATGTCAGCGATCTTGTAGGCCTCGACGGCGTGATGGAAGGCGGTGACGTGATAGCCGAACTCCTTCGACATATCGATCATGTTGGCCATCTCGTCGGCTCGGTAGCAGTGGTTCTGCACGAGGATCTTGCCCTCGAGCACGCCCTTGAGCGTGTCCATCGCGAGATCGCGCTCGGGCATCTTGCCGCCTTTGGCGTAATAATCGTCCCACTTGTGCTTGTAGGCGACCGCCTTCGCCCATGTCTCGCGCGCGAGGGCGATATTGCCCATCCGCGTCTGCGGCATCTTGCCCTTTGAGCCGAACACCCGCTTCGGGTTCTCGCCGCACGCCATCTTGAGGCCATAGGGCGCGCCCGGGAACTTCATCCCCTGAACGGTGCGGGCAGGCACGTTCTTGATCACCACGGAACGGCCGCCGAACAGATCGCCCGAGCCGGGCAGGATCTGGATCGTCGTCACCCCGCCGTTGGTCAGCGCCCGCGAGAAGCCGGGATCCTGCGGCCAGACGCTGTGCTCGGCCCAGACGTCGGGATGGACCGGATCCGTCAACTCATTGCCGTCCGAGTTCGCCTGGACCTGCGGCGACGGATAATCGCCGAGGTGGCTATGGATGTCGATGATGCCGGGCGTCACGAACTTGCCCGTCCCGTCGATCTCAGCCGCTCCGGCCGGGCTCGGCAGCGTAGCCGGCCCGATCGCCTGGATGACGCCGTTGGCGAAGATCACGGTGCCATTGTCGATCCTTCCGCCGTTCGCATCGAATATTGTCGCGTGGCGGATGACAGTCGGCACGCCGGGATAGCGGACGTAAGTTGACGGATACGGATCCTCGTTGACTCGAACCGGCGGTGGGCCCTTGGGCTCGCCGCCAAGATCGGCACAGCCGGAAACGAGACCTAACGCCGTCAGCGCAAGGACGGCTTTCGTCCGCATTTTCATTTCACTCCGTGCATGAGTTTTCTGAGCCACGGCGAGATCGCGAGAAGGATCACGCCGGCGATCATCGTCATTTCGCCGCCAACCATGAAGGTGTGCGCATAGGTCTCGAGCGCGAGCTGCGGATTGGTCACCTGGCCACCGACAGTTTGGACAGAAGCCGCCTGCGCCGCCGCACCCGCGAGATACTCACCGATCGAGATCGACAGGAACCAGACGCCCATCATCATGCCGACCACGCGCGCGATCGACAGCTTGGTGATCATGCTGAGACCAACCGGCGAGATGCAAAGCTCGGCGATCGAATGGAGGAAGTACGTCAGCACCAGCCACCAGAGGGCGACGCGGAAATCGGGGTTGGCCGTCGCACGGCTCCAGGCGAGCACGACAAAGCCGAGGCCGACGAGGAGCAAAGCGATTCCGAACTTCACCTGGATCGACGGCTCCCACCCCCGCTTGGCAAGCCACAGCCACAGCCAACTCATGATCGGCGCGAAAATCACAATCGTGATCGGATTGAAGTTCTGCGTCTGCGGGGCGGAGATGAAGAATCCGAACAGCTCGAGCGTCGTGTTGCTGTCCGCGAACAGCGTCAACGAAGACGCGGCCTGCTCGAACAATGTCCAGAAGGTGACATTGAAAATGACGAGGATGATGGCCGCCAGCATCATTTGGAATTCGACCTTGGTCCCCACTCGCCAGGACCAGATCGGTATGCCGATCACCGCCGCGAGGAAGGTGACGAACAGCACTTTTCCAAGAAACGGTGTTGCGACGATGTAGCCCCAGAGACCACTCCCAGCTGCCGCCTCCTGCGTGTTC
Organism: Sphingomicrobium sp.; assembly: GCA_035555035.1. GTDB lineage: Bacteria > Pseudomonadota > Alphaproteobacteria > Sphingomonadales > Sphingomonadaceae > Sphingomicrobium. Next base: position 32,322 of record DATMHG010000007.1, read on the forward strand.
ATCACGTTGCGGAAGATCAGCCAGAACAGCGGCACCGACGCGATTGACAGGATGTAGATCAACCAGCTGCGGTCGGGACCGGTGCGCTCCGGCGGTTCGCCATAGCCGGCGAGCCGTCCACCATCGAACTGGATCAGGGCGTAGCCGATCAGCATACCGACTACGACGATCGCGAAGCCTGCCCACCAACCGAACCAGTTGACGATGATCGGGCAAAGGATTTGCGAGCCGATCGAGCCGACGTTGATGCCCATGTAGAATATGGTGAAGCCCGCATCGCGGCGGCGATCGCCTTGCTTGTAGAGCGAGCCGACGATCGTGGAGATGTTCGGCTTGAAGAAGCCGTTGCCGATCACGATCAAGCTGAGCGCAACGAGCATCAGCGTGAGATAGAATGGAGAGCGCTCGGCGCCGGGCTGGAACGCGTCCTTTGAGACGGTCTTCGCAATCTGGCCGTTGTCGCCAACCAGCTGGACTGATCCATCCGTCAGACCGTGGATCGTCAACCGCTGCCCGTTTGCGACGAGCCATTGTTTGGTCTCTTTGGAATCCAGAAGCGACGCGCCGCGCTCGACCTGCACCTCGTATCGCTGCCCTTCGATGGTGGCATAGGGCTTCGCCTGCTCACCGCCGAAGCAGAGCAGGAGGTAGCCGACCGCCATCACTAGAGCGCCCCATTTCACCGAGCGCTTCGAGCCAAGATAATAATCGGCAAGCCAGCCGCCGATCACCGGCGTCAGATAAACGAGGCTCAGATAGCCGCCGACGATGCCGCTCGCCTGGTATTGCGCGAGCAGGAAGTGCTTGACGAGATAGAGCACCAGGAGTGCCCGCATCCCGTAGAAGCCGAACCGCTCCCACATCTCGATCGAGAAGAGGCGCGCAAGCTGGCGCGGATGACCCATCCAGGTCTTTTCGGCTGATGGATCGACGTGCGTGATGTCAGGCGAAGACGGTGCTTCCGCGCCGGGCGTATCGACCATGCAAATTTCCCCTCAGCGCGTGAAGCGCAGAGGCGTGACCGTAACGAGCAAAATCGTCTTGTGAAGCGGATTGTTGCCGCCGCTCCTCCTCTCTATCTGCCCTGGTCGATGCTCAATGACCCCTCATCGATCCTTTCGCTGCTCGAAACCCGCCGGTCCGCAAAGCCGCGCGAGCTGACCGGCCCCGGACCGACCGCAGAGGAGCTCGAGCGCATTCTGACGATGGCCGTGCGTGTTCCCGACCACGGCAAGCTCCATCCGTGGCGGCTGGTGACGGTTGCCGAAGATCAGCGCGACACGCTCGGCGCGGTCTTTCGGCAGGCGTTGGCGGAGGAGGACGAGTGCGCTCCCTTCGCCAAGCACGAGAAAGCGGACGAATTTGCCCATTACGCCGGGCAGTTGATCGTGCTGATCTCGGCGCCCATCCAGGACCACAAGATTCCGGTGTGGGAGCAAGAGCTGTCCTGCGGCGCGGTCGGCATGAACCTGCTGCTCGCCGCAACGGCACTGGGCTATGTCGCGGGCTGGGTCACCGGCTGGTACACCTATTCCGAGCGAGTCCGCCGCGCCTTCTGCAGCCCGGGCGAACGGATCGCCGGGTTCATCTTCATCGGACGGCCGTCGCGCGACCTCGAGGAACGGCCACGGGCAGCGCTTGCGGAGGTCTGGACCGAGTGGGAGCCGCCGAAACCCTGATATTCCAATTGAAATTCACGCGATCCGCTGTATTATGACAGCATGACGCTCGGAAAACAGCACGACAAGCCGGTCTACGTCCGGCTGCGCGAGACGATTGCGGACGCGATCCTCGCTGGAAAATATAGCGACGGCGATCCACTCCCCTCCGTCCGTGCGCTCGCGGCGGACGAGCAGGCGAACCCTCTCACGGTCGCGAAGGCCTACCAAGGCTTCCAGGACGAAGGGCTGATCGTCGTGCGCCGCGGCGTCGGTATGTTCGTGGCTCCGGGCGCACGCGCGCGGCTGCGCGATTCCGAGCGCAACCGCTTCCTTAAAGAGGAATGGCCCGAAGTCCGCGCAAGGATGAAGCGACTGGGAATCGACGCCGCGGAGCTGCTCGAGCGCGAACGCGCCTGATATTCCCGCGCGCGGCGTAATCCTCTAGCCGCGTCGCATGGAGACGCGGGCTCTACCCTTCACTGAAGAAGCCATTGCGGAAGCTGCCCGGCGCATCATCGCCGGAGACCCCGTCGCTGTTCCAACCGAGACCGTTTATGGCCTCGCCGCCGATGCGACCAACCCGGAAGCAGTTGCGCGAATTTACAAGGCCAAAGGGCGGCCGAGCTTCAATCCGCTGATAGTCCACGTTCCGGACCTACGATCCGCCGAACGGATCGGGGAATTCAACAAAGAAGCCCGAGAGCTCGCCAAAGCGCACTGGCCGGGCCCACTAACGCTTGTCGTTCCGTTCAAGTCTGAAGCAACCATCGCGTCCATTGTGACGGCCGGCCTTGCCACTGTCGGACTGCGCGTTCCGGCGCATCCCGCCATGCAAGCGCTACTGCGAGCCGTCGGTCGTCCGCTTGCCGCGCCCTCGGCCAATTCAAGCGGATCGATCAGCCCCACCCGCGCCGAACATGTGCTGAAGAGCCTCGGCGGGCGCATCCCGCTCATCATTGACGACGGAGCCACTCTGCAAGGTCTGGAGTCGACGATCGTCGCGGCAACCGGCGGCACGCTTCGTCTTCTGCGCCTTGGCCCCATCCAGCTCGACCTGAAACTTGCAGGCGGAGACAACATCGAAGCGCCTGGGCAACTCGATAGCCATTACGCGCCGTCCAAGCCGCTACGCCTGAACGCGGAAGAAGCTGCGGCCGACGAGTTTCTCATTGGCTTCGGATCGATCGGGGGTGACGCAAACCTGAGTAGCTCTGGCCACCTCGTGGAAGCGGCCGCGCGGCTCTTCGATTTGCTCCACCAGGCCGATGCGTCGGCCAAACCCCGCATCGCGGTCGCGCCGGTTCCAGCGAAAGGCCTCGGCGCGGCGATCAACGACCGGCTACGCCGCGCCGCGGCCTAAGCCGTCGCGTTCGCGCTCTTGGCCCGAGCCTGGAAGCTCTTCCTGAGCTTCTGCAGCTTCGGCGGTATCGAGGCGATGCAATAAGGATTGCGCTGGCCCTCACCGGCCCAATAATCCTGGTGATAATCCTCGGCGGGCCACCACTCCCCTTTCGGCTCGATCGTGGTGACGATGCTTTCATGGTGGGTAACATTGGCGCGGGCAATCGCCTCGCGCGCCTTGCGCTCCTGCTCTTCGTCCTGCGGGAAGATCGCGGAACGGTATTGCGTCCCGATGTCGTTGCCTTGGCGATTGAGCTGCGTCGGGTCGTGGATCGCAAAGAAAATGTCGAGCAGCTCGTCATAGCTGATCTGATCGGGATCGAAGGTGATGCGGATGGCTTCCGCATGGCCCGTATCACCGCCGCAGACCTGCTTGTAATTGGGTCTCGCGACGTGACCGCCGGTGTAGCCGCTCTCGACCGACTTCACCCCAATGACGTCGAGGAACACGGCCTCGGTACACCAGAAGCACCCGCCCGCCAGGACTGCCACTTGCTCGGCCATCGGCCCACTCCTTTCGCCTGCGTGAAGCGAAAATAGGCTTGGCCTCTTATGGTTACCAGTGCCCGCGAGCGGGGCGGGTCAATTCTTCTGGTAGGCGGCCTTGAGGCTCGCGAGCTCCAGCCGCTTGCCGACCCATTCGGCGAGCTCGTCAAAGTCGAGCGGCTTGTCGAAGACGATGCCAGCCCGGCGGTCCTTGTACCAGCGCACCTCGCCCTTGATCGGCCTTAGACTCTCGACGACGACGATCACCTTCTTGCCGACGCAATATTCCTCGATCGGCTCGACCTTCATGCCTTCGAGCGAAATGTCGTGCACGTCGACGCTGTAGTAAAGCTTCCCGACCCGCACCGATGCCTTGCAGGCGATCTCCAGGCGCGGCGGACGCGGACGGAAGCCGTGGCGCGGCTTGCGGCCGGCAAGCAGCTCGCCAAGGTCCAGATTCTGGTCGAACTTGAGTCCGAGGACGCCCTCGCGCGTCCACACCACCGAGGCGGGGATCTTCTGCGAGGAGAGCTCGACGTCCACCTGGTGACCGACTTCGGGCACGTTGGGCGCAATAGCCATGAGGCCGCCGGCCGACAGGCTCTTCACCTTGATCAGCTGCTGCATGCCCGCGGCGTCGGTGAGCTTTGCAACGCGCAGCGTCCCCGATGTGCGCTCATTGCTCGCGCGCTCCGCCGGCCGTGGAACGGCGGTCGACAAGGAAACCGTGGTCGAATCGAATTCGATCTCGCTGCCGGGGTCCTGCGGGACGTCAGGCTTCCTGCGGATCAAAGATGCGAACATGGTTGAGCCTCCGGGCGCATCAAATCGCGCCAAAACGGGACTTTATGGACAGCGCGGTTAAAAAGGCGTTTCTTCTGCTTGACCTCGTGCACCGTTGCCGTGCACGCGGCGGGTGGGGAGAAGGAGATCGATTTGGAGCAGCCGAGCTTGCTGCTGATCGATGACGAGCCGGCGCTCGCCGACTTTCTCGCCAATGCGGCCCGCGAGTGCGGCTTCGAGCCCGTCATCACCTCGAACGACAGCGAATTTCGCGAGACTTTCCAGGCCAAGCTTCCCGACATGGTCGCGCTCGACCTCGGGATGCCGGGAATGGACGGGGTCGAGCTGCTTCGTTTCCTCGCGGAGCAGGACTACCAATCGCCGGTGCTGATCGTCAGCGGCTTCGACCGGCGCGTCCTGGAGTCGGCGTTCCGGCTCGGCGAAGCCCTCGGACTCCAGATGGCCGGACCAGTCGAAAAGCCGGTTCGTCTCGAAGATCTCGAGACGGTCCTCAACCAGCTCCGGGCGACGCTCGTGACATGAGCCGCCGAGTGAACGGACGATTGCTGGCGGGCTTCCGCCGCGCGCTCGAGGAGCAGCGGCTCAGGATGGTCTATCAGCCGAAGGTCGCGATGCGCGAAGGCCGTCTCACACGGGTCGAGGCGCTCGTCCGCTGGGACGACCCCGAGCTTGGGCCGGTTGAGCCGTCGCGGTTCGTTCCGCTGGCCGAAGAGCATGGACTCATCGACGACCTCACGCATTGGGGGCTGCGCACGATCCTTCGCCAATGGCTCGATTGGCGCGAGGACGGGATCGACACGCATCTTGCGTTCAACATCTCGGCGCTCAGCCTCCAGCACCTCGACTTCCCCGATCTGGTAGAGCGGATGTGCCGGGCGCTCGACGTTCCGACCGACCGGCTCGTGCTCGAGTTGACCGAGGGCGCAACGCAGCCGCTGGTCAAGCTGATGGACACGCTGACCCGCTTCCGGATCAAGGGCATCGGCCTCGCCATTGACGATTTCGGGACCGGCTACTCCACCCTGATGCAGCTGCGTCGTCTGCCGTTCACCGAAGTGAAGATCGATCAGGCGTTCGTCGCGGATGTCGATCGCTCGCGCGATTCACGGCTGATCGTTCAGACGATCGTCGAGCTGGCGCACGGCCTCGGGCTCATCGCGACGGCCGAAGGCGTGGAGACGATCGAGCAGCTACGTACCGTTCACGAAATCGGCTGCGACGTGGTGCAAGGCTATCTCATCTCGCCGCCGCTCGAACCCGACAAGCTCAAGCCGTGGCGCGACGAGTTCCGGCAACGGTGGCCGGCAATGCTCGGCAAGGAAGAGCTGGCTTTATGGCCCGATTTCGAAGCGAATTCCCTGGGCTAATGGCAGCTCCGAGCCGTAATTGATCGTGTTGGTCTGGCGGCGCATATAGGCGCGCCACGCGTCCGATCCGCTCTCGCGCCCGCCTCCCGTTTCCTTCTCGCCCCCGAAAGCTCCGCCAATTTCCGCGCCGGAGGGCCCGATGTTCACATTCGCGATTCCGCAGTCGGAACCCCGCGAGGACATGAACAGCTCGGCTTCGCGCAGGTCGCTCGTGAAGATCGACGAAGACAATCCCTGCTCCACCGAATTGTTGAGCGCGATTGCTTGGTCGATCTCGCTATAGCGAAGCACGTAGAGGATCGGCGCGAACGTCTCCTGCAGCACGGTTCCCTTCTGCTCCTTCAGCTCGACGATCGCCGGCCGCACGTAATAGCCGCCCGCGACGGCATCGACGCGCTCGAGCTTTTCGCCGACCACGCGCTTCATAGCCACGAAGGCCGCTTCATCGATCAGCGGCCCGACGAGCGTGTCCGGCAGCCGCGGGTCGCCGACTTTCACGTTCGCAAACGTCTGCCGCAACCGGGCGACCAAATCGTCGGCGATGCTTTCATGCACGATCAGGCGCCGCAGCGTCGTGCAGCGCTGACCGGCAGTCCCGACAGCCGAAAACAGGATGGCCCCCGTCGCGAGCTCCAGGTCCGCGGTTGGACAAACAATGGCGGCATTGTTGCCGCCGAGCTCGAGCAGCATTCGTCCGAACCGCCGCGCCACCCGCGGACCGACTTCGCGCCCCATGGCCGTCGAACCTGTGGCCGACACGAGGGCGATCCGGGGATCGTCGACCAGTGCCTCGCCGACATCGCGCTCGCCCTGGACCAGCTGCACGAGCCCTTCGGGCACGCCGCCGAAGCGATCGGCTGCTCGGCGAACGATCGCCATCACCATCTCAGCGCACAGCGGCGTCTTTTCGCTCGGCTTCCAGATCACCGGATTACCGCAGACCAGCGCCAGGGTCGCGTTCCAGGCCCACACCGCGACGGGAAAATTGAACGCGCTGATCACCAGCACCGGGCCGAGCGGATGCCATTGTTCGATCATCCGATGGTTCGGCCGCTCGCTCGCGATCGTCAGTCCGTATAGCTGGCGCGACAGTCCCACGGCGAAGTCGCAGATATCGATCATCTCCTGGACTTCGCCCAAACTCTCCTGGAGGACCTTGCCGCATTCGAGCGTGATCAGCTTGGCGAGCACGGGCTTGGCCTCACGGAGCCCGTTGCCGAGCATGCGTACGAACTCGCCACGTTGCGGAGCGGGCACCGTGCGCCACCGCTCGAACGCGGCAACCGCCCTTTCGCAGGCGGCTTGAGGATCGCCGCGGGTCACGCGTCCGATCGGTTTTCCGTCGATGGGCGAAAAGCTCACGAGCCTCCCGGCCGAGTGTATGCCGGCAAGCTCGAGGATGCGTTCGGCTTCCTGAGCGGGAGTCACGACAGCATCTCCTTCGCCCGGACCATCGCAGCCACTCCGGCGTCGATCGTCTCGTCCTTTTTGCCGAAGCACAGCCGTACGAGGTGACGCGCAGGCTCGTCCTCTGCGAAGGCGGACAGCGGCACCACTGCGACACCGGCCCGTTCGACGGCAGCGACCGCAAAGCTCTCGTCGTCCATCGAAATGCCGGAGGCCTGAAGGTCCACGCACAGGAAATAGGTCGAGGCCGGGTGAAGGACCTCGTATCCCGCGGCTCGCAAGCCCTCTGTCATGCGGTCGCGCGCCCGGGTGAAGCGCCGACGCATTGGCTTGATCCATGCATCACCTCGATCGAGGCCCAAAGCGACGGCTGCCTGCAGATTGGGAGCCGTCGCGAAAGTGAGGAACTGGTGGGCGCGAGCCACCACTCCGGTAAGCACAGGCGGGGCGGCCATCCAGCCGACTTTCCACCCCGTCAGCGAGAAGATCTTTCCGGCCGAGCCGATCTTGATCGTGCGTTCCGTCATTCCGGGAAGCGCCGGCAGCGGCGTGAACTCTTCCCCATCGAGCAGCACATGCTCCCAAACTTCGTCGCTGATCACGATGAGGTCATGTTCGTTGGCTACGCCCGAGAGTGCTTTCAGCTCTTCGCTCTCGAACAGGCGGCCGGTGGGATTGTGTGGATTGTTGAACAGGATCGCCCGCGTTTTCGGAGTCATTGCCGCCTCGAGCGCCTCTGGCTCAATCCTCCACGCGGGAGGCCGCAGCGCAATCTCCCGCGGAATGCCGCCTGCCCTGCGGATCATCGGCGCATAGCTGTCGTACGCCGGAGTGAAGATCAGCACTTCGTCGTCTGGCTCGACGGTCGCGAGGATCGCTGCACCGAGCGCCTCGGTCGCGCCGCTCGTCACGCAAATGTTGTCTGCCGCAAGTTCGAGATTGTGGTGCCGGCGATAATGGCCGGCCACGGCTTCGCGCAGCGCCGGGAGTCCGCGCGACGGAGGATATTGGTTTGAATCCTCCTTCAGTGCACGGGCCGCCGCTTCGAGGATTTCGTCCGGCCATCCGAAGTCCGGAAACCCTTGGCCGAGGTTCACCGCCCCATGCTTGGCCGCCAAGAGCGACATGCGCTCGAAGACGCTCGTCTTCATGTTCTGGTAGATCGGATTCACAGCAATGCGCCTTGCTCGCGCATTTGTTCGACTTCAACGGCTGAATAGCCGAGCTCGGCCAGGATCCCTTCGCCGTCTTCGCCAGCACTGCGCGGCGGCCTGGGCGGGTCCGTCGGCGTGGCGGAATAGCGCGGCGCCGGTCCTGGCTGAACAACCCCGTCGAGCTCGATGAATGTACCTCGCTCAACATTGTGCGGATGGAGCGGAGCCTCGGATAGATCGACCACCGGCGCGACACATGCCTCTTTGCCCGCGAATTGCGCCAGCCACTCGTCGCGGCTGCGCGTCCCAATGACGGCTTCGACCTCGTCGACCTTCGCATTCTCGGCGATGCCGAGACCTTCGAAGAAAGCGCGGCGGAATTGCGGCTCGACCGCGCCGGCGGCCAGGAACTTCCCGTCCGAGCAGCGGTACACGCGATAAGCGGGATCGCCGCCGTCGAGCAGGTTCGACTCGCGATCGTCCCGCCAGAGACCCGCAGCGCGGAGACCATAAGTGAGCGCGCCGACCAGCGCGGCACCGTCGCTCATCGCCGCGTCGATGATCTGCCCATTGCCGCCGTGCTGCACGTTCAACAACGCGCTGACCATCGCGAACGCAAGCATCAGTCCGCCGCCCGCGTAATCGGCAAGATAATTGATCGGCACGACCGGCCGCTCCTTCGGACCAATGCCGTGGAGCAGTCCTGAAAGCGCAAGATAGTTGATGTCGTGGCCTGGCTCATGAGCCAGCGGCCCCTCCTGGCCCCAACCCGTGATCCGGCCGTAGACAAGCTTGGGATTGGCCTCGAGCAATTCGTGTGGACCGAGGCCGAGGCGCTCCATCACTCCAGGACGGTAGCCTTCGATCAATCCCGCCGAATGCCCCGCGAGACGACGGACCACCTCCCTCGCCGCCCGCTGCTTGAGATCGAGCGAGATGCTGCGCCGGGACCGGAGTAGCGGATCATTGGGAATGCCGATCATGCCGGCGCGTTCGATCCGGATCACTTCTGCGCCATGATCGGCGAGCATCATGGCTGCGAAGGGGCCCGGCCCCAGACCCGCCATCTCCGCGATCCGAATTCCTTCAAGGGGACCGGCCATCGGAGGAGCTGATGCCGATTGGGGCGATTTACGCAACCGTGATCCGCTGGGTCGTTCCCGCTAGGCTTCGAAGAAAACGTAGCTGAGAAATCGGTTCGGCTTATTTGAAGTCGCCGACCTCTGGCGTGAATTCCGCGACCTCGACCCGTTCGTAGAGGTCGTTCTGGTAGAATGGGCTCTCTTTCAGGAAAGCCTCAGCCGCATCGAAACTGTTCGCTTCGATGAAGGCAATATAGCCTGACCGCTTGCCGTCTTTGCTGCGGAGCAGTCCAAACATCGTGATCTTATGGGCAGACTGGCCGAGATGATCGTTGAACTCGTCGTGAAGCCGAAGAAGCTGCTCCTCGGTCCCGGGCCTCAAAATCCCTGCGACGAGATACTGCATGCGGCTCTCCTAGCCTCTTTGGCTCGTCACGACCACTTGCATACTGCCGTTTCGGGCTTCAACCCGGCGCAATGAACAAGGGATTCGACGCGGGCGGCATCGTCGACCAGCTCGCAACCATCTACGACGACTCCGTCGCCAACCTGCGCCGCGCGCTCGCGGCTTACGTGGAGGATCGTACTCGGCCGGGGGCAGAGGAGCGCAAGCAGGGCAGCTTCGCCTATCCCGAGCTTCGTATCGATTATCGCGGACAGCCGCCCCGCTCCGCGCCTGCCCGCGCCTTCGCTCGGCTCTCTCAGCCAGGCACCTACGCGACCAGCATCGCCCGGCCCGCGCTGTTCCGCGAATATCTTGTCGACCAGCTGGAGCACCTCGCCCGCGATTACGACGTCAGCATATCCGTCGGGCGCTCGGCGAGCGAGATCCCGTACGCCTATGTGATCGAGAATAGCGGGATAGAGGTCGGCAACATCGGAACCGCCGAGCTGTCCCGCTTCTTCCCATCCAATGAATTGGTCCATATCGGCGACGAAATCGCGGACGGGGTGTGGAATGCAGGCGCTCACGCGGTTCGGCCCCTGGCGTTGTTCGACGGCCCGCGAACCGATTTCAGCCTAGCCCGGCTCAAGCATTACACCGGGACGCCGCCCGAGCATTTCCAGCATTTCGTGCTGTTCACCAACTATGTCCGCTATGTCGACGAATTCGTCGGAGTCGCGATCGACACGCTGCGGCGGAAGGACTCGCGCTTCGTTTCCCTCTCGGTTCCCGGCGCAGTGTACGAACCCGGCGAGCTGGTGAACGCGGAGGCGGAGATCGCTGCCGGCCAGTGGCGGCGCCACCAGATGCCGGCCTATCATCTCATGGCCAACGGCAATACCGGCATCACGCTGGTCAACATCGGCGTCGGCCCGTCCAACGCCAAGACGATCTGCGATCACATCGCCGTGCTCCGCTCCGAAGTCTGGCTGATGATCGGCCATTGCGGCGGCTTACGGCCGAGCCAGACCATCGGAGACTATGTCCTCGCCCACGCCTACCTGCGTGACGACCACGTGCTCGACGAGATGCTCCCGCCAGAGGTGCCGCTGCCGGCGATCGCCGAGGTGCAGAAGGCACTGTTCGAGGCGGCGCTCGCGATCACCGGCGAGGACGAGGACAGCGTCAAGCTGAGACTCCGCACCGGGACGGTCGTCACGACGGACGACCGCAATTGGGAGCTTCGCTACGCGGCCTCATCGCTCCGGTTCAATCAGAGCCGGGCGGTCGCCATCGACATGGAATCGGCGACGGTTGCGGCACAGGGCTATCGTTTTCGGGTACCCTACGGGACCCTGCTCTGCGTGTCGGACAAGCCGCTTCACGGCGAGCTCAAGCTTCCCGGCCAGGCCAACGCTTTCTACGAGCGGGCGATCAGTCAGCATCTGCGCATCGGGATCGAGGCACTCAATCTTCTGCAGCGCGAGGGCGAAGGCCTCCACAGCCGCAAGCTGAGGAGCTTCGACGAACCGCCCCTGCGCTGAAGGAGCTGGACGCGGCCATTCCGTTGCTAGCGCTGGACCGGATTGGCGATCGGCTGCGGCGAAGCGAAGATGTCGTTGAGATAGGCGGCGAGCCGGACGCCTCCCTGCTGGAGTCGCCGCTCCATCACCGGCGTGAACTTGAAGACGTAGGAATAGGACAGATCCGGAACCTTCTTGTCCTTGCCCTTGGCCCCCTTCTTCGGAGGCGTGCCCGGCGGGGGATAGAGCGTATCGCGGATCTCCGCGCTTTCGCTGATCCAGTCGCGCGGATTGACGTCCCACCAATCGAGCACTTGGCTGTTGCTGATGTGCCGCTCGAGCTTGGCGGCAAGCTCGCTGAAGGACAGCTGCTCGTCGTCCACCAGCGCCGTATCCCACACGGCGTGCAGGTTGGTCGGCTTGCCGAAGAAGGTCACCTTCACGTCGTTGGCGCCCCTATCGCAGCATTTCCCGGCGTGGAGCGGCTGGTGAAGGTCGCCGACGAGATGGACAACGAACCGGAGCGCCAGCTGCTTGTCGGCCAGGCTCGCCTTCGGGTCCTGCAGCACCTGTCGGAAGTGGCTGAGCGCCTGAAGCGCATCGCCCTCGGGTGGCGCGTGATCGTAGGTGATCCCGTTGAGGGTCACATAGTGCCAGGGCGTCGCGGTCTTCTGCCAGAACTCGCCCGGTGCCGAGCGCATCTCGTCCGGCCAGTTCGCGGCCTCGTCGAGGCTCTCGGCGGCTCCGAGGATTTGGCGGACATGCGCTCGGGCGAGTCCGCTAAGCTGCGTATCGGCGATGGCGGCGACCACGCGGTGCCCGGTTTTGCCCCAGGCGAAGGCCGGGCTCGGAAGCAAGCACGCTGTTGCGGCGAAGGTTAGAAGATACCGAGCACTCATCAGAAACAGCCTCCTGAGTCGTCATTGCGAGGAGCGCAGCGACGAAACAATCCAGTAGGAAATTGAATGCCGCACGAAGACACGAAGGAGAAAGAAAGCCCACAAAGACCGGTGTGGCCCTTCGTGTCTTGTTTTTATACCTTCGTGCCTTCGTGTGAAAAAGGATTCTTGGATTGCTTCGCGGCTTGCGCTGGCTCGCAGTGACGGCTGACTAGCGTGCGCAGCCAACGCTACCTAAGGTCGAATGGATGACGGATGAAGAGCTCATTGCACTCGCACGCGAGGCGGCAGCGAAGGCCTATGCGCCTTATTCGAATTTCCGCGTCGGCTGTGCCGTGGAATCGGTCGACGGCGATGTAGTGACCGGAGCGAACATGGAAAACGCCTGCTACCGCCTCGGCATGTGCGCCGAGCAGAGCGCGCTCACCGCCGCGCACCACAGGTTCGGCCTCGACAGGGTCGCGCGCATCGCAGTGGTCGGGGGCACCGATGCGACGGTCTGTATGCCGTGCGGCGGCTGCCGTCAGGCGATTCTCGAGGCCGCCCACCTCAGCGGCCGCGACGTCGAGATCTTGTGTGGCAGCGGCGACGGCTCAGGAGTCGAGCGGCACACCATCGGCGAGCTCATCCCGTTCGGATTCGGGCCCACGAATTTGAGGCCAGCTTAGTCACTCTGGGCTGGGGAGCAGACTTAGCTAGAAATGGGCTGGTTCGAAGAAACCAGGCGCATCCGGCGGGTCCGTAATGGCGGCTTTGAAGCAAGAGCTGTGACACCACCAGACCTGCCATTTGCCTGTGGAAGTGGTAACCGTCATTTCGCAAGGGTCGGTGTCTGTTGCTTCGATTACGGCGCCGCAGAGGCAACACTGGCCCCAAAAATTACTTCGGTCATGGCCACATCCAAAGAGTCAAACCAGCTTAATCTCCCGCAGACGCTCCTGAAGGTAATCGTTGGCGGTGATCGGCGGCCACTTGGGTTGCCCGCCGTCCGCCACCGTCTCCTTCAGCGGGTCGATCAGGAAATCCGATCTGAAATGCAGGAAGAAGGGCATCGAGTAACGCGCCTTGCTCGCCCGGTCGGGGGTCGGGTTGACGACCCGGTGCGTCGTCGAGCGCAGCTTCCCGTTGGTCAGCCGCTGCAGCATGTCGCCGATGTTGATCACCAGCTCGCCCGGCCTGGGTGAGACCGGCATCCAGCGGCCATCGCGCGTCAATAGTTCCAGCGCCGCCTCCTCGGCGCCGAGCAGCAAGGTGATCGCGTTGATGTCCTCGTGCGCACCGGCCCGGATGTGCTCGCCGGTCGGCTCGCTCTGCGGCGGGTAATGGAGCGCGCGCAGCACCGAATTGCCGTCGCGAACCGCATCCTCGAAATAATTCTCGTCGATCTTGAGGTAGCGGGCGATGGCCTTGAGCATCTTGAGGCCCGCCGCGTCGAACGTCGCGTAAAGCTCGAGGAATGTGTCCTTGAAGCCCGGCACTTCGGTCGGCCAGAGATTGTCGGACATATGGTCGCGGAAGCGGTGCCCCGTCGGCAGGTCGCGGCCGACCTGCCAGAATTCCTTCAGATCGTGCGCTTGCAGGCCCTTGGCGGTCTCGATCCCGAACGGCGTGTAGCCGCGCGCTCCGCCGCCGCCGGGGATGAGATACTTGCGCTTCACCTCTTCGGGCAAAGCGAAGAAGGCTTTCGCTTTCTCTTCCGCACGGTGGATCAGCTCGTCGGGAATGCCGTGATCGGCGACGATCGCGAAGCCATAGTCCTCGAAGCTGCGGCCGAGTTTGTCCGCGAAGGCCTCCGGATCGCGGTCGGCGTCGCTCAGGGAGACGGATGCAATGTGGTCGTCGGTTATGGTGGCCATAGTTACTCTTCTACCGTCATGCTGAACTTGTTTCAGCATCCATTTCGGAGACCGCGCCGATCTTCATCAAAATGGATCCTGAAACGAGTTCAGGATGACGATTAGGGAAGCATCAGCGACGCGAGTGCCGCGCTCATCAGGTTGGCGAGGCTGCCAGCGAGAAGCGCACGTATGCCGAGCCGGGCGATCACCGGCCGCTGGTTCGGAGCGAGGCCGCCGGTCACCGCCATCTGGATTGCGATCGAGCTGAAATTCGCGAAGCCGCACAAGGCGAAGGTCACGATCGCACGGCTGCGTTGCGACAGCTCGGCGGCGCCCATCTTGCCCAAATCGATGAACGCCACGAACTCGTTGAGCACGAGCTTCGTGCCGAACAGACCGCCGGCAATCCCCGCCTCGTTCCACGGAACGCCGATCAGGTACATGACGGGTGCGAAGACGTAGCCGACCAGCCGCTGGAAGCTGAGGTCGGGAATGCCGACCATGTTGCCGAGGCCTCCGAGCAGCCCGTTGGCGAGCGCCACCAGCGCCACGAACGCGAGCACCATCGCGCCGACGGCGACGGCGAGCTTCACGCCGGTCTGGGCGCCCTGAGCAGCCGCCATGATGATGTTGGCCGGCTGCATTCCCTCTTCAAATGTCTCGGCGACGTCCACCTTGGCGTCCTCCACGGCATCCGTGTCCTTCGGATCGTCGGGCATGATGATCTTCGCCATCAGGATCCCGCCCGGCGCCGACATGAAGGCCGCGGCGAGCAGGTACGGCAGGTAGCTGGCGCCGAGCAGGCTCGCATAGGCTGCGAGGATCGTCCCCGCGACTCCCGCCATTCCGACGCACATGACGGTGAACAGCCGCGACGGCGGAAGCGCGGCGAGATAGGGCCGCACGACCAACGGCGATTCCGATTGGCCGACGAAAATGTTCGCCGCCGCCGACAGCGATTCGACCCGGCTGATGCCGGTCACCCAGCCGATCGCTCCGCCAACCCAACGGACGATCCGCTGCATGATGCCGAGATAATAGAGAATGGCGACCAGGCTCGCGAAGAAGATGATCACCGGCAGCGCCGCGATCGCGAAGGTGTGGGCGAGCGGATTGGATTCGCTCGGCCCGAACAGGAACTCGGTGCCCTTTGTCGCATAGCCGAGCAGATCGGCGACGCCGGCGGAGAGCGACAGGATCCCGGCCCTCCCCCAGCTCGTGTAGAGCACGAGGAACGCAATCGCGGCCTGGAGCGCGAACGCGGCGCCCACGACCCGAAGGCGGATCGCCCGGCGGTTCACCGACAGCGCAAAAGCGATGCCGAGAATGACCATGATCCCGGCGATGCCGAGCAGCTTTTGATTCACCGAGCCCCTCCCCCGGGCTTTGCCTACCAGACCATGCCTTGCGTAGCGGCTGCGGCGGCTTCGTCCAGCATTTCAAGCGCTTCGTCCGGACTCGACGCGACGAGCAGCTGCTTCCGCCGCTGTTGCGAGAGGAACCCGCTTCGGGTGGCATGGTCCATGAACTCGACGAGCCCGTCCCAGAAGCCTTCGACGTTTAGCAGACAGAACGGCTTGGAATGATAGCCGAGCGCATTCCAGCTCCACGCGTCGAACAGTTCATCGAGCGTACCGATGCCGCCGGGGAGCGCGAGGAACGCATCGGCGAGATCGGTCATCTTCGCCTTGCGCTCGTGCATCGTCTCCACGCGGTGCAGCTCCGTCACTCCGGTATGCGCAACTTCGAGATCGATCAGCGCTTCAGGGATGACTCCGTCGACGCGGCCTCCGAGCTCCAGCACGCAGTCGGCGATGAGACCCATGAGGCCCAATCGCCCTCCGCCGTACACCAGCTCGACGCCGTGGCTGACCATCGCTCGAGCCGTTGCACGCGCCGCTTCGGCGAACACCGCTTTGTTCCCCGGTGCGGAACCGCAATAGACCGCAAGATGCTTGAGGTTGTTCATAGAGCCACGAGTTGTCGCAGATCTGTTTCGGGCCGGGCCCCGAAGTGCGAGATGACTTCCGCCGCGGCAATCGAACCGGCTTCGAGGCAGCCGCGAAGATTGCGGCCGCGGCAACGACCGGCAATGAAGCCCGCGGCGAACAGATCGCCGGCACCGGTCGTATCGACAATGTTGTGCACCGGCGCCGCCGGCACCTCGACGTGCTCCCCATTCGCGACGGCGATTGCCCCTTCGGCTCCGCGCGTGACCACCAATGTCCCAACTTTAGGAGCCAGGGCGTCGAGGCATTTGGCGAGCTCGCCGCATCCGGTCAGGTGCCGGACCTCGTGCTCATTGCCAAAGAGCAGGTCGACCAGGCCGGCCTCGATCATGCCCATCACACCTTCTCTCCGCCCCGGGATGCACAGGCTTTCCGATAGAGTGAATGCCACCGTTCGCCCGGCGGCCTGGGCGATTCGCGCTGCGTCCAGCATTGCCGCGCGTGGGCTCTCGGGACCCCACAGATAACCTTCCAGGAACGTCACGGCCGCGGACCGGATCAGCTCGTTGTTCAATGCCCGCGTGGTGAGCTCGTAGCTCGCGCCGGGACAAGTATTCATCGTTCGCTGAGCGTCGGGGGTGACGAGGATCAGGCAGCGCCCGGTCGGCGGTCCCTCGCTCAACGGCGCAGTATCGAACTGCACCCCGAGCGAACGCATGTCGTGTGCGAAAATGTCGCCGAGCTGATCGTTCGCCACCTGCCCGATGAAAGCGGCGCGAAGGCCCAGCGCCGCAGCGCCCGCCATGCTGTTCGCCGCGGACCCGCCGCTGATCTCGCGCGCCGGCCCCATCGCTGCATAGAGCGCGTCAGCGTCGGAAGTGCTGAGCAACTGCATCGACCCTTTGGGCAGCCGATGTTGCGCGAGGAAAGCGTCGTCGCATGTGGCAATCACGTCGACGATCGCATCGCCGATCGCCACGACATCGAGTTCACTGGAAGCCACCTCGCGCCGCTAGCCGGAGCTCGTGCGCCCGGTCAACGCTGGCGCTTGCACAGGACGCGAAAGCCTCTACGCCAGCAATCATGACGTCCGAAGTGACTGCCGCGGCCCGCGAGCCGCGCCCCGCCTTTGGCGCGGAACCCGTCGAAACCCTGCGAATGCCTCGCTCGCTTTTCGCCTTCGCGATTTTCTACGGCGGCATGGTCTGCATCGCAGGAGTGCTCGGCAACAAGCAGATCGCGCTCGGGCCGCTTGCCGTCGAGGCCGGCATTCTCGCGTTCCTTCTGCTCGTCGTCACGTCGAGTTCGGTCGCCGAGCTGCACGGACGTGCAACCGCCAATCGGCTCGTGCTCTTCGGCTTCGTGCCGCTCCTCGTCTCGCTGGCGCTGAGCCTGCTGGTGCTCGCCCTCCCGGCTTCTCCGCAAATGGATCCCGCGCGGCTCTCCGCGTTCGAGACGGTCATGGGCGGAACACCGCGCATTTGGCTCGGGGGTATTCTGGCTTACGGAGTGTCCACCTTCCTCAACGTCACGATCTTCAGCCGCCTCAAGGCCAGCGAAGGCCGCCGCTTGCTCTGGCTTCGCGCAGGAGTCGCCAGCGTCCTCAGCCAGGTCGTGGACACGCTCATCTTCATCACGGTCGCCTTTTACGGTGTATTCCCCATCGGTGAGCTGATCCTTGGCCAGATGATCGCGAAAGTGACGTTGTCGGCCGTGCTCGTCCCACCTTTGGTGTACGCATTCGTCGCGCTCGGCCGCGCGCTCGACAGGCAATCTGCTTGAGATTATTAACTGAGGGCCGTTAAGTGCTGGAATAACAGGCGGAATTCACATTTCCGTCAGCTATTGTTAACCACTAGCGAGATACGGCGTATGAGATGTGGAGCAGAATCTTCGCAGGAGTTGTGGGGTCCGCGGCCTGCGTCGCGGGATGCGCTCCTGCCATGAGTAGGCCCAAAGCTGCGTCTTGCCATGTTCTCAACGGCGAGAAGCTGCCACCCGAAAGCGGCGGCGCCGCCGCGATTTGCGCTGCATTTCAGCAGGCGATCGCCGCGCGGGCGCCGAACGTCCGGTACAATGCCGAGGTGCGGGTGCTTTCGCGATCCTCCTTGGCTGTGAGCGCCGAGGTCGGCGGCCGGAAGCTCGAGGAGCAGCATTTCGCAGTCATGGACCGCAATTTGAACGCGATATCCGTCAAGCGTTTCGCGGAGAGTTTCGCTGACCTGGTGAGGGATGCGGCGAAGAAGGAGTAACAGACGAACGTCGAGCTGCCGGCGATCGACTGAAAGTTTAGCGAGCTCGGGCTGAGTATCGCCCGAAGTTGTGAGGGGACTGACGAGTGACTGACATTCCGGCCAGCACCGCGACGACGGCCAGCATCGGCGTCGGCGGAACTGTACAGGGCGTGCTCGAGGTTGGCGGCGACCACGATTGGTACGCGATCAACCTCGTCGCAGGCCAGGAGGTCACGATCTCACTGTTCGGGTCGGGCACCAATCCCGTTCCGGACACCTATGTCGACATTCGAGATTCGGCGGGGAACGTCCTCGCCTGGAACGACGACAGCGGCGGCACGCTCAACTCGAAGCTGGTTTTCACCGCCGCCACGACTGGCACATATTACATCGACGCCGGCGCCTGGGATCCGACCTCGGCCGATTGGACTGCTGGCCAGACGCCGCCGAACTACACCGGCACCTATACGCTGTCGGTCCAACCGTACACGCCTCCGCCGGTTTGGACCTACGACCAGATCGCGAACCAGCTGATCAACGGCTATTGGAATGCACAAGGCGGAGACGTCGCGCACCACTGGGCCGTTTCCCAGGGCGGAAGCATCACGGTCAATTATTCGACCCTGACTCCGGCCGAGCAGAACCTGGCCGTTCACGCCCTTCAGGAGTGGTCGGACATCATCGGAGTGACCTTCACTCCGGTGACCACTGGCGGTCAGATCGTGTTCGACCATTCCGAAGATGCGAGCGCTGGCGGCCCGGTCGCTCAGACGAACGGCCAGTGGTCGGCCAACGGGATCATCTCGTCGGAGCACATCCAGATCTCATCCTCGTGGGTCACGAGGTACGGCAGCGGCCTCAACAGCTACAGCTTCCAGACCTACCTGCACGAGATCGGCCATGCGCTCGGCCTCGGCCACGCCGGCGATTACAATGTAACGGCCGATTACACCCAGGACGCGCTGTACTCGAACGACGCCTGGTCAACGACGATCATGTCGTACTTCAGCCAGGCCGATAACACTTATTTCGGCAACCAGGGCTTCACCGAGCAGTTCGTGCTGACGCCGATGGTCGGCGACATCGTTGCGATGCAGCAGATGTACGGTCTCTCGACGACCACGCGGGTGGGTAACACAACCTACGGCTTCAACTCGACTGCCGGCAATACGATCTACGACGCGGCGGCCATGGGCCCGGTGGCCTACACCATCTTCGACAGCGGCGGTATCGATACGCTCGACTATTCCGGCTATGTTTTCAATCAGCTGATCAACCTTAATCCGGAGACGTTCTCGAACATCGGCGGACACACGGGCAATGTCAGCATCGCGCGCGGCACGGTCATCGAGAATGCGATCGGCGGCAGCGGCGCCGACCAGATCATCGGCAACTCCGCTGATAACGTGATTACCGGCGGCTCGGGAGCGGACACGCTGACGGGCGGAGCCGGCAACGATACTTTCCGTGACACGCTCGCGGGACTCAACGGCGATACGATCACGGACTTCAGCCAGGGCGACAAGATCGTCATCACCGATGCATCGCTGTCGACCTTCACCTTCAACGTGAACGGCAATTTGCTGACTTTCAATGGTTTCGAGCTACACCTGGGCTCGGCGCCGAGCGGTGTTGTTTCGGCGAGCGTCGGGCCCGGCGGCTCCGGTGTGCAGCTCACGATTGGTGCGGCGAATATCGGGCAGCATGGCGCCGTCGCCAACGACTTCAACGGAGACGGTCGCAGCGATCTTCTTCTTCGGAACGATAACGGAGCGATCTTCGATTTCCTCGGCCAAACGAATGGCGGGTTCGCCAACAACGGGGACAACTCGTATTCGAACCTCGCGAGCAGCTGGCATGTCGTCGGTTCCGGTGATTTCAATGGCGACGGCAAGACGGACCTGCTCCTCCGGAACGACAATGGCACGATCACGGACTGGCTGAGCAATGCCAACGGAGGCTTCAGTCCCAACGATGCAAATGGGAGCGTTGCAGTCGGATTGACCTGGCACATCGCCGGCACGGGCGACTTCAACGGCGACGGAAAGGCCGACATCCTCTGGCGCAACGATAACGGCGCGATGTTCGATTTCCTCGGCTCGGGTTCCGGCGGGTTCACGAACAACGGCAGCAATTCGTTCGTAAACGTCGCCACGGCTTGGCACGTCGCGGGGATCGCGGACTTCAACGGCGACGGCAAGGACGACATCTTGTGGCGCAATGACAACGGGGCGATGTTCGACTCTCTCGGCACGGCGAACGGCGGCGTCACGGATAACGGCAGCGATTCCTTCGTGAACGTCGATACTAGCTGGCAGGTCGCGGGGGTTGGCGACTTCAACGGCGATGGGAAGGCCGACATCCTGTGGCGCAACGTTAACGGCGCGGTTTTCGATTTCCTGGGCACAGCGAACGGCGGCGTCACGAACAATGGCGCAAATTCCTTCATGAGCATCGACAACAGCTGGCACGTCGCGTCGATTGGTGACTTCAATGGCGACGGGAAGGCCGACATCTTGTGGCGCAACGATAGCGGCGCAGTCATGGACTGGCTGGGCAATGCTGCTGGCGGCTTCAATCCAAACGGCGGCAACGCAAGCATTGCCGTGGGCTTGAGCTGGCACGTCCAGCCGGAACACAACAGCCTGCTGTGATCTCGTCGCGAGTCCCGCAGGGACAGCCACTGAACGCCTGATTCGTCGTCCCGTTACGGGACGAAAAGCGGTACCTATTGTGACATAAGTAGCGCAATTCGTTCAATTTTAGCTTACTTCGAGGGAATTTGCGGATACTTCCTTCGCGGTGGCCGTTCAGGCGTGAGCGGGCGGACGTCTTCGCAAGCGGACTTTCAGGCTGGGGCTCACTGCCCCTTGTAGCAGAGGTTGAATCCAGATGGCCATTATTAACCTGACAGAGAACAGCGACCTCTTTGTCGACAGCAATAATACGGGGGACACGATCAACGGCTTGGGCGGTAACGATCAAATCACCGGTGGTGCCGGGGATGACATCATCAACGGCGACGATGGCAACGACATCCTCAACGGCGGTGACGGCAACGACACCCTGAACGGTGGTAACGGAAATGACGTACTCACCGGCGGAGCTGGCATCGATACGCTCACGGGCGGCCCCGGCGCCGACATCTTCCGCGACACCATGGCCGGCTTCAACGGCGATCATATCACCGATCTTTCGATTGGAGACAGGATTCAGATCACGGATCTGACGAGTGCGAATTTCGTGCTGGGCCCGAACAATACGATTACGTACGGGCCGGGCAATTCTGATTCCATTACGGTCGATGGCCTTGGGCCTGGCCGTTTCATCGTCCGGTCGCTGACCAACGGCTTCGAACTCCGTCTCCAACACGATGCCCCGAGCGACTTCAACGGCGACGGGATCAGCGACATTCTGCTGCGGAACGACGACGGGTCGCTGTTTGATTTGCTCGGAACCCAGAGCGGCGGGTTCGTCAACAACGGCAACCAATCGTTCGCGAGTCTGGCGACCGGCTGG
>DATMHG010000008.1:0-7019 GCA_035555035.1 Sphingomicrobium sp.
CTTCATGATCACGATTCCGGACATCAACGAGCTGATCAAGGACCTCAACGGCGAGCTGTTCCCGTTCGGATTCGTGAAATTGCTCTGGCGCCTTCGCAAACCGCGGACCCGTCGCGCGCGCGTGCCGCTGATGGGCGTCGCCAAGAAGCTCCATCACTCGCGCATGGCGAGCATGCTCGCGTTCATGATGATCGAATATTCGCGACGCGAATGCGTGGGCAAGTTCGGCATCCAGGTCGGCGAGTTCGGCTGGATCCTCGAGGACAACAAGGGAATGCTGTCGATCGCCGAGCTGCCGGGGGCACGGGTCAACCATCGGTACCGAATCTACGAAAAGGCGCTTTAGCTGAGCTCATCCCTGTCGCGACTGCGATGGGGAGGGGGACCGCCGAGGGAAAGCTCGGTGGTGGAGGGTTATCGGTGCTGGTGCCAAACCCCTCCACCACTCAGCTGCGCCGAGCGGTCCCCCTCCCCAGCCTTCGGCTAGGGAGGAGCTTAGGCGGCCAGCTCCACCCAGGTCGGCGCGTGGTCTGACGCCTTCTCTTGCGCCCTGGCCCATTTGTCGACGCCCGCGTCCTGCAGCTGGTCCGCCGCTTCGGGCGAGCAGAGCAAGTGGTCGAGCCGAAATCCTAAATCGCGCTGCCAGCAGCCGGCGGTGTAGTCCCAGAAGGTGTAGAGCTTCTCTTCGTTCGGGTGCAGCGCCCGAAGCGCATCGGTCCAGCCTTGGTGGAGAATCCGCCTGTACGCCTCCCGCGTCTCCGGCTGGCACACGGCATCGTTAGCCGTCGCGCGGATCGAGAACACGTCGCGATCCTCCGGCACGACGTTCCAGTCGCCGCACAAGATCGTCGGTCTCTCATCTTGCAGCAGCTCCGCAGCGTGCGCGCACAAACGCTCCATCCACTTGAGCTTGTATGCAAACTTCTCGGTCCCGACGGGATTGCCGTTCGGCAGGTACAGCGAGCCCACCACGAAACCCTTGGCTTCGGTTTCGATGTAGCGGCTGTGTGTGTCGTCCGGATCGCCCGGAAGCCCCACTCGCCGAAGCTCGGGCTGCTCGCCCTTCGCCAGCACGGCGACCCCGTTGAAACCCTTCTGGCCGTGCCACACCGCGCCGTAGCCCGCCGCCTCGATATCGGCGATCGGCAGCGCTTCGTCGGCGCACTTCAGCTCCTGCAGACAGGCGATGTCCGGCTGCTCGCGCTCGAGCCATTCGAGCAGCCGCGGCAGGCGGGCGCGGACGCCGTTGAGGTTGTAGGTGGCGAGCTTCATCGGTCCCGGATTAGCCAGTCCATCACGTCATTGCGAGGCCGCGCAGCGGCCGTGGCAATCCAGTGCCGCGGCTGGATTGCTTCGCTACGCTCGCAATGACGATTAAACGCTAAAGCTGCTGCCGCAGCCGCAGCCCGACTGCGCATTCGGGTTGAGCACCTTGAACGTCGCGCCGCCAAGATCCTCGACGAAATCAACCGCCGAACCGCGCACCAGCTCCAGGCTGATCGGGTCGACGACCAGCTTCACGCCGTCGGTTTCGGCAATCGTGTCCTCCGCGTCGGCCGCGTCCGCCAGCTCGAACTTGTAGGTGAAGCCCGCGCAACCGCCGCCGTCCACCGCGAGCCGCAGAATCGCCGGCTTGGACTGCCGCTCGGCAATCCATGCCACGCGCCTGGCCGCATTGTCGGTGAGGGTGATATCCATGTCGCTCACGCGAGCGAGATAGGGAGCCGCCTCAGGGCGGACAACTCTTAATGCTGGCCGGCGCTCGGTCCGCCGATGCCCACCGCGTCCATCGAAGCCGAGTTCGAGCGGCGCTGCATTGCGAGCACGTAATCGGTCGACTTCATGAACGGGATCGGATTGACCGCACGCCCGTCGATCCGCACTTCATAGTGAAGGTGGTTGCCAGTTGAGCGGCCGGTCGAGCCCATGCGGCCGATCTGCTGGCCGCGCTTAACCTGGTCACCCGCATGGACGAGGATCGCCGACATGTGCCCGTAGCGAGTCGTGATTCCGCGGCCGTGGTCGATCTCGACCAGATTGCCGTAGCCGCCGCTGTTCCATCCTGCGCGAAGCACGGTGCCGTCAGCCGTCGCATAGATCGGCGTGCCGTAAGCGCCCGCCAGATCGATGCCCGGGTGCATCGCGGCGCCGGCATGGAACGGGTCGGATCGCACGCCAAAGCCGCTGGTGAACGATACGTCGGTCTTGACCGGCTTGTCGGACGGGACCGCGATCACCCCGTCCTGCAACTGGTCGAGCTTCTTCCAGCTGTTGAACAGCGCCTTGAAGGTCGCGTTGCCGACGCTCTCGAACGGACCGCCGACGCCTTCGGCTGCTGCGTTGGTCGCCGGCTTGATCCCCAGCTTCTGGAGCTCGGCGGCGGTGACCTGATAGCGAACGTCGAGCGCCTTGGCGACGAGCGCGGCTTGCTGAAGCTGCTGCTCCTCGACGCGGGCGAGCGGCCCATCCTTCACCAGGCGGCCGCCGGTGGCGGCCGCGGCGAGTTGCGGATCGATCCTGCCGCCGCTGAGCGCCGCCTCGATCAGGGCCTGGCGCTGCTCGAGCTGATGGGTGCGGGCGGAAATGCTGGCGAGGTCGCCATGCGGACGGGCCAGAAGCCGAGCAGTCGCATAGCTCGCCCAGCCGACGAGGCCGAGAAGGACAATGAAGAGAACAGCCTGGACGGGCGCCGAGACCCGGAAGCGCCGCAGCTTCGATCCGTCGTGGACGAAGAGGTCGCGGTCGCGAAACAATGTCGTCGCCGCCAGAACTGCCGTCATTTTGTCCCCGCTCCCAAGCTCCCGCGCAGTGCACAAGCGTGCACGGCCCGCTGGATTTCCACGCCGATCAGGAGCTCCCCAGCCCCTCGCCGATGCACGGTTATTGCCCATTCCGTGCGACAGGAGCGGAGACTGCGCGGGGATGGTTAAAAATTTCAACCTTTCCCCCCCTTGCGCGGGACGAGCCGCGACGACTCTACGGTGAACCGTTCATTTCGTCGCTTTCACGAACTCGAATCGATTGAAAAATCAATCCGTTGTGCGGTGCAGCATCTGTGCTTCCGAACAATCCACAGCGAATTTTTCGCACCGGCTTGCGGCTGGCCGAAGGCCCCTTACAAGCGGCGTCGGGCCACGCCGTCCCAACGCGGCGCGAGCTCTCTGGAAGGAGAGTGAAATGACCGAAGCTGCCGACGCCGGCGCCGTTGTGCGCCGCGCAAGACCCCTCACCCGACCCGTACGCCCCAATTTCTCGTCCGGTCCTTGCGCCAAGCCGCCGGGCTGGCGGCCGAACCTCCTCAGCACGCGCGCGCTTGGCCGGTCGCATCGCGGAAGCGCCGGCAAGCCCCTGCTCGCCGAAGCGATCGAGCGGACCCATGCGCTGCTCCAGCTTCCATCCGATTACCGGCTCGGGATCGTGCCCGCGTCCGACACGGGAGCGATCGAGATGGCGATCTGGTCACTGCTCGGCACGCGCCCCGTGACGATGCTCGCGTGGGAAAGCTTCGGTGCTGGCTGGGTCACGGATGTCGCCAAGCAGCTCAAGCTCGACGCCGAAATCCGCACGGCCGACTATGGCGAGATTGCGGACCTTTGCGACATCGATCCGGCAAACGACATCGTCTTCACCTGGAACGGCACCACGAGCGGCGTCCGCGTGCCCAACGCCCAATGGATCGCCGGGGACCGCACCGGTCTCACGATCTGCGACGCGACCTCGGGCGCCTTTGCGCAGGACATCGACTGGTCCAAGATCGATATCGGCACCTTCAGCTGGCAGAAGGCGCTCGGCGGCGAAGCGGCGCACGGCATGCTCGTCCTATCCCCGCGCGCAGTCGAGCGCCTCGAACGCGAGCCCGCTCCGCGCCCGCTGCCGAAGATTTTCCGCCTCACGAAGGGCGGCAAGCTGATTGAAGGCATCTTCAAGGGCGAGACGATCAACACGCCGTCGATGCTGTGCGTCGAGGACTGGCTGATCTCGCTCGACTGGGCCGAAAGGATCGGCGGCCTCAAGGCGCTGATGGCGCGTGCCGACGCCAACGCGGCCGCGCTCGGCCAATGGATCGAGCAAGCGAATTGGATCGAGCATCTCGCCAAAGATGCAGCGATCCGCTCCAACACATCGGTCTGCCTGCAGTTCGCCGACCGCTCCGACGAGGATGCGAGCCAAGCCCGCCAGAAAGCGATCGGCCAGCTCCTCGAACGCGAGGACGCGGCTTACGACATCACCGCCTACCGCGACGCTCCACCCGGCCTCCGCATCTGGTGCGGCGCGACGGTCGATACCGCCGACATCGAGGCGGTCGGACCCTGGCTCGACTGGGCGTGGGAGACGACCGCCTAACCCACTCCGTTCGCCCTGAGCTTGTCGAAGGGCTGTCTTTCACTTGAGCAGAAAAGGGCAGGGCTTTCGACAGGCTCAGCCCAAACGGGATTTCAGATGGAAACGATCAAAGTCCTCATCGCCGACAAGATGGATCCGAAAGCCGCCGCGATCTTCCGCGAGCGCGGCATCACGGTGGACGAAAAGCCCGGCCTCTCGCCCGATGAGCTGAAGGCCATCGTGCATGATTATGACGGAATCGCAGTCCGCAGCTCCACCAAGATCAGCGCACCGATCATGGACGCAGCTCTTCCGCGCCTGAAAGTGATCGGCCGCGCCGGCATCGGCGTCGACACGATCGACGTGCCCGCCGCCTCCGCGCGCGGCATCGTGGTGATGAACACGCCGTTCGGCAATTCGATCACGACCGCCGAGCATGCCATCGCCATGCTGTTCGCTCTCGCCCGCGAAATCCCGCAGGCCGATCAATCGACCCAGGCGGGCAAGTGGGAGAAGAACCGTTTCCTCGGGGTCGAGCTCGCCGGCAAGACGCTCGGCCTGATCGGCTGCGGCAATATCGGCTCGATCGTCGCGGACCGCGCGCATGGTCTGAAGATGAAGGTCGTCGCCTACGATCCCTTCCTTTCGCCCGAGCGTGCCGTCGAGCTCGGCGTCGAGAAGGTCGAGCTGGACGAGCTTCTGAGCCGAGCCGACTTCATCACGCTTCACACGCCGCTCACGGACCAGACGCGCGGCATCCTCAGCCGCGAAGCGCTCGCCAAGACGAAGCCCGGAGTGCGCATAGTCAACTGTGCTCGTGGCGGGCTGATCGACGAGGCGGCGCTCAAGGAGGGGCTCGAATCCGGCCATGTCGCCGGCGCGGCGCTCGATGTCTTCTCCGAGGAACCCGCAAAGGACAACGCCCTCTTCGGCACGCGCGGCCTGATCTGCACGCCGCACCTCGGCGCCTCGACCAACGAAGCTCAGGTCAATGTCGCGATCCAGGTGGCGGAGCAGATGAGCGACTTCCTTCTCGTGGGCGGCATCACCAATGCCGTGAACGTTCCGTCGCTTTCTGCCGAGGAGGCGCCGCGGCTCAAGCCCTACATGGCTCTCGCCGAGAAGCTCGGGCGGCTGATCGGTCAGATCGCCGGAACCGAGATCCGCTCGATCGACGTCGAAGTCGAGGGCGCCGCCGCCGAACTCAACATCAAGCCGATTACCGGCGCGGTGCTCGCCGGCGTGATGCGCACCTGGTCGGACACGGTGAACATGGTCAACGCGCCCTTCCTGGCGAAGGAGCGCGGAATCGACGTGCGCGAAATCCGCACCGAGCGGGAGGGCGATTATCATACGCTCGTCGCAGTCACCGCCGGCACCGAGCACGGGCCCAAGCGCGTCGAAGGGACGCTCTTCGGCAATCGCGCGCCGCGTCTGGTGAACATGTTCGGAGTGCCGATCGAGGCCGAGCTGACCGGTCAGATGATCTATATCGTCAACAACGATCAGCCGGGCTTCATCGGCGCGCTCGGAACGAGCCTCGGCGAGAACCGGATCAATATCGCCACATTCGGCCTCGGCCGCCGCAAGGAAGCCCGCGAAGCCGTCGCGCTGGTTGCCGTGGACGACCCGATCACTCCACAAGTTGCAGACCAGCTGCAGGCGCTTCCCGGCGTCCGCGAAGTCGTGCCGCTGAGCTTCTAGTCCGCGCTAAGGAAGCACGCGCCAGTCGCGGGCATTGAGATTTGCCGCTTTGCGACCCGGGGTGTTGGCAGCCTGCGTACCCAGCGATGGATGCTTGGGAGACACGCCCAGCATTGAGAAGTTCTGTTTCCCATCAAACAGCAAGAACGCTGTCGGAGAACCGCGCCCGGTCAATTTACGCGTGCGGTTGCGGACAACGTTCGCGATCCAGTGGAACATGAGGCTGAAGCGCCCCGTCACCGGCGCATTGGCATCGTAGTTGCGCGAGCCGTGATAATCATAGTCTCGGCCCCATTTCATCGTTCGATCTCCTTCAGCGGCGAAGCCTTTGGGGGATCCGATCGCTTCGCGCGCAGCCGAAGTCTCTGCTCTTGCGATGTATAAGCCAAGCGAATATTATTACGCGTTGTCATAAATAATAGTGTGCTGAAATGGACATCGCCGCAGCCCGAACGTTTCTGGAGATCGTGAAGACGGGCAGCTTCGTCCACGCGGCGGAGAACCTCAACATCACCCAAACCGCGGTCAGCGCACGCGTTCGCGTGCTCGAGGACCAACTCGACCGGCAGCTGTTCATTCGCAACAAGGCCGGGGCAAAGCTGACGCCCGCGGGCGACCAGTTCCTCCGCTACGCGACCACTCTCGTTCAGGTGTGGGAGCGCGCACGACACGAGGTGGCGATGCCCTTTGGCCGCGACAATGTCGTAACGATCGGCGGCGAACATCGCCTGTGGGACCCGTTACTCAGCAACTGGCTCGTGTGGATGCGCAACCACTGTGCTGATGTCGCGATCCGCGTCCAGATCGATGTCCCTGAGCGGCTGATCGACCAGGTTCAGGAAGGAATCGTCGATCTCGCGGTCCTATATGCACCTCCGCACCGCACCGGAATCGTGGCGGAACTCCTGGTCGACGAGGCGCTGGTGGCCGTAACCACCGATGCCGAAGCGACCGAACCTTCACTTGCCGACTATGTCTATGTTGACTGGGGG
>DATMHG010000009.1:0-13962 GCA_035555035.1 Sphingomicrobium sp.
AAGAAGCCCAACTTCTCGATCAAGGCGATGCAGATCGCCGAGGAGAAGCAGGCCGTCGCTCAGTACGGCAGCTCGGATTCCGGAGCGAGCCTCGGCGACATCCTCGGCGCGGCGCTCAAGGAGAAGGCGGAAGCCGCCGAAGCCAAGCCGAAAAAGAAGAAGTAATTAAAAAAGGCGGCGTTTCTTCTTGAGACGTCGCCTTCACTTCTGTCTTGCACGAGACAAAGTTTCCTGACAGCGTGAGGTCCAAGCGGCCCATGTTCGGGGGAAAGTATAGGCCGACCTCATCCTGATGCGGGGTTACCGATGATCCGTTCCGAGCTGGTGCAGAAGCTGTGCACCGATTTTCCCGACCTCACGCAGCGCGAGGTCGAAGGCGTGGTCGGCGCCATTTTCGATTCCATCACCGACCAGTTGGCCAAGGGCGGCCGTGTCGAGCTGCGCGGCTTCGGCGCGTTCTCGACGCGCCAGCGCGACGGGCGCATCGGGCGCAATCCACGCACCGGCGAATCCGTGTCGGTCGACGCCAAGCGCGTGCCCTATTTCAAGCCGGGCAAGGAAATGCGCGAGCGCTTAAACCTCAAGGAAGTGACTGCCGAGTAGCCCGGCTGGCTCTACCGTCGCCTGGGCCCGAAGAGCGGACGTGGCGGAACGGTAGACGCTGGGGACTTAAAATCCTCTTCCCGTTTGGGAGTGCGGGTTCAAATCCCGCCGTCCGCACCATCGCATCGCGCAGGATGTTTGGGGACATCCGAGGACGAGGCTCCCGAGCGAAGCGAGCGCCGCCTAACTCGCTCCGCTTTGCTGATTTCCTCCGTTTCGGAGAGACAATTTCTTAAGCGTTGACAGGTTAATGCCACAGACGTGTCCACGGTCGGTGAAACCAAGGTGGCGTCGGTGACGAATTCGCGGCTCGAGAATGCACGCCGCGATGCGCTTGTGCTCACGATTCTGATCACCGCGGTGATGCTGCTCATCTGGAACGGCAGCTCCTTCTTTCATCACTTGCGGATTGCAGGGGAATTCGGCCCCGAGGTCCGGATCTACAGCACCGCGCTGACGCTGAACGTGGCGTTGATCCTGTTCGGCTGGCGGCGGTACGTCGATCTCCAGCACGAAGCCGAGTTGCGCGAGGAGCAGGAGCGGCGAGCGGCGGTGCTTGCGAGCACGGACCCGGTGACCGGCCTCTACAACCGCAAGGGCTTCGCCGACGAAGTCGCCGAGCTGTGCGGGCGCGGCAAGGCGAAGGGCGACAATCTCGTCATCCTGTCTTTCCAGATCCAGCGCTTCAAAACCGTCAACGACCAGCATGGCTATGAGACTGGAGACCGGTTGCTCAAGGGCATCGCCGGGGCGGTGACGGAGGCGGTCGGCAGGGACTCCGTGATCGCCCGTCTCAGCGGAGATGAGTTTGCAATCGCCCTCTTGCTTCCGCAGGCGGAGCGCCCGGAGGCAGAGCAGATCGCCGACGCTGTGCTCCGCGCGGTGACCCGCCCGTTCACGTTCGACGACCGGATCATCCAGGTGGGTGCCTTTGCAGGGATTGCATCGGTAGCGCTTGCCGATGCCAAGGTGCCGGACCTGCTGCGCCGCGCCGACATCGCGCTCGACCATGCCCGCCGCGGCCGGGTCGCGCGCCCGGTGTGGTTCGACGCGGGCATGGAGCGGGCGTTGCTGGCTCAGGGCGAGATCGAGCAGGGCATCCGCTTCGGTCTCGAGCACGGCCAATTCCTGCCTTACTTCGAGCCGCAGGTGGACCTCGCAACCGGAGCCATCGTCGGCTTCGAAGTGCTTGCTCGCTGGAGCCATCCGCTGTCGGGCATCATTGGTCCGGACGTGTTCATTCCCGTCGCCGAAGAGATCGGCGTCATCGGCCGTCTCTCCGAGCAGGTCATCAGCGAAGCGCTTCGCGAGGCGTCTTCATGGGACCCGGAGATCAAGATCTCGGTCAACATCTCGCCGACGCAGCTCGCCGACGGTTGGCTCGCTCAGCGGATCGTCCGAATCCTCGCCGAGACGGCCTTCCCCGCCGAGCGGCTGGTGGTCGAAGTGACCGAAAGCTCCCTCTTTGCCGACATGGACCTCGCGCGGACGATCGTGACGAGCCTCAAGAACCAGGGGGTGCGGCTTGCGCTCGACGATTTCGGCACCGGCTTCTCGTCGCTCTCGCATCTGAGGTCGCTGCCGTTCGACATCATCAAGATCGATCGCAGCTTCGTCAGCAACATGAACGCCAAGCGCGAGAACAGCGCGATCATCCGGGCGGTGACGACGCTTGCGGGTGCGCTGTCCGTGCCGGTGTGCGTCGAAGGGATTGAGAGCGAAGCGACCTACGATGCGGTCGTCGCTCTCGGATGCGCGATCGGCCAGGGCTGGTATTTCGGCAAGCCGATGCGCGCCGACCAGGTCCGCGAGCTACTTGCGGGCCGCAAGCGCAGCAGCGAGCCGCCCTCTTCCACCGCCGTCAACGGCTGACCTCAAAAGGTGAAATCTCGTCCTTCCGTCCCGTCGCGGGACGGCCGGAGCCGCTCGTCGCATGCGTGAGTTGTGAACATGGTAAAAATCGCGTTAAGGATTTGCCATGCAGCTCGCGCGTTCCGCCAGTGCAGTGCACCCGCGCCGGTTCGGCCGCGGACCTCGCAAGCAGCTCGAGCCGGCCAGCCGCGCGGCAAGCCGCATTAGCGACGATATCAAGCTGTTCGCGACCACCTTTGCCGCAGGGTTCATCTTCGTCTCGGTGCTGCTCGCTTAGTCGCAAGCCTGGTGCAGCTTCAAACCGAGCCAGGCCGAAACCAGACACATTGCGGCAACGAGAAGCAGCTGCCCGGTCGGGCCGACTCCGAAGATGCTGAGACCGTAAGCAACCAGCGCGCCGATCACCATCGCGCCCGAGTTCACGATGTTGTTTGCCGCGACCGTTCGAGCGGTCTCGGTCTTCGGCACCGTCGTCGTCAGGAAGGCATAAAGGGGAACCACGAACATGCCACCGGTGATCGCGACGCCGAGCAGCGCCAGGATCATCAAACCGGCCATCGGATGGAGCACGAAATTGCCCAGCGTGGTGAGTTCCGGTCCATTCTTGCCCCACGCGAGCGCGACGAAATGCAGGAGCAGGACGAACACGCTCATTGCTATCACCGACGCCGGGGCGAAACGGGCTGACACCTCGCTCTTCAGCAGTCGGTTGATCGCAACAGAGCCGATTGCGATGCCGACCGAGAAGATGCCGATGAACAGGCTTGCGACCTGCTCATCGGCGCCCAGGACATTCTTCACGAGCGGCGGGAAGATGATGATCAGCACCGCTCCAATGGTCCAGAAGAAGCTGATCGCGAGGATGGCGAGGAACAGGCGCCGGATGTGCAGCGTCGCCTTCACGAGCTCGATCGACGCGTGGAGGATGTGCCAGTTGAACGGGATGCGCTCGGCGGCAGGCGGGGCAGGAGGCACCTGGCGGCCGGCCAGATAGCCGAGCAGAGCAAGCCCGATCGTGCATGCGGCCGCGACCGGAGGCGTCGCCGCGAGCACTCCGGCGAGGATCGTTCCTCCCAGGATCGCCAGGTAGGTTCCGGCTTCTACCAGACCCGTGCCGCCGAGCACCTCGTCGCGCCGCAGGTGCTGCGGCAGGATCGCGTACTTGATCGGCCCGAAGAAGGTCGAATGGACACCCATTGCGAACACGGCGGCGAGCATAAGGGGGATGTTGGCGAGCATGATGCCGGCGCCGCCGACGATCATGATTCCGATCTCGGCGAACTTGATGATGCGGATCAGCCGCGCTTTGTCGTGGTCATCGGCAAGCTGGCCCGAGAGCGCCGAGAGGAGGAAGAAGGGCAGGATGAACAGGCCCTGCGCAATGGCGCTGAACTGAAACTCCTTCCTCGGGTTCGAATAGAGCTGATAGGTCACGAACAGCACCACGGCCTGCTTGAACAGGCTGTCGTTGAACGCGCCGAGGAACTGCGTCGAGAAGAGGGGCAGGAACCGCCGCGAGCGCAGCAGATGAGTGACGTTCTGGATCAAGGCTTGGGCGCTGGGGCTGCCATCGAATTGGAGCAATCGCATAGCCAGCTTTGCGGCTGCGTCCAAACCTTATAACGATCTTGTCCCGGAACGATGCTGACGCTGCCGAACCTGCTGACGCTTTCGCGCATCTTTGCGGTGCCGATCCTCGTCTTCCTGCTGTGGCGGCCGCAGCCGATCGATTATGCGATCACCTTCGTTCTCTACTGCATCGTCGGGATCACCGATAATTTCGACGGTTATCTGGCGCGCGCGGAGGGGCGGATCTCGCGGCTCGGCCAGTTCCTCGATCCGATCGCCGACAAGATCATGGTCGCTGCGGTATTGATGATGCTCATATCGAGCCGGAAGTCGAACCCCGTGCCGGAGATCGACGGGCTCAACATCATTCCGGCGCTCGTCATCCTGCTGCGCGAGATCATCGTCTCGGGCCTCCGCGAATACCTGGCCCCGCTCAACGTCTCCGTGCCAGTGAGCCGGCTGGCCAAATGGAAGACGACCTTGCAGCTGTTCGCTCTTGGAGCGCTCATCCTCGGAGGCGCCTTGCCGCACATTCAATGGGTGCACGAATTCGGATTGGTCTGCCTGTGGGTCGCCGCCGGGCTGACGCTCGTCACCGGCTACGACTATTTGCGCATTGGCATCAAACACATGGACTGAAATGTGCTCCTGCCTTCGCAGGAGCCACAAGAACTGGGCTCCCGCCTGCGCAGGAGCACAGCAGCGCTGATCGATTTTGTGCGTCTGACTGACGAACTTTAATCGTTTCCGCCGCCGAGCGCGGACGCCTACCGTCGCCTCAACGACACAACAGGAGAGGTGCGCGCAATGGATGCCAAGACGAGTGATCCGCTCAGCGATCCGCGAAGAGAACCTCTGGCCCTGAGGTCTCTCCTGGGGCGCACCAATCGCGACTGGTGGCCCAACCAGCTGTCGCTCGGAATCCTTCACCAGAACGGCGCCGGCTCGCCCAATCCGTTCGGCGAGGATTTCAACTACGCTGCGGAGTTCGAGTCGCTCGACTATCAGGCGGTGAAGCGGGACCTCACCGCCTTGATGACCGACAGCCAGCCGTGGTGGCCTGCGGACTACGGGCACTACGGACCATTCTTCATCCGTATGGCGTGGCACAGCGCCGGCACCTATCGCATCGGCGACGGCCGCGGCGGTGCATCGTCGGGTGGGCAGCGCTTTGCCCCGCTCAACAGCTGGCCGGACAACGGCAATCTCGACAAGGCGCGGCGGCTGCTGTGGCCGATCAAGGAGAAATATGGCCGCAAGCTCAGCTGGGCGGACCTCATGATCCTCGCCGGCAATGTCGCGATCGAATCGATGGGCGGCCCGACTTTCGGCTTCGGCGGCGGACGCGAGGACGTCTTCGAGCCGCAGCAGGACATCTATTGGGGTACGGAAGAAGAGTGGGTCGGCCAGGGCGCGAAGCCGCGCATGGGCGAGGACGCCGGGACGGCGTTGGAGAACCCGCTCGCCGCGGTCCAGATGGGTCTGATCTATGTCAACCCCGAAGGTCCCGGCGGCAATCCCGACCCGCTCGCGTCGGCGCGCGAGATCCGAATGACCTTCGCGCGCATGGCGATGAACGACGAGGAGACCGTCGCTCTGACCGCCGGCGGCCATACGTTCGGCAAGTGCCACGGCGCCGGCGACGCTTCTAAGGTCGGCGCCGAACCCGAAGGCGCGGATATCGCCCAGCAGGGCCTCGGCTGGCAGAGCGGGCACAAGAGCGGCATCGGCGACGATACGATCACCAGCGGTCTCGAAGGTCCGTGGACGCCGACGCCCAATCGCTGGTCGGACAATTACTTCCACATGCTGCTCGACTATGAGTACGACCTGGTGAAGAGCCCGGCGGGCGCATGGCAGTGGCAGCCGCGCGATCCCAAGCCGGAGGACTTGGCGCCGGGCGCGCACAGCCCGGACCGCCGCGTGCCGACAATGATGACCACCGCCGACCTGGCATTCAAGATGGACCCGGACTACCGCAAGATTTCGGAGCGGTTCCGGGCTAACCCGGACCAATTCGCCGATGCGTTTGCGCGCGCGTGGTTCAAGCTGACTCACCGCGATATGGGACCGAAGGTCCGCTACCTCGGGCCGGAAGTGCCGGAAGAAGATTTGATCTGGCAGGATCCGATCCCCGCCGCCGATACCGCGCAAATCGACGTGTCGGACGTTCGCGCGCTCAAGCAGAAGATCGCGGATTCGGGCCTCAGCGTCGCGGACCTGGTCCGCACCGCCTGGGCGTCGGCTTCGACCTTCCGCGGATCCGACAAGAGGGGCGGGGCCAATGGCGCCCGAATCCGCCTTGAACCGCAGCGCAGCTGGCAGGTGAATGAGCCCGAGAAGCTTCGGCGAGTTCTCGACATTTATGAGGGCATCAAACGCGACTTCGACGGCGCGGGCGGCAAGACCGTCAGCATCGCCGATTTGATCGTCCTCGGCGGCGTCGCGGGCGTCGAAAAGGCCGCACGGGATGCCGGGCACGGCGTCGAACTGCCGTTCAGCCCCGGTCGCACCGATGCGACGCAGGAGCAGACCGACATCGACAGCTTCGAGGTGCTCGAGCCGCGGGCCGACGGCTTCCGCAACTACCTCGAGGTGCCATTCAGCGTACCGACCGAGGAGCTGCTGATCGACCGTGCGCAGCTGTTGGGCCTCAGTGCTCCGGAAATGACGGTGCTAGTCGGCGGCCTGCGCGTCCTCGGCACCAACCATGGCGGAGCGGAGCATGGCGTGTTCACCGATCGGCCGGGCCAGCTGACCAACGACTTCTTCGTCAACCTGCTCGATATGGGCACGGCCTGGAAGCAGGTCGACGACAGCGGCGACGAGGAGTTCGTCGGCACCGACCGCGAGACCGGAGAGCACCGCTGGCGCGCGACCCGCACCGACCTCGTGTTCGGGGCCAACTCGCAGCTTCGCGCGCTGTCGGAAGTCTATGCGGCCGCGGACGGGCAGGACAAGTTCGTCAGGGATTTCGTCAAGGCCTGGACCAAGGTGATGGACGCGGACCGCTTCGACCTCACGCGGAAGGTGGCGGGATCGAGAGCCGACGTCAGGGAACCGGCCATGGCCGAATAGATCTTCGGGCCGCCGCGGCGCTATCCCTCCCCTCCCCAGCGCCGCGGCGTTGCCCGAAGTACCAGCGAAATAATGCGGCTTATGCTTCGACGAGGTCCGACAGCGGCTGTTCGGTCGAAGTGATCGCCCCGAGCGCCGGGCTGAGCTCCAGCATGATCTGGCGCAGCGTCGCGGCGAGCAGCTGGAATTCGTTCTCGCGCGGACTAGACCGCCGCCAGATGAGTGCGATCCGGCGATAGCCGTGGTTGGAGCGCAGCGGCCTCGCGTCCACCCGTGTGCCCTCGAGAATGCCCGCATCGATGGCCATCGAGGGGATGAAGGTCACGCCGAGGCCGTTGTCGACCATCTGGACGAGCGTGTGCAGCGAGGTGCCCATCATCGCCGCATGAGCACGCAGTTCCGGGCGATTGCAGGCGGCGAGCGCGTGGTCCTTGAGGCAATGACCGTCCTCGAGGAGCAGCATTCGATTCTCGTCGATGGTCGAGACATCGATAGCCTGGCCACGCGGCGCTTCTCCGTGCGGGAATGCGACGAACAATGGATCGTCGAACAATAGCGCCGCATCGACGTCGCCGCACGCGTAGGGGAGGGCGAGGAGCACGCAATCGAGCTGCCCGCGGTGCAGCGCCTCGCACGCGGCCTGGCTGGTTTCCTCGCGCAGGTAGAGCTTGAGGCTGGGCCATTCCTGCCGCAGCCGAGGCAGCATTGCGGGGAGCAGGAACGGGGCGATTGTGGGGATCACGCCCATGCGCAGCTCGCCGTGCAGCGGCTGCCCTTCTGAGCGCGCCATTTCGGCAAGTTGTTCGGCCTCGCGCAAGAGGCGGACAGCCTTATCGGCGATCTTCTCGCCCAAGGCGGTGAAGCGGACGACGCGCCGCGTGCGCTCGACCAGCGTTGTGTTGAGCAAAGTCTCGAGCTCGCGAAGCCCGGCGGACAGGGTCGACTGAGTGACGAAGCAGGCTTCCGCCGCTTTGCCGAAGTGCCCGTGCTGCCGGAGCGCGACGAGATACTGGAGCTGCTTGATCGTCGGCAGATGAACGGTCATCGTGATCGAAATTTCCAATCAGTTCAGCCGCCATAATGGACCTGAACGATTTAAGCCAGCCACATAGATGGGCCGAAGCTCCGGCCGTGCAACTGGACGCTGAGCTATTGAAGCCGCAGGCGGCGTAACCATTTAGGACTCATCCTCCGCGAGACCCCTCCCGCGAGGATTTTCGGCCGGCAGGACCGCTGACCGTTCGAGGGGCGGGCTCTTCTTCCCCAGGCCCGCCCCTCTTCTCTCGATCCTCACCGGAGGCGTCGCTGGCCTCCACCACTCAGCCTGACGGCTGAGCGGTCCCCCGCACCATTGCTTCGCAACAGTGAGGTTCGTGGCTAGCGCGTCAGCAGGCGTATCGAGACGACGAGCAGGGTCACC
The DNA here is from genome assembly GCA_035555035.1 of Sphingomicrobium sp. Classification (GTDB taxonomy): domain Bacteria; phylum Pseudomonadota; class Alphaproteobacteria; order Sphingomonadales; family Sphingomonadaceae; genus Sphingomicrobium. The sequence goes on from DATMHG010000009.1 coordinate 8,543, forward strand.
GCTAGCACGGGCCGCAGGACGGCATCCGACGAGCGGCTGGCGAGCAGGCTGCCGACGATGATGCCCGGGATGGAGCCGGCGAGCAGCGCCAGCATCAGGCCGAAATCGACGCTGCCCATCAACCAGTGGCCGATACCGGCGATCAAAGTCAGCGGCACGGCATGGGCGATATCGCTGCCGGCGATGCGGGCGACCGGAAGCCGCGGGTAAAGCAGAAGCAGGGCGGTCGTGCCCAGCGCGCCGGCTCCGACCGAGGTCACCGAGACCAGAATCCCGAGTATTGCGCCGAGAAGCACGGTCCAGTGGGAGATGCGCGCTTCGGGCAATCCGCTGAAGTGCGGTCCCGCGCGCTTGACGATCCACGGCCGGAAGAAGACCGCGAAGGCGGTCAGCAGCAGCACGCTGCCGAGCAGGAGGTCGAGCACGAGGGGATCGCCGCTCAGCGTGTTCAGGCGCCTCATCACGTATAGCGTGGCGATCGAGGCCGGGGCGCTGCCCAGAGCGAGGCCGCCGACGATGTGCCAGTCGACCGTGTGGCGCTTCCCATGCACGGCCGTGCCGACGGTCTTGGTCACCGACGCGTAAAGCAGATCGGTGCCGACAGCCGTCACGGGATGGAAGTCGAACAGAAGCACGAGGATTGGAGTCATCAGCGAGCCGCCGCCGACCCCGGTCATGCCGACCAGCGCCCCGACCAGGAAACCGGCGAGCGAGTAGAGCGGATTGAAAGTGGAGAAGTACGCCGTCCCCACTAGCTCAGGCCATTGCGGTGCATGGAAATGCCGACGTCCCCTGTTTTGCGCGGGCGCATGTGCCTATCCGCCGGGACTTCGGCAAGGTCCCGATCTGGAACGTTTTTCGGCTCGGCTGGAATTTGCGTCCATCCGGACTTAGATTGAGGTGGTAATGGCAAGGAACCCAGCCGCTTGAATTCCGGCCTGACCGCCTACCTCGAGTCCGTCAAATCTCGCGATCCCGCCGCACGTTCGCGCTGGGACGTGCTGTTCTATCCGGGTGTGTTGGCGCTTGGAATGCACCGCATCGCGCATTGGCTGTGGGAGGGCAATCTCACGTTCGTCGCGCGGCTGGTGAACCATTTCGCGCGGTTCCTGACCGGCATCGACATTCATCCGGGCGCGAAGATCGGGAAGAGGTTCTTCCTCGACCATGGTTTCAGCGTGATCGGCGAGAGCGCCGAGATCGGCGACGACGTCACCATCTACCAGCATGTCACGCTTGGCGGCACGAATCCGACCACGGGCGTAGGCGGAAAGCGCCACCCGACTCTGCGCGACGGCGTGGTGGTCGGCTCGGGCGCGCAAATCCTTGGGCCGATCGAGGTGGGCGAAGGCGCGAAGATCGGCGCCAACTCCGTCGTCACCAAGGACGTTGCCGCGGGCCAGACTGTCGTCGGCATCCCGGCCAAGGCGGTGCCGATCGATGTCGTCCATTACAGTCCCGGCTTCATGCCCTACGGCACGCCGTGCGGCGAAGATTGCGATCCGGTGCGCGCGCGCATCGGCGAGCTGGAAGAGGAACTCGAAGAGCTGCGAAGGGAGGTGGCGCTGCTCAAGACGGCGCGCCAGCCGCAGCCGAAGGTGAAATCCGCTTGAGCGTCGTCACGCCGTTCCCGCGTAATTGGGACCGGCACCCAATCGCCACTTTCGAGCGCCGCGAGCTTGCGCGCATCCTCGATCTTTATGGGCGCATGGTCGCTGCCGGACATTGGCGGGACTATTCTCTCAGGATCGATCCTGAGGTGGCGGTGTTCGCCGCCTATCGCTGTGCATCGGAACGACCCGAGGTGCGCATCGAAAAACGCCCCGGGCTCCGGCTGAAGCAGGGGGCATTCGCGCTGGTCGGGGAGCACGGCGCAGTGCTGAAGCGGGGGCACGAGGTTTCGCTTGTGCTCGCCCCGCTCGAGCGCCGGCTTATGCGGCTGGTTGGGTAGCGACCGCCGTCCGGTCGATCAAAGGCAGCCGGTCGCGGATCGATTCCGGCAGCGGCCGCACGATCGCGCCGCGCGCCTGGTGCCAGAAGGCGGACAGCATCAGCAGCGCCGAGCCGATCACGAGCGCCGTCAGAGCGACGTTGAGCTCGACCGCTCCGAACTGCTTGAAGAGCTCGGTCAAGGCATAGAGCACGTAAGCCAAAGCCGAGACGAGCAGCGCGCGGCGATCGACCGCCAGCGCAGTCAGTCCGAACAGGACGTAAAGGCCCACGACCAGCAGCCCTTCGCCCGTGCCGACGGTCCCGTTGGTCACCCCAAGAAGGGTGAAGACGGGATGCGCAATCATCGGCGCCGCCAGAAGGTGAAGCCAGAATGCGACGTCGGAGCGGCGCGTGAGCCGCGCGCGGTCGGACGCGTCCCACCACATGGCGAACAGGAAGACGCCGATGCCGAGCAGAAGCACAAGGCCGAGGATGATGTTCTGCACGCCTTGAGTATTCGGCCCAAGCACGGCCATCACGAGCCCGACGACGATGGCGGCGACGGAGGCCGCTCCGGCAGCAATGGTGATCGGCACGTGGAAGCGACGCCAGTGCAGCCAGGCAGCCGCGGCGCTCACCGCCGCTGAGACTGCGACGATCGTGCCGCCGAGGAGATTATTGTTGTTGAGCGAGTCCGCTCCGACGGCGAGCGCAATGCCGAAGGCGACAGTGCCGAATATTCCGAACACGAAAGCCAGCAGCAGCAGGATCGAGGGAAGCGCCATCCGGCGTTTCGCGGTAAAGAAGAGAGCAAGCGCCCAGGAAGTGCCGGCTACGGCCAGCGGGGCGAGCGGCGAGGGGCCGTCGACGTCGATGATCAGGCCGGTCGACTTTCCGATCCACTGGCCGATGAAGCCGACCGCGAAGAGCAGGATGGCCGCCGCGATCGAGACGAAAATGTCGTTGAAGCCGGTGAGGAGCCGGAACTGTTCTTCGTCGGGAATCGCGGTCGAACGCTGGCGTTCGATGTGGGCGCGCAGCGCATCCGCGTCCGCTGCCTTGATCACGCCTGCCGCGACGGCATCGTCGAGCTCTTGCTGACTGTACATGCCGGTTCCTCCTGTTTCGCGCGGGAGACTATGCGTACTGTATTATAGTGTCAATACAGCGATGCAGTTGACCATCGCTACGGCCCGGCCGCATTGGCTTGTCACGGAAACGGCGATGCGTCGCGTGAGTTAAGTGTGCGAAACTTTGGAACTTGGGAGCACGGACAATGGCGAAGAAGGCGACGAGCAAAAGCGGCGGCAGCTCGAGGAGCAGGAAGAGCGGATCGACGGCGGTCGCGCGCACGTCTTCGGGCGGCGGCGGCTCCAGAAAGCAGAATGGCTTCGACGCGAGCGAGGCTTTCGTGAAGCTCCTGCAAAGCCCGCTGGTCGCCGAGCTGGTCGCGGTTGCGGCCACGGCGGCGCTCGCGGCGCTCGCCGAACAAGGATTCACGAGCAGCAGCGCAAGTCGCGGAAAGCGAGCCGGCACCGCGGTTAAAGCGGCCGGCAAAGCGGCTGCGGCGGCGGTTGGGCGGCGGCTCAGCACGGAAATCGACGAGATCCGGAAAGCGGCTAAGAGCGGCGCAAAAGCGTAAGGCGCGCACGGCCGACGTCCCGCGTCGCCATGATTTCGAGGCCGCCGCTTTCGACAGCGTCGTCGCGGCGCGTTTCGACGCTCAGCCACCCGCCCGGAGCGAGCCAGGCGGCGTGTTCGACCGCTTGGACGATGCCGCTCGCCGCACCCTGCGCGTAAGGAGGGTCGGCGAAGATCAGGTCGAACGGCTCCAATCCCGGAAGCGCCAATGCCGACCCGCTCAGGACCTGGACCGTTGCGCCAAGCTTGTCGGCATTGCGCCGTATCGCAGCCGCGGCCTTGGCGTCATTCTCGACAAAGGTCGCGCTCGCAGCGCCGCGCGAGAGCGCTTCCAGACCCAGTGCTCCACTGCCCGCGAACAGGTCGGCGACGCGCAGCTCGTCGAATGAGCCGAGGCGGCTTGCGAGCATCGAGAAGAGCGTCTCGCGCACGCGGTCGGCGGTGGGCCGGGTCGCATGGCCGGGCGGCGCCTCGATCATCCGGCCGCGCCACTTCCCGGCGATGATCCTCACGCGAGCGATTTCCGAAACTGCTCGAGCTCCGCGGTTGCAATCTCGTCGACCTGACCGGGTTCCAGCCCCTTGAGCGTGAAGGGTCCGTAGGCGGTGCGGATCAGGCGGGAGACCTGCATTCCGAGATGCGCGAGGACTCGGCGGATTTCGCGGTTCTTGCCTTCGGTAAGGCTCATCTCGATCCAGCAATTGCGGCCGGTGCGGCGTTCGAGATTGGCATTGATCGAGCCGTAGTGGACGCCCTCGATCGTCAGTCCATCGGCGAGATCCTCGAGCTGCGCCTGCGTCACAGTGCCGAAGGCCCGGGCGCGATAGGTTCGCAGGACGCCCGTGCGCGGCAGCTCGAGCTGGCGCTTCAATTCGCCGTCGTTGGTCAGAAGAAGCAGGCCCTCGGTCATGAAGTCGAGCCGCCCCACCGGCATCACTCGCGACATGCCGTTGGGCAGACGGTCGTAGATCGTCGCCCGGCCCTTCGGGTCGTGCGCGGCGGTCAGGGTCGCAGGCGGCTTGTAGAAGCGATAGAGTCGCGTCGCCTTCGCCGGCCGGACAGGGCGTCCGTCGACCGTCAAACCCTTGACGTCATCCAGCAGGGTCGCCGGGGTCGTGATCTTTTCGCCGTTGAGCGCGATGCGGCCTTCGGCGATCATCCGCTCGATCTCGCGCCGCGACGCGACTCCGGCTCTTGCGAGCAGCTTGGCGATGCGCTGAGCGCCGCCCTCGCGAGGCTGTGGCGCGGCGGGCACAGCACGGCGCCTGCCGCCCACGCGCTGCGGCACCGGTTTGCGCTTCGTTCGTTGCGGATGCGAAGTCATTGATCAGGGTCCAGCATGCTGTTCGGCAAGCGTAATCAGGTCGTCAAGCGCATCCTCATCGTCGAGGACGAGCCGCTGACCGCATTCGACAATGAAAATCTGCTGAGCGATGCCGGCTATCACATCGTCGCGACGATCGACGATTTCGAGGAGGCGCTGCAAATTCTCGAACGCGAGGGCGTCGACCTGATCCTCAGCGACGTCCGTCTGCGCAGTCAGCAGAATGGGATCGACCTTGCGTATGCGGCGAAGACGAAAGGTATTCCGACATTGTTCGCGACCGGGCACGCCTATCCGACGGCCGCGAAGGTCGCCGTCGGATGCCTCATGAAACCTTACACCGAGCGGCAGCTGACGAAGGCGATCGAGTGCGTCGACCGGCACCTCCAAGGCGAGACGGTGAAGGCGCCCAAAGGCCTCGAGCTATTCATAACGGTGAACGAACAGGAATAGTCCACGGCCCGTTCATCGTCCGGCTAGCCAGATCGTGAAACCACATTAGTGTGCTCCTGCGAAGGCAGGA
>DATMHG010000010.1:0-2903 GCA_035555035.1 Sphingomicrobium sp.
AGGCGCCGCCCGCGCCGAAGCCACAATATGGCGCGTTCGGCTTCGACGAGACGGGCATGGATAAGTCGGTCCAGCCAGGCGACAGCTTTTATAAATATGCCAACGGTGCCTGGGACGCGCGAACCGAGATCCCGGCAGACAAGTCGAACTACGGCATGTTCACGACGCTCGACGATCTATCGCGCGAGCGGACCAAGCAGATCATCGAGCAGCAGGCCAGCGATCCCAACAGCCGGATCGGCGCGGCTTACGCGAGCTTCATGGATGAAGCGGCAGTCGAGGCGAAAGGGCTGGCGCCGTTCGAGCCCTGGCTGGGCCAGATACGCGGCGTCACGAGCAAGTCCCAGCTGCCGACGCTGTTTGCGGAAGCGGCTAAACTCGGAATCGGCACGCCGTTCGGCGGCTTCGTTAACCAGGACGACAAGGCGCCGGACCAATACATCCTGAACTTTTTCCAGGCCGGCCTCGGCATGCCGGATCGCGATTATTACCTGAAGACCGACGCAAAGATCGTCGACACGCGGACGAAGTATCTCGGGCACCTGACGCAGATGCTCACCTTGGCCGGTGAGAAAAATGCTCCGGCCCGGGCGAAGGCCATTCTCGATCTCGAAACGAAGATTGCCAACGCACATTGGAGCCGCGTCGACAGTCGCGATGCGACCAAAACTTACAACAAGATGACCCTGGCTGAGCTGGCGCAACGAGCTCCGGGCTTTGACTTTCCAAGCATGTTCAAGGCGAGCGGAGTGCAGGGCGCCGAATCCCTGGTCGTAGCGCAGCCGAGCGCGATCACGGGAATCGCCCGGATCCTTCGCCAGGCGCCGCTGTCGGTGATCAAGGACCAGATGCTGGTCCGCTCGCTCGATGCTTATTCTGCTTATCTGCCGAAGGCGTTCGACCAGGAGAATTTCGCCTTCTACGGCACCGTGCTGAACGGGACGCCCGAACAGGAAGCGCGCTGGAAGCGTGGCGTGAACTTTACGGTCGGCGTCCTTCAGGACGACGTCAGCAAGCTCTATGTCGAGCGCTTCTTCCCGCCGGAGACCAAGGCCGCCGCCGACGCGCTGGTGAAGAACGTCATCGCCGCCATGGATCGCCGGATCGACAAGCTCGAGTGGATGAGCGCCGAAACCAAGGTGAAGGCGCATGACAAGCTCGCTTCTTTCACGCCGAAGATCGGTTACCCTAGCCAGTGGCGCGACATGTCGGCCCTGCAGATCGATCGCAGCGACCTGATCGGCAATGCGATGCGGGCCAACCGTTTCGACTATGCCTACAACGTCAACAAGCTCGGCAAGCCGATCTACCGCTGGGAATGGGGCATGACCCCGATGACCATCAACGCTTATGCCAACTTCGGCATGGTCGAGATCGTCTTCCCTGCCGCAATCCTCCAGCCCCCCTTCTTCGACCCGAATGCCGATCCGGCGCTCAACTACGGCGGTATCGGCGCGGTGATCGGGCATGAGCTCAGCCACCACTTTGACGACCAAGGCGCGAAGTACGACAAAAGCGGCCGTCTGACTGACTGGTGGACGCCGCAGGACGTCGCGAACTTCAATTCGCGGATTGACGCGCTCGGCAAGCAATATGACGCCTACGAGCCGCTGCCGGGCATGCACGTCCAAGGCAAGCTCACCATGGGTGAGAACGTCGCTGACCTCGCCGGCGTCACTGTCGCTTACGATGCCTACAAGGCGTCACTCGGCGGCAAGGAAGCGCCGGTGCTGGCCGGCCTGACCGGCGATCAGCGCTTCTATCTTGGATGGGCGCAGGTGTGGCGCCGCAAATATCGCGAAGCGAACCTTCGCCAGCGGCTGCTGACCGACCCGCACTCGCCGTCAGAGCAACGGGTCGCCGTCGTCCGCAACTTCGACGACTGGTACAAGGCCTACAACGTCCAGCCCGGCCAGAAACTATATCTCGATCCGGCGAACCGCGTGCGCATCTGGTAGGATCGCCGACAGCTGATAGGATGCGGGGCAGCTGATGCTGTACCAGGAGCTGCCTCGCATCGATTCTACGCCCCTCGACAAGTGGGGACGTTGGCTCGTTCCCGGACTGATCGCGGCAGTCGGCGTAACGGTCGCGGTGATCCTGTTGGTCGTTGGGCAGTCTTCCTTCGCTGCGCTTGCCTTTTTCGCCGGGCTCGGCGCAGGCGGGATCGTCTACCTCCGTTCGCCGGCTGAATCTCCGCTTCCTGAGCGACTTATCGGAGGCCCCGATTACTCGCTCGTCGGCTCCAGCTTGGGACTCATCGCCGATCCGGTCGCCTTGACGAGCGCCGAGGGCTCACTGCTCGTCGTCAATCCCGCTTACCGTGAGCGCTTCGGTAGCGCGCCGCGCATGTCGCTCGCTGCCAATCACGATGCGAAGCAGGGCCTGGAACTGGCACTGTCGATGGCACGGCGCGATGGAGCTGGGTGCGTCGCCGGTATCGCTACCAACGCCGGGCTCAGTCCTGTCGAGGTCGATCGAGTCGGCGTAGCGAACGACCTTCTACTCTGGCGTTTTCCCCAAGCAGCGCCGCCCGAGCCCCTCGCTATCGCCGCGCGCAGGATGGACGGTGCGGTCGGCAGCCGCCTGGTCAACGCGGGCGTGGCCGCGGCCGTAGTTGACAGCAAGGGGCTGGTAATTTCAGCCAACAGCCTGTTTGCCGAGCGAGCTATCGCGCCTGGCCAATCGCTCCACCACGCTCGCTTCGCTGAGCTGGTCGAGATTGGTGAGGACGAACAGATGCGGCTCGTTGCGGAAGGCGATGCCGCCCATCCCGTTCGCGCCGTCCACATTCCCGCCGATCCCGCTGGCGAGGGTGGAGCGGGGACATTCCTGCTGTTCGACATGGAAAGCAGCGCATCCTCGGCGCAATCGTCGAACCTGCAGGCCCTGCTCGACGTGTT
>DATMHG010000011.1:0-16396 GCA_035555035.1 Sphingomicrobium sp.
TAGCCACAACATCGACGACACGCGCGAGCGCCGGCGACCGGTTCATACGAAGCTGCTCGCCGCTGGAATTCCGATCTGCGAGCACATGACCAACCTCGGCAGCCTGCCCGACGAGGGCTTCCGCTTCTCCGCGGTCCCGCCCAAGGTGCGAGGGATGGGGAGCTTTCCGGTTCGCGCCTACGCAGTACTCGGCTGAGCGAGAGCGCTCTTAAGCCAATCGGGAATGATCGCGTTGGAAGGAATCGCGTCCACCCTCGCATGAACGACCGACAGGTCGAGCTCGGGATATTCGACGCGCGAGCGCTCGCCGCCGCCGCAGGTCACGAACAAGCGGCGGTTGATCTTCTGCCGCCAGTTCATCCGCGCGGTGTTCTCCTGGCCGACGAAGCAGCCCTTGGTGAAGCTGACGCCGTTGAGCTCGGCAGCGTTGCATTCGAGCCAGAGCAGGTCGCCGAGCTCGGCGCGGCCCTCACAGACCCCGAGGCGAAGACGATACTCGAGCCAATTGTGCTCCTGCGAAGGCAGGAGCCCAGTTCGTTCTTCTTTGAACTGGAGCCCTGCCTTCGCAGGGGTACAGCTTTCCAACCAGCGCCAGCCGAGGGCTTCTAGTCGCGGATCGGGAACACCCTGGTGCGCATCCTTTGCCCAATGAACCGCAACTGATTCGTCACGTTCGATCCGAACGGCGCGTCGCAACCGGTAAATGTTGAGGCGCTTGATCAGCTCCTCCGCCGCGCCAGCCTCGCAGTCCAGGAGAAGGCCGTCGCCATCTCCCCAAATGATGAAGTCGAACAGGCATTTGCCCTGCGGTGCCAGGAGGCCCGCCCAGACAGGAAGCGCGCCGGTGACATCGCTAGTGACGAGGCCCTGAATAAAGTCGCGCACGTCGTCGCCGGAGACGCGGACGACGGCGCGGTCGGCTAAAGTCGTCCCAGGCTGGGTGGTTGCGGCCATGATCATCAGTTAGGAAGCGCTCAGTGGCTTCGCAAACGCTGACCATCCGCCGTCCCGACGACTGGCACGTGCACCTGCGCGACGGCGAGAGGCTGAAAACGGTCGCTCCCTATACGGCGCGGCAATTCGTGCGGGCGATCGTCATGCCCAACCTCGTGCCGCCGGTGACGACGCCCGAAGCCGCCGCGGAGTATCGCGAACGGATCCGAGCGGCCGCCGGGCCGGCGTTCGAACCGCTGATGACCTGTTATCTCACCGACCAGACTAGCCCGGACGAGATCGAGCGCGGCTTCTCCGGCGGCGTGTGGATCGCCGCCAAGCTCTATCCGGCCGGGGCGACCACCAACAGCGCCAGCGGCGTCACCGATATCCGCAATATCTACCCGACGCTGGCGCGCATGGAGAGCATCGGCATGGTGCTGTGCGTCCATGGCGAAGTCATCGATCCGGAGGTCGATGTGTTCGACCGGGAAGCAGTCTTCATCGAACGCGTTCTCGATCGGATCGTCCGCGACTTCCCGAAGCTCAAGATCGTGTTCGAGCACATCACGACTGAGGAAGGGGTCAAGTTCGTGACTCGTCAGCCCTATGTCGCGGCGACGGTCACTCCGCAGCACTTGATGATCAACCGGAACGCCATTTTCGCGGGAGGGCTTCGACCGCATGCTTATTGCCTGCCCGTCGCCAAGCGCGAGCGGCATCGGCTGGCGGTGCGCAAGGCGGCGACCTCGGGATCACCGAAATTCTTTCTCGGCACCGACAGCGCACCGCACGCACGCGAGGCGAAGGAATCGTCTTGCGGCTGCGCCGGCATCTTCAACGCGCCGTTCGCGCTCGAAAGCTATGCGACTGTGTTCGACGAGGAAGACGCGCTGTCCAAGCTCGAGGCGTTCGCGTCGCTGAACGGGCCGCGCTTCTATGGACTGCCGGCAAATCGCGCGACGATCACGCTGGAGCGCGGGGTGACCAAGATACCGAGCGAGATCGAGGATCTCGTGCCGTTCCACGCCGGCGAGACCCTGCGGTGGAAGCTGGCGAGCTAGCCTTCAGGCCTTGCCGCCGCGCCCGCTGGTGCCGATGACGGCGCCGAAGTGCTCCTCGAGCCGCTCGTAGCATTCGCAGGACCGACGCTTGAGGCCAGCGCGGTCCGACACCCGGATCACTCCCCGTCCGGTAGTGATCAACCCTTGGTCGATCAGTTCGCGAATGACGGCGTTGACCGTCGTGCGCTGGACACCCAGGAGGCCCGCAAGCCCTTCCTGAGTCAGCTCGATACGATCGCCGGCGCGGTCCTGCGCATGCAGCAGCCAACGCGCCGCGCGCTCCGGGATCGAGTGGAAGGCGTTGCATGCAACCTGCTGCATCACGTGGGCGAGGAGAAAGTCGGAAAAGCGGCAGAAAATGTTGGCAATGAAGCTCGAGCGCTGCTTGGCATCCTCCAGCGGCTCCATGGGCACACGGTAAGCCGGACCGCCGACCAGGACGGTGGCGCGGGCGAATGCAGGCGCCTGGCCACAGCTGATGATCCCTCCGACGGCACCTCTCAATCCGATCGAAGCGACCTCGATTGTCCGGCCGCCGGATAGCTCGACGGCCATCGAGATCATCGTCGAATCCATCGGGAAGAGACTGGCCTCGACCGATTGGCCGCGGCTGAGGACGATGTCGCCCGGATGAAGCTCCACCACTTTGCCGAACGGCTCGATCAATGCTCGCGCCTCTCGGGTAAATGTCGAAAGCAGGCGGTTGCCGGCAAAGGCCTGATCGGCCTGCGTCAGTTCATCGATCGTTGTTTCCACCACATCCTTGTCCCCAGGCTTGGTACAACGGTTCCGACGCGGGCCGACTACCGAGGGATAATGTTGTAGTCGGGACTTTGCTCCATCAACCGTTGACCGGCTCCACGATCTTGCGCTCGCCAACGAGCAAGCAGTCCGCAACGAGGCGAAGCGGGGCAATGTCGACCAGACTTCGCCGCTCATCCACCAATTGAACGAATTGACGGTAGATGTCGGGATATTCGCCGGGGCCCCGGTCTTCTTGAGGCTCACCGTCGATCAGCAGCCGCGAGCCGCCGTTCTCGAGCCTGACGGTCCGGCCGTCGGCAGTCCGCACCGTGATCGTCCATTCCTCGCCCTGTGTTCGGCGCCAATCGAGGCTGGCTTTTAGCGGGCCATCGGCTTCAGGGCTTGCAAATACGATATCGGCGGCGATCGGCGTCTGCGCGTCCGCAGGGACGCTCATTTGGGCGGATTGAACGAAGAAGCTGCCGGGGAAGATCTTCGTGGCGATCGAAAAAGCGTTGATGCCGGGATCGAACACGCCGAAGCCGCCGGGCTGCCAGATCCAGGTCTGGCCGGGGTGCCACTTGTGCACGTCCTCGTGCCAGCGGATCTCCATCGAGGCGATCCTTTTGCCCGCTAGCGCCTTTCCGGCCGCGTCCACCGTCGCGTGATGCTGCGCGTGCCACGTCGTCATCAAGGTGACCTGCTGCGCCTCGGCGAGGCACGCGAGATCGTTGATCTCGGAAAGACCTGCGGTCGGCGGCTTCTCGAGCAGGCAATGCAGTCCCGCGAGCGTGCACTCGCGCGCAATCTCGTAGCGAGGCTCGGGCGGCGTCGTGATCGCCACGGCCTGCAGGTCTTCGACGCTGCGGATCATCTCGCGCCAGTCGGTGAATTTCGCCGCGACACCCTGCCCCGAACGGCTCGATGTGGCGACGAGCTCGAGCCGCGGATTGGCCTCGATCGAAGGGACGTGCTGATCCTCCGCAATCTTGCCGTAGCCGATGATGGCGATCTTGATCGGCTTCACCGCTTCACCCCCGCGACATAAGCGCGAGCCTTTTCGAGCGTATCAGCGGCCGACTGACCGGGCTTGTACAGGCCCGAGCCGAGGCCGAACCCGATCGCACCCGCGTCGAGCCAGGGGCGCATATTGTCCCGCTTGATTCCGCCCACGGCCATCACGCGGACACCTTTCGGCATGACGGCGAGCTGCGCTTTGAGAACCGCTGGGCTGGCACCCTCAGCCGGGAAAATCTTCAGCACATGCGCTCCAGCCCGAAGTGCCGTGAAGGCTTCCGAAGGCGTGAAATAGCCTGGTGAGGAGACGAGTCCGGCCCCGGCGGCGGCAGAAATCACATCGACGTTGGTGTCCGGGGACACGATGATCCGGCCGCCGACATCTTTCACTCTGCGGACGTCGTCGGTGGTGAGCACGGTACCCGCACCGACCAGCACGCGTTCGCCGAAGCTTCTTGCGAGCGATTCGATGCTCTTCAGAGGCTCGGGCGAGTTGAGCGGTACCTCGATGATGCGGATGCCGCCTTCGAAAAGTGCGTCGCCGATCGCTTCGACCTGGTCGGGAGTGACTCCACGGATGATTGCGATCAGGGGGCACTCGTCGAGATGGCGCTGCAGCAGGTCGTTGGCGTTCACTTGTCGATCCTTTTCGCGATTTCATGAATCCCGGCGAGGAAGCATTGCTCGCCGTCGAGCTCAGTCGATTGCCGCCCGGCCTGCTCGATCGCCGCTGCATAAAGGCGAGTGAGGTCCGGGCGGCCCATGATGACGACCTCGGCCCCGGTCGGGATCGACAGGCCGATGCGCACGTCCGAACCGATCAGGAGCCCGCTCGTCCACGACGCCGCGTCCTCTTTCTTCGCTTGGCCGAGGAGGATGCGTGCGCGGACCGTGAACAGATCGGCAGGCAGCTGTTCGTAATAGATCGCGTAGTGCGCGGCCTCCTTGAACGCGGCGTTCGGGGAGACCTGACCCTGGAGCAAGTCGGAGAGGATGCTGTGTTCCTTCAACAGGCTGAACAGCTCGCCGGTCATGACGGTGCGAAAATCATGGAGGCGGCCTCGCCGAAGCAGCGCCCATTTGTTGTGCGTTCCCGGGTGGCAGACGAGTGCGTCGGGCGAGACCCTGCCCGCAGCCGCGGCGCCGAGCAGCTGAACCTCCTCGCCGCGCATCACGTCCGCTCGGCCGTCGCCGATGTAAGAGACGCCCGGTACGATCGCCTCCCGGTCGCCGATCCAGACGAGCTTCTCGACGAGGTCCTCGATGCTGGCGGGACAAGGGACGTACGGCGCTTCCTTCCAGCCGCGGTTCGAGCCGACCATGCCGGCGAGCAGCAGCGGCTTGTCGCCGAGCCGCTGGCGGATCTCCGCGACGGCGTCCGGAAAGCCGCCGGATGGGACCGAGAGAATACCCTTGCCGTCCTCGAATTCGTCCGTCCGCTTGCCCGAGGCGTCGATCAGATAGGCGCGGCGGTTCGTCGTTCCCCAATCGACGGCGATGAAACCATCAGCCCAGCGCATGCGTGTGCCCATGGCGTCAAGAACAACGGCGGCGCAAGCTGGCTCCCGGTTTTCTTTTCGGCTCACGGAGCTATCCCCGCGTCGTGGCTGTCGAATCACCAGTGGAATGCGTTGCGCACGTCCATGCCGTGCTCGGCGAAGCGCCGGCATGGGTCGGGCGCGAGACCGCGCTCTATTGGCTCGACATCAAGGGCTTCAAAATCTTCCGGCTCGACGCCCGTGGCGAGATTAGCGAATGGCCGACACCCATGCGGGTGGGATCGATTGTTCCGCGCAGGAGCGGTGCCTTCATCGGCGGCACCGAGGACGGGATTGCAGCCATCGACCCCGAGGCGAATCGGTTTGACATTCTCTTCAATCCTGAAGCGGATCAACCGGCCAATCGTTTCAACGACGGGAAGCTCGACCGGCAGGGCCGCTTCTGGGCCGGGACGATGGACAAAGCGGAAAAAGCCAAGACCGGCGCGCTGTACCGCATCGACCCGGATCTCAGCTACCATAGGATCGACCAAGGTTATCAGGTCACGAATGGCCCGGCGTTCAGCCCCGACGGCAAGATCATGTATCATAACGATTCTGCGCGGCAGGTGACGTACCTATATGACATCGGCGCGGACGGCAGCGCGACCAACCGCCGCGTCTTCCTGCAGTTCAAGGAGGGTGAGGGTCATCCCGACGGAATGACGGTCGATGCCGACGGATGCCTTTGGGTCTGCCTGTGGGACGGCTGGGCCGTCCGCCGTTACTCGCCCAAGGGCGAATGGCTCGAAACGGTCAGGATGCCCGTCGCTCGGCCAACGAGTTGCGCTTTCGGCGGCCGCGACCTCGACCGGCTCTACATCAGCTCGGCAAGCATCGGCCTCGATGAAGAGGCGCGCAAAATGCAACCAAATGCCGGGGGGTTGTTTATGATCACTCCAGGGGTACGGGGCCTAGAGGACGTCCCCTTCGCGGGCTGACGCGTGACGAGAACTTCAGGAGACTGAGTCATCGCCAACTTCATGTTCGCCACGGGGATCGAGAACAGCTACCCCACGATCAACCACGGCAAGACCCGCGTCGACGAGATGGAGGTCTGTGGCCATTACGAGCGCTGGCGCGAGGATTTCGACTGCGTCCAGGAGATCGGGATCAATTATCTCCGCTACGGGCCGCCGATCCACAAGACCTATCTTGGACCGACCAAATTCGACTGGGACTTTGCCGACGTCACCTTCGCGGACCTGAAACGGCGCGAGATCACACCGATCGTCGACCTCTGTCACTTCGGTCTTCCGGACTGGATTCAGAATTTTCAGAACCCGGACTTTCCCCGTTTGTTCGCCGCTTATGCCGGGGAGTTCGCCGAACGGTACCCGTGGGTGCAGCTCTACACCCCTATCAACGAGATGTTCATCTGCTCGGTCTTCTCAGCCAAGTACGGGTGGTGGAATGAGCAGAAAAAGGACGATCGCTCTTTCGTCACCTGCCTTAAACACATTGTGAAGGCGAACGTCATGGGGATGATCGAGATCCTCAAACGCCGCCATGACGCGATCTTCATTCAGTCGGAATCGTCGGAATATTACCACGCGGACTCACCGGCCGCGATCGGCCGCGCCGAGGTGCTGAACCAGATGCGATTCCTCAGCCTGGACCTCAACTACGGGCGGAGGGTGGACAGCGGGATGTACCAGTATCTGCTCGATAACGGCATGGCCCGCGAAGAATATGAATGGTTCCTCGAGCACCGGCTCAAGCAGCACTGCATCCTCGGGAACGATTATTATCAGCTCAACGAGCACCGGGTGTTCGCCGACGGGCACACCGTCGCCGCCGGGGAAACCTTCGGCTACTCGGAGATCACGCGGCAATATTACAACCGCTACCGGCTGCCGGTGATGCACACCGAGACCAATCTCTGGGAAGGCCAGCACGGCGATGAGGCCGTCAAATGGCTGTGGAAGGAATGGGCCAACGTCCTGCGCCTCAGGAACGTCGGCATCCCCACCGTCGGCTTCACCTGGTATTCGCTGATCGACCAGATCGACTGGGACACGGCACTTCGTGAGCAGAACGGCAACGTCAATCCGCTCGGCCTGTTCGACCTCGACCGCAAGATCCGGAACGTCGGCAAGGCCTACAAGCAGCTGATTGCCGACTGGCGCAACGTGCTTCCGGCGCAAAGCGTGTGCCTCGTGGTGCCGATCAAGAAGATCGGCGAGCATGAGGAAGAGGACGGCGACGATGCCGCCGGCCGCGACCTCAATCAGACGAGGCTGGCCGGTGAGTGACCGCAAGATAGCAAAGATCGAGACCTTCTACGTGCCGCCCCGCTGGCTGTTCGTGCGGGTCGAGGCCGGCGATGGAGCCTTCGGCTGGGGTGAAGCGAGCCTCGAGGGTTGGATCGAGGCCGTGGACGGTGTGTTCGACGCCTTTCGCGACCGGTTCATCGGCATGGATCCCTACGCAATCGAAGACATTTGGCAGGTCGGCTATCGCGGCGGCTTCTATCGCGGCGGACCGGTTCTCATGTCTGCCCTCTCCGGGCTCGAACAGGCCCTTTGGGACTTGAAGGGCCGCGCGCTCGGCCTGCCGGTCTGGCAGATGCTCGGCGGCAAGGTGCGCGACAAGGTGCGCTCCTACGCGTGGATCGGCGGAGACCGCCCGCATGAGATCGCCGAGGCCGCCGCAGTCCGGAAGAAACAGGGCTTCACCGCTGTCAAGATGAATGCCACGGCGGAGCTCGACTGGATCGGCACGCCGAGGGTCTTCGACGAAGTCGTGAAGCGGGTCGAAGCCGCGCAGGCGCAGGGCATGGACGTCGGGCTCGACTTCCACGGGCGCGTCCACCGGCCGCTCGCGAAGCAGCTGGCGAAGGCTCTCGAGCCGCTCGGGCTGCTGTTCATCGAGGAGCCTCTGCTGTCGGAGAACCCTGAAGGGCTGGCGCAGATCGCGTCGCTTGTGGCGACTCCGATCGCGCTCGGCGAGCGGCTGTTTTCGCGCTGGGACTTCAAGCCTTTCTTCGAGAATCGGTCGGTGGATATCATCCAGCCCGACCTCAGCCACGCCGGCGGGATTCTCGAGGTGCGCAAGATCGCGGCGATGGCGGAGGCCTATGACGTCGCCGTCGCCCCGCACTGCCCACTGGGACCGCTGGCGCTCGGCGCCTGCCTGCAGATCGCGGCCTGCACTCCCAACCACGCGATCCAGGAGATCAGCCTGGGAATCCACTACAATACGGGCGGGCACGACCTCCTCAATTTCTGCCTGAACAAGGAAGCGCTGACGCCGATCGACGGCTATCTGCCCGTGCCGGAAGGTCCTGGACTCGGCATCGAGATCGACGAGCCCGCCGTCCGCGAGGCGAACAAGCAGCGCCACCGCTGGCGCAATCCCATCTTCCGCACGAAGGACGGCAGCTTCGCCGAGTGGTAGCACCCCTGCGAAGGCAGGGGTCCAGTCCAAGAAGGAAAGAGCCTGGGCTCCTGCCTTCGCAGGAGCACAGTCAATTCAATGGCACTTGAAGCGCTCGAACGGCTCCAGGCAGGCATTGCAGCGCCATTGCGCCTTGCACGGCGTGGCGCCGAAGCGGCTGATCTCGACCGTGTCGATCGAGCCGCATTGCGGGCACTCGGCGGTGGCTGATGGGCTCGGTGGAGCGATGCCGTAGGCGTGGAGGCGCTGCCTTCCGCGCTCGGTGATCCAGCCGGTCGTCCACGGTGGAAACAGTACGCGTTCAATGTGCACGTCGCGAAAGCCGTTCCGGTCGAGTGCGTCGCGGATCGCGTTCTCGATGGCGACCGTGGCCGGACAGCCGGTGTAGGTCGGGGTGATCCGCACCCGAGGCGGGTCTTCAGCGAAGCCGCGAACGATGCCGAGATCAGTGATCGTCAGGACCGGGATCTCCGGGTCCAGCACCGTTTCGAGCACGGCCATGACCGCCGCCTCGTCGATGGTCGCGATCTCGCTCACTTGGCGCAGTTTATACCTTCTCGAGAGCGAGCGCGATTCCCTGGCCGACGCCGATGCACATGGTTGCGAGCGCGAGCTTGCCGCCACTCCACTGCAGCTCCTCCGTCGCGGTGAGCGCTAGCCGCGCCCCCGACATGCCGAGCGGATGGCCTAGCGCGATCGCTCCGCCGTTGGGGTTCACCTGCTGCGCGTCATCGGGAAGGCCGAGCTGACGAAGAACGGCGAGCGCTTGAGCAGCGAAGGCTTCATTGAGCTCGATCACGTCGAAGTCCTGCGCCTTGAGACCAAGCCGCTTGGTCAGCTTCTCGGTGGCGGGCGCCGGCCCAATGCCCATGATGCGTGGGGGCACTCCTGCGACGGCGGCGCCGAGCACTCGCGCCTTGGGTGTGAGGCCGTTGCGCTTCGCAGCCTCCTCGGAAGCGATGACGATCGCGGCGGCCCCATCGTTCACGCCCGAAGCATTGCCGGCCGTGACCGTGCCGTCGGAGCGAACGATCGGCTTCAGCTTCGCGAGCGCCTCCAGACTGGTCGCGCGCGGGTGCTCGTCCTTGTCGACGACGAGCGGATCGCCCTTGCGCTGCGGAATCTCAACGGAAACGATCTCGGCAGAGAGGCGGCCGTTGGCTTGCGCCTTTGCCGCCTTCTCCTGGCTGCGCAGCGCGAAGGCGTCCTGGTCCTCGCGGCTGACCTGGAACTCTTGCGCGACATTCTCGCCGGTGCTCGGCATCGTGTCGTCGCCGTAGGCCGCCTTCATCTTCGGATTGACGAACCGCCAGCCGATGGTCGTGTCGTACATCTCGGCGTTGCGGTCGAACGCGGATGTCGCCTTGGCCATCACGAACGGCGCGCGGCTCATGCTCTCGCTTCCGCCGGCGATGATCAGGTCGGATTCTCCCCCGCGGATCGCGCGAGCCGCCATCGCTATCGCGTCAAGCCCCGAGCCGCACAGGCGATTGAGCGTGACGCCGCCCGAGCTGTCGGGAAGACCCGCCAGAAGGCCAGCCATTCGCGCGAGGTTGCGATTGTCCTCGCCCGCCTGATTGGCGCAGCCGAGGATCACGTCGTCGAGCTCCGACCAGTCGACGCCAGGGTTGCGATCGATCAACGTCTTGATCGGGATCGCGGCAAGGTCGTCGGCACGGATGTGCGCCAGTGCTCCGCCGTAGCGGCCGATCGGCGTGCGGATGTAATCGCAGATGTAGGCGTCGGTCATGGATTCCAATTTTTTCACACGAAGACACGAAGGGAGGGAAGGGAAGACACGAAGAGGTCAGCCCATCCTTCGTGGCTTCCTTCTTCTTTGCTTCTTCGTGCGAGCTTCCTCTGCTTAGATCACGCCACGGCGCATCTGGTCGAGCTCGATCGACTCGAACAGCGCCTTGAAATTGCCTTCGCCGAAGCCTTCGTTGCCCTTGCGCTGGATGATCTCGAAGAAGATCGGGCCGATGACGTTCTGGGTGAAGATCTGCAGCAGCAGGCCTTGCCCCTCGGTCGGCGCGCCGTCCATCAGGATGCCGCGTTTCTCGAGCTCGGGGATGCTTTCCTGATGACCTTTGATGCGCTCGGGGAGAAGCTCGTAATAAGTGTCGGGCGTGTCCTGGAACGGAATGCCGCGCGCCGAGATGATGTCCACCGCCTGGTAGATGTCGCTTGTGCCGAGCGCGATGTGCTGGATTCCTTCGCCTTTATATTCGCGCAGGAACTCCTCAATCTGACTCTTGTCGTCCTGGCTCTCGTTCAAGGGAATGCGGATCTTGCCGCAGGGTGACGTCATCGCCTTGGAGAAGAGCCCAGTCTGCTTCCCCTCGATGTCGAAGTAGCGGATCTCGCGGAAGTTGAAGAGCCGCTCGTAGAAATCGGCCCAGACGCCCATCCGGCCGCGGTTCACGTTGTGCGTCAGGTGGTCGATGTAGGTGAGCTTCGAATCCGCCTGTGCCATCCGCTGCTGCCAATCGGGATGGAAGTCGAAATCCACATCGTAAATCGAATCTTTGCCGCCGTAGCGGTCGACGAAGAAGAGGCGTGAGCCACCGATGCCCTCGATGACCGGAATGTCGAGCTCGCCGGCCCCCTTCTTCACTTCGACATCGGTCGCGCCGAGCTCGAGAGCGCGGTCGTGCGCGGCCTTGGCGTCTTTGACCCGAAAGGCCATCGCACAGGCGCTCGGGCCGTGATCCTTCGCGTATTGCTCGGCGTAGCTGCCGGGCTCCGCATTGATGATGAAATTGCAGTCGCCTTGCTTGTGCAGCGTGACATTCTTGCTCTTGTGCCGCGCCACCTCAGGGAACCCCATTTTGGTGAACAGCGAGCGCAGAAGCTCGATATCCGGCGCGGTATACTCGACGAATTCGAAACCGTCGGTGCCCATCGGGTTTTCAAGGCCGAGGATGGTCTTTTCGGCGACCGTGGTGGCCATCAGCAGTCTCCTTTGCCGCCCAACTGCGCTTGGCATTGCCGCTTTTCAAGCACCCCGAAACGCAGCAAACGCAGCGAACCTACGCATGCACGCGCGAAGACGAACGCGTAAAATGGAATCGCTCGATTGTGCGCCGGCCAATGTTCAGCGTGCGCATTCCAATGCGGTAAAGGATGGCGAGCGCTGTAGGACAGGAGAAGGAAATGAACGTTCCCGACGGCTGGACCCTCGAAGAAAGCGGCAAAGCGCTGACTCGCACCCTCCGCTTCAATGATTTCAGCGAGGCATTCGCGTTTCTGATTCGCGTCGCGCTCCATGCCGAAAAGGTGGATCATCATCCGGAGTTCACGAGCGTGTGGAACCGGGTCGATTTCCGGCTGACCAGCCATGATGCGGGGGGCGTGACCGATCGAGACGTGCAACTCGCCGAGGCCATCAATGAGCTGTCCAATTGCTAGCTTTTCGTTCATTGCGGTCACGTAACTAAATGTAAACGCTGGCGAATTCCGCTCCTGTTCCACTCTGGCACACGTACTGCCCCGCTGAATGCACAACCCGCCGCGAGAGATGGTTCTCCGCTCTTAAACTTTAACTTCCGTCTCTTAGGCTTTTCAGCCGGAGTCGTGAGCCGCGACTCATCCGACCGATTCGACGGGACGCGGCCATTGGGGTGGGGATTGAATGTCACTGAACTGGGGGACGCTGGCCCTTCGCGATCGCAGAGTTGTGCGGCCTCGGAAGCACCGGGGCGACAGCACTCAGCTGCACACGATTCTCCTTCCTTCTTGCGCAGGCGAAACGCAGGATTCGATGACAATCAGACTGGCCGATTGTGATGGTCAGAGAAATCGGGCGAACATGTTGCTCAACCGCATGTATTCGTGGCGTGGATACGGATCCGATCACGCGTTGCCGACTGCGCCGAATTGCGTGACCTTCACGGCATCGTCGGGTGAGGACGTCATCGGCACTCTGACGCTCACCGTCGATTCGGCGGCGGGAATGGCTGCGGATCGAACGTTTCCTGACGAGATAGAAAAATTCAGGAAGGCGCCGGGAGCGAAGCTGTGCGAGCTGACGAAGTTCGCTTTCGATACGTCGAGCCCCGCTCGGCCGCGGCTCGCCGCGCTCTTCCATATCATCTTCATCTACGGATCGGTGCATCATGATTGCACCGACCTGTTCATTGAGGTGCACCCGCGGCACACGCGCTTCTACGAAGCCATGCTCGGCTTCACTCGGGTCGGAGCAACCCGAACCAACGCAGAGGTCGATGCTCCGTCGCAGCTGATGTGGTTGAACGTCGGCGCCATCCGCAGGCAGATCGACAAGAACGCCGGGAGCGTAAATCCATCGAGCCGTTCACTTTACCCCCATTTCTTCTCAGCGAAGGAAGAGGCCGGAATTTACGGGCGCTTGGCGGGCCTCACAGACCAATCCTCGGCCATCCAGTTTGCCGCTCCAGGAGCGAACGAGCGGGACGCGGAGCTTCGCGCGGACGGTCCGGCGGCCGATCTGGAGCCATAAATCTGGGGAGCAGGCAAACCGGCATGGCTCGCGTCAGCCCGCGCCTGAGATCAGTCTAAAAAACAAAAGAGGCGGCTGAATCCAGCCGCCTCTTTGACCACCAGGCCCGTGGGAGGGCGTCAGGCGAACTGAGCGAGCGTTCCGCTGCTGCGCCTGCGACGGAGCTGCCAGCCGATACCGGCGAAGCCGAGGAGCATCATGGCCCAGGTCGCCGGCTCCGGTACTGATGCAGCCGGGGCGAAGGTGAGGTTGCCGCCGAAAGAGCCGAGGCCGCGGGAAGTGCCCGTCACGATAATCTGGTTCAGCACGCCGCTTGTGATCGGCACATTGCTAAGCGCGAACGTCTCGGTTGCGCCGCAGGTGCCCACGCCTTCAACCAAGCAGACGACGCCGTTGATGTCCCTCAACGTTTCGATTGCCGCCAGGCCGTTGACGGTCACCGAATTGATATCAAGGTCCGTCAACCCGCCGAAAGACAGCGCATCCACTGTCGTCGTGATTGAACCGCTGCCTGTTCCGGTCTGCGGAATCGTGAACTGGAACGTATCCGAGAAGCTGCCCGCGGCGATCCCGGTGTGGCCGATGGTCGCCGTGATCGGTCCTGAGAAGATATTGCCGGACACGAGGAACGATGTCGTCGGATCGCTGCCGGAGGTAAGCGGCGCACCCGGAAGGATGACGACCGCGCTAGCTGCCGAGCTGATGGCTAGGCCGCTCGCCCCCAGAAGACCCAAAACCAGCTTTCCCATAAAACACTCCCACGTTTTTCCCGGCCTTGTGCGGCCGCGACCGAGTTAATTGTCTATTAACCCCTTTGTTCCGGTCAGCGTGAGGAAATTTTTAATGTCATCTGTCCCGAGTTGGGACGACCCTCCCTCCAAGCGTCGCGCTTCAAGGCCTCGGCGATGTTAACCAAAATCCGCAAGCTTTCAGCAGCATCATCGGCGCAGGGTCGGCTGCAACAGACTGATTACATGGGGAAATCCGTTAACCTGGAGTGGACGATGAATCAGTTAACGAGATTAATTCGATGCACGAGAGCAGCGACGGCGATCGAATATGCGCTCATCGCGTCGCTTATCTCCATCGCCTGCATCGGGGCGATGGTGTCGATGGGAAATAAAATCGACACGATGTTCAACAACGTCAGCAACCATTTGGGCTGATCAAACGAGCTCCGAGTCGCTGAACCGGAAGGAATAAGGCAGACTGCGAATTGCCGCGGCTCCCCAGCCCGCGCCGATGTGCATCAGACGGGGGTAGCTTGTGGCGTCCAGAATCCGACGCACGACATGCTCGAGCGATGCTGCGAACTCGTCACGTGAGACCGCGAAAACATGCTCGCGCGAGAAGATGCAGTACAAGAACTCGCCTGCGTAGCTGAGCCGGAAGATCTGCTCGACGTCGAGCACGAAGTGGTCGAGTTTGCCCTCACGCACCAGCTCGGCATCGAGCAGCAGCTCGCAGCAGGCGCTCCACAGATCGGAGATGGCGAGCCCGGCGATTTGGTCACCGAAGCGCAGCTGCAGGATGGCTCCGGCGACCGGCTGGTTGTTCTCGAGTGCTCGGCCAAGGACTTGAGGGCCGGGCCAGATGCGCACTTCGAATGGTGAAAATTGATCGTGGCGCAACTGGGTGGCCATAGGCGTCTTCTTCCCGCCGAATCACGGTAGCCGCGGCTTAACATGAATTTAACAACAGGCACACGCCGACGCTCACCGGCCGCTTGCCGCAAACGGCAAAGTGAACGGGAACAAGGCTTTGGCTGGCAAGTTGCTGCGCGAAACCCGGGTGAACGGGACATCCGTCACGGGAATGACTCGGGACTGGTCTAAGACAGTGCTATAAGCGTCCCCGCCAAAGGGGCCGTGGGAATGGCGGTACTGGCAGCGGAGTGGGTGCCATGATGTTCAAGGAACAAGCGGAAAACTGCCGTAAGCAAGCGGGCGAATTCGCGGGCCGTCCCGAAGCTCCGTTCCTGTTGAGGGTCGCGACTGCGTTCGACGAGTTGGCGACCGAAGCGGACGCACGGCTGATCACCGGTAGGGCGCGCCAGTCGGCGCAGCCCCTCGACGCCTGAGCATTTAGGTCCTCCTGGCGCCGCTTCGGCGCGACCGCCACCAGTGCACGGCGAGAAGCGCGACGCCGCAGGCAAAGGTATCAGCGATCCAGTCCTTGACGTCGCTGTCGCGCTGCAAGGCCGGAATCGCCTGCACCAGTTCGATGAAGGCGCCGAATAGAGACAAGCCGACAAGCAGCCGCACGAGCTTAGTCCGGGTGTACGCCCAGGCGCCGAGCAGCCCGAGGGTGGCGAAGGCTACCATGTGCTGGATCTTGTCATTCGGCTCTCCCGGAACCTGAGGCGGCTGGGGCAAGACTGCCATGACAAAAGCGAAGAGTGCGGCCGCCCAGAACAGCAGCCGGCGAGCGGTGACCGGGATCATGCGCCGGGGACTAGCGTCGGCAATCGGTCGGGGGCAAATGAAATGGCCGGACCTTTCGCGAGCCATTGAGCGTTCAGGCGCAAACTGGCATAGAGAGGTGCAATGAACTCGAAGCTCACCCTCCACGTTGCTGCACGCGCCGCTGCGGCCGCTTGGGCGAGCTATTATTACCGCTGCGAGGCTGGGACGAGCTGACGCGCGCATAGCGACAGATCACCAGCCTCCAACCCGCCAGAGCCGAGCTCGGCGGGTTTTTTGTTGCCCAAGGAGAAGGACGCGAGAATGTTTCAGGAGACGATCACCCGGGATGAGCCGCTTCGCAGGTGGCAGGACTATGTGGTCCCGCAATCCTGGGAAACGTTCAGTCCGGATGACCACGCCGTGTGGGACCTGCTGTTCGCGCGGCAGGTCGAACTGCTCGGCTCGCGCGTGGTTTCGGCCTTCTTCGATGGCATCGACCTCTTGAAGCTGTCGCACCCCGGAGTGCCGGACGTCGAGGGGCTGAATGCCATCCTGGAACCACGAACCGGCTGGCGCACCGTTGCTGTCCCGGGTCTGGTGCCGGACGATATTTTCTTCGCAATGTTGAGCGAGCGGGTGTTTCCCGTCGGGAATTTCATCCGCACGCGCGAGCAGCTCGACTATCTCGAGGCGCCCGACTGCTTCCACGACATGTTCGGGCACATCCCGATGCTGGCGCATCATGAGTTCGCTGAGATGGCGCGCCACATAGGCGAGCTCGGTGTCGCGGCGATTTCGGCCGGCGAAGGTCATCGG
>DATMHG010000012.1:0-14722 GCA_035555035.1 Sphingomicrobium sp.
TGACCGAATGAGTGAAATGCTCCGGCAGACCAATGCCGAAAACGACAAGACCTTGCGAGACGCGGGTCTGCGGAAGTGAGCGGTTTTGGCGAGGCGTTTGCCGCGCTCAAAAACATCGCTCTCCTTCACGAGCGCGTGGCCGTGCTGCGCAATGATGTGGAGGGCCTCAATGCCAACGTGGCAGGCCTTCGCGATTATGCCGTCTCGATCGACACGCGACTTGCGCGGCTCGAAGGTTTCATCGAAGGCGCGACCGCCGCGTCTAGCGACCGACAGCGCAAGCTACCGAAGAAGTGAGCACCTACACCGCCACCATACGCTGGGGCCGCACGGGCAACGGCGACTTCACCAAGGGCCAGTACAGCCGCGCGCACCTCAACCGTCATCCTGAACTCGTTTCAGGATCCATTTCCGTGAAGGGCTTCGTACGTCTCCACAATGGATGCTGAAACAAGTTCAGCATGACGAGAGCGGCGGCAATCCAAGCGATGGCGCCAGATCGAGCCACTGCGGATTCTCGCTCTCAACCAGATTTATCTTCCATTGCCGGTGCCAGCGTTTGAGCTGCTTCTCGCGTGAAATCGCCTCGTGCATGGTCGCGAACTGCTCGAATCGCACGAGCCGGTGGACCCGATACCTAGCCGTGAATCCCTTCGCTTGCCCGGTGCGGTGCTGATAGAGGCGTGCGATCAGGTCGGAAGTGACGCCAATGTACAGCGTGCCGTATTCCCGACCTGCAAGGATGTAGACGCACGGCTGCTTCACGGCTGCTGTGCATGCGGAGGAATGGATGCTGAAACAAGTTCAGCATGACGGGTGAGAGCATATGAGCACGTACACCGCCACAATCCGCTGGAGCCGCACGGGTGACGGCGACTTCGCCAAGGGCCAGTATAGCCGCGCGCACGAGTGGAGCTTCGACGGCGGCCTGACCGTCCCCGCCAGTCCAAGTCCGCACATCGTCCCTGCACCTTGGAACGATCCCGCCGGTGTCGATCCGGAGGAAGCCTTCGTTGCCTCGCTGTCGTCGTGCCACATGCTCTTCTTCCTCGACTTCGCGCGGCGCTCGGGGTTCGTCCTCGACAGCTACGTCGATGAAGCGGAGGGAGTGCTGGACAAGCGGGCGGACGGGAAGATGTGGATGAGCCGCGTGACCCTCCGCCCGCGCATCGCCTGGGCCGGCGACGCGCCGGAGGAAGCCGCCCTCGCCGACCTCCACCACCGCGCGCACGAGGCCTGCTTCATCGCCAACAGCGTGACGACCGAGGTGGTGATCGACCGCTAGAGCGTCATTGCGACCGCAGCGAAGCAATCCAGCTTCTCTTTTTTCACACGAAAGCACGAAGGAAAGAAATTAAGGCACGAAGGAGCCGCAGCCACTTCTTCGCGGCTTCCCTTCTTCTTCGTGCCTTCGTGTGGATCAATTTTTCTGGATTGCCGCGCACCTTCGGTGCTCGCAAGGACGCGGCAAGGGAGAATGAGATATGAAACTCGGCCGCCTCAACCACGTCGGCGTGGCGACGCCGTCGATCGAGAGGAGCCTCGAGCTCTACCGCACGATGTTTGACGCGGAACCGCACGGGCCGCCGTTCGACCTTCCCGCGCAGGGCGTCCGGGTCTGCTTCGTCGACACGCCGAACAGCCAGATCGAGCTGATCGAGCCGCTCGGCGAGAGTTCGCCCATCGTGAAATTCCTCGAGAAGAATCCGCTCGGCGGGCAGCATCACGTTTGCTTCGAGGTCCCGGACATCCACGCCGCCAGGGAAGAGCTCGAGGCCAAGGGCGCGAGGATCCTCGGCGAGCCCCGCATCGGCGCGCACGGAACGCCGGTCTTCTTCGTCCACCCCAAGGACATGGGCGGCGTGCTGACGGAGATCATGGAGACGCCCAAAGCGGCGCACTAGTCGCGATAGCCGAGCCGCTCCGCCCACGGCAACAGGATCGGCAACACCGGCTCGAGCTGCTTCTCATAACGCTTCCAGCGGCCGCTCGCCGCGCGGCTCAGCGGCTGCGTGACCTGATTGTAGCTGGGGGTGCCGATTCCGCTCCGAGCTTTGGCCGTCGCGCGATGGTCAAGCAGCTCCTCGCGCCATTCGAGACCGAGGAAGTCGATCAGCGGGCGAAGCGCCGCCTCCGGGTCGGCGACCAGCTGTTCGTAAACCAACGTATGGACCTTCAGCGGCAGCGCTTCGCAGCTCCGCGTCCACAGGCGCATCGCGGCGTCGTAAAACTCGGCAGCGGTGCGGATGTCGAGGAAGCAGGCCATCCCGTCGTTCGGTGCAAAGCTCTGCGTGAAGCAACTCAGCACCGCATCGCACGGGTGCCGCTGGGCGAAGATGAACGGCGCCTCGGGAAAGATGCTGAACAGGTAGGGCGCCGCGAGCATGTTGAGCGGCATCTTGTCGATGACCAGCCCCGAAAAGCCGGCCCCGATGTGACTGGCAAGTTCAGCGACATAGACGTCACGCGCCTTCTTCAGCTCTGCTCGTGATCGTTTCGGCAGGTCACGCATGTCACCGAGGGCGCTTTCTACCGCGTTCAGGAGGGGGATCTCCTCGAGCACCTGCGTGTCAGGATGACCAAGGAGGAAAGTATCGAGCAGCGTGGTGCCGGAACGGGGAAACCCGACGAGGAAGGCCGGAGCCGTTCGATCATCGGGTGGCAAGACCGGGAGACGGGCCGCCCACTGAGGCGTGATCGCATCGCCCAGTTCGCGGATGAATTCGAGGTGCCGCTGACCGCGCGTGCGCCAGTGTTCGAAATCCTGCTCGGCACGGTTCGCAGCCTCCGCCTCGGCGAACGCGGTTTCGGCGTCGCCGAGCGCATCCGCGATCCGGCCCATGAGCGAGTGCCACCGAACGGGAGGCTCCGGCAAGCTCGCGAGCAGTATCCGCCGCGCGTCTTCCGCGTGTCCCTCACGGAAGGCCGCGGCCGCGGCGGCATAGCCCAGCTGCTCGCGTTCGACTCCTTCCTGATCGGCCGCGGCCAGCAGGATTTGAAGGGCTTCGATTCGATTGGTCCGTTCGAGCAGCTGCGCCAGCTCGCGAAGCCGAGTTATGTCGAGCTCATGCCCAGGCGGCATCCGCGCAATGGCGAGAAGTGCGTCCGCCGTCTCTTCAAACAGGGGTGCGCCGGCAATTCGTGCCGCTTTGTCGAGTTGGACATCCGACTCGTCCTGGCGTCCGAGATCCGCGAGCAGCCGGGCGAACAAGATGCGGTTGTCCACGTCGTCCGGCGACGCCTCCACCCACCGTCCCAGCTCGTCCGCGCTCTCATGGAAGCGACCGGCGCGTGAGAGAGCCGTGGCCAAAGCGCGGCGGAGGGACAACTCTCCAGGATTGAGGTCGACTCCGCGCCTCAACGCTTCGACCGCCTCGGGCCAGCGCTTGAGCTCGATCAATGCGAGTCCGCGGTTGCACCACGAAGGCCACTCGTCCGGATGGGCGATGCACATTACGCCCCAGGCCTCCGCCGACTGCTCCCACGCCTGCGCCGCGTCGGCAGCCTCCGCGCGGGCGTGCCACATGGCGAGCTCCGGCGGAGTGAAGCCCGCGGGCTTCGGCGCGACCTCGAGGGCTTCCTGCGGCCGGCCGCCGTCGACCAGGGCCCGCACAAGCATGACGCGAGGGGCGAGATCGTCGGGATTCGCCTCCGAGGCCCGTCGCAACCAATCGATGCCACTATCCAGCCGGCCGCTGCGGCATTCGATGAGGCCCATGAGGTGCAGCAGATGGTGGGCAGACGGAGCTTGCCGAAGCTGTTGCTCGGCCAACGCCCTCGCCCGCGCGAGATCGCCGCGCTGAAAGGCGGCGATCGCTTCCTGCTCTGGTGAACCCGTCTGCACGGTCCCGTCCTAGGGAGCGGCCGCGCGCCCGGTCAATCGCATCAACTTGATGTCGTGTCGCCGCCGTCGGGATGCAGCACCTGCGCCGTCATATAGCTCGAATCCTCGCAGGCGAGGAACAGGAAGGACGGCGCGACCTCGTTCGGCTGACCGGGCCGGCCCATCGGCGTCTTCTTGCCGAATTCCGGTATCCTCTCCGGCTCTTGGCCGCCGAACGGATTGAGCGGGGTCCAGATCGGGCCGGGAGCGACCGCGTTCACGCGGATGCCTTTCTCGACGAGATTCAGCGCCAGCGAACGGGTGAAAGCGGTAATGGCGCCCTTGGTCGCGCTATAGTCGAGCAGGTGCTTCGAGCCGGAGTACATCGTCTCGGACGTGCAGTTGATGATTGCCGAGCCTTCGTTGAGGTGCGGAGCCGCCGCCTGCGTCAGGAAAAACATGCCGAAAATGTTGGTTTGAAACGTACGTTTCAGCTGATCCTCGCTGATATCGCGGATGTGCTTATCGCTGTGCTGCTCGCCGGCGTTGTTGACAAGGATGTCCAGGCGCCCGAGCTGATCGATGGTCCGCTGGACCGCGCGCTCGCAGAATTGCTTGTCGCCGATGTCGCCCGGAATCGTAATCGCGCGGCGCCCCTCCTTCTCGACAATGTCTTTTGTTTTGGCCGCGTCGTCGTGCTCGCAGAGGTATAGAATCGCGATGTCTGCGCCCTCCCGCGCAAAGAGCGCCGCGACCGCGCGGCCGATACCGCTGTCAGATCCGGTGATCAGCGCCACCTTGCCCTTCAGCCGGTCCGATCCCTTGTAGCGCGGCTCCCAATCGGGCTTCGGCTCGAGCTGGCTTTCGTGACCGGGCAGCTGATCTTCGTGGATCATCGGTTCGATGACGTCGGACATGATTCACTCCTTGGGTGCGACACCCATTCCCTCGCGTTCGAACTCGTCGGTCGTCGCCCGGTTGAGCTCGCGCGGATCGGGTTTTTTGCGATCGCGGCCGCGCGGAGACGGCGTCTTTCGTTGAGCGCTTTTCATGATCTCGACGAAACCGACATAGGGAGGGGACGGTTCCTCCGCCTGGCTCGGGCGTTTGCGGGTCGCCACACAGGGTCCTACCTTAGGAGCTATGGCGGACAGGGCAGAAGGACAGGCAAAGCCGAGCGCCGGCTTCGGCGCGCTGTGGCGATTCCTGCCGATGCTCTGGCCCAGGGGCGAGAGCGAGCTGAAGGCCCGTGTCGTCGCCGCGCTGCTGCTCGTGCTCGCGGGCAAGGCGGCCGTTCTGCTGATGCCATTTGCCTACAAGGCGGTTGTCGACGGAATGTCGGCGCATCGCCAGCCGTTCGGCGTCGTCGCGATGCTGGTCGTCGGCTACGCCGTCGCGCGGTTCGCCGGCGTCATTTCCGATAATCTCCGCAATGCCCTGTTCGAGAAGGTCGGGCAACACGCTGCCCGGCGGCTGGCGGGCAATGTCTTCCGCCACGTCCACGATCTGTCGCTGCGTTTCCACCTGGAGCGGCGCACCGGATCGCTGACCAAGATCGTCGAGCGCGGCACGAAGAGCATCGACATGATGCTCTACTTCCTCCTCTTCAACATCGGGCCGACTTTCATCGAGCTGACCGCCGCATGCGTGATCTTCTTCGTGAAGTTCGGGTTCGGGCTCGTCGCGGCCACGCTGGCGATGATCGCCATCTACATCGTCTTCACGCGCCGAGTCACCGAGTGGCGCTCGCAGCTCCAGCGCCACATGAACGACGTCGACAACAAGGCGATCGGCCGCGCCGTCGATTCGCTGCTCAACTACGAAACCGTCAAATATTTCGGCGCCGAGGAGCGGGAGGCGAAGCGCTACGACGAGGCCATCGCCGCCTTTGCTCGAGCCACGGTACGCAATGAAGTGTCGCTCGCCTGGCTCAACATCGGCCAAGCCTTGATCACCAACGCGATGATGGCTGGCGCGATGATCTTCACCGTGTGGGGCTGGAGCCGAAGCCGCTTCACGCCGGGCGACGTCGTCTTCATCAACACGATGCTGATGCAGCTCTTCCGCCCGCTCGACCTCCTGGGCTGGGTCTATCGCTCGATCCGCCAGGGGCTGATCGACATGGAGGCGATGTGGAACCTGGTCGATACGCCCGCCGAGATCATCGACGCTCCCGGAGCGCAGCCGCTCGTCGTCACCAGCGGCAAGGTCCGATTCGAGAATGTTCGCTTCGGCTATGACGCGGAGCGCGAAATCCTTCGCGGGCTCGACCTCGACGTTCCGGCGGGGACGAGTTGCGCGATCGTCGGGCCGTCGGGTGCTGGCAAGTCGACGATCGCACGACTGCTGTACCGCTTCTACGATCCAACCGCCGGGCGGGTCACGATCGATGGACAGGATATCGCCGAGGTGCAGCAACGAAGCTTGCGCGCGGCGATCGGAATCGTGCCGCAGGACACCGTGCTGTTCAACGACACCATCGGCTACAACATCGGCTACGGCCGGGGCGGGGCAGGGCAGGAGGAAATCGAAGCGGCCGTGCGCGGGGCAGCCATTGACCGCTTTATCGCCGCGCTTCCGGAAGGCTACAACTCCATGGTTGGCGAGCGCGGGCTCAAGCTCTCGGGCGGCGAGAAGCAGCGCGTGGCGATCGCCCGCACGTTGCTCAAGAACCCGCCGATCCTGGTGCTCGACGAAGCCACGAGCGCGCTCGACAG
Source organism: Sphingomicrobium sp. (assembly GCA_035555035.1). Lineage (GTDB taxonomy): Bacteria > Pseudomonadota > Alphaproteobacteria > Sphingomonadales > Sphingomonadaceae > Sphingomicrobium. The sequence goes on from DATMHG010000012.1 coordinate 6,541, forward strand.
CCGCACCGAGCAGGCAATCCAGGAGACACTCGAGCGCATCGCCGAAAGCCGCACGACGCTCATGATCGCGCACCGTCTGTCGACGATCGTCAATGCGGACCAGATCGTCGTGCTCGACGAGGGCCGCGTCGTGGAGCGCGGCACGCATGAGGAGCTGCTGGACCTCGGCGGCCTCTACGCCGAGCTGTGGCAGCGTCAGGTTACCGAGCAACTTGCCGAGACGATTGCCGAAGCTGCGGAGTAGCTTGTCGAAACGGCAGCCCCCCGGGGAGTGGCGCGCGCGGCCGCGCCACGCTAGCAAGCTTGCGTCCGGGAGGGAGTTTCCTGATGCGTTTCTGCCATTTGTCATTCGCCGCTTTGCTGGTTTCAGTTCCAGTCGTCCTGATCGCCCAGCCTGCGGGCAAACCGCGCTACGGCACCTGGGGCGTCGCGACCGGCGACATGGACCCCAAGGTGAAACCCGGAGACGATTTCTTCGAATTCGCCGAAGGAACATGGCTGCGCAATCACCCGATCCCGGCCGACAAGACGGGCGCCGGCTACAATTACGAGCTGCCCGACGAGATCGAACTGGAGGTGCGGCAAATGGTCGAGGCGCTGACCGCCAATCCCACCTCGCCCGCGGCGCGGAAGATCGGCGACGCGTACGCCGCGTGGATGGACGAGGCCGGCATCGAGGCACGCGGCCTCGCCCCGCTGAAGCCCTATCTTTCACGCATCAACGCGGTCTCGAGCCGCAGCCGACTGGTGAAGCTGATGGCCGAACCGGCTTACGCCGCGCCGGTCTACATCGGCATTTCAGCCGACCAGGACGATCCCAGAAAATACACCGCCGCCGCGGGCCAGGCGCGGCTCGGATTGCCGACGCGTGATTATTACCTGCTGAAGGGCGACAAGTACGCTTCCATCCGGGCCGCCTACCGCGCCTATATCGTCCAGCTCGGCAAGCTCGCTGGCCTGTCAGACCCGGAAAGGCGCGCGGACCGCATCCTCGCGCTCGAGACGCGGCTATCGAAGGACCAGTGGACGCCTGAGCGCCGCCGCGATCCCGTTGCGACCCACAATCCCATGACCCGCGCGCAGCTGATGAAGCTCGCGCCGCAGTTCGAGTGGACTTCGACGCTCAAGTCGATGGGTCTGGGCGCAGCCAAGAAGGTCGACGTGGCGGAGCCGAGCGCCGTGGCTGCCGCGGGCAAGCGCCTCGCCGACGTGCCGCTCAAGACGTGGAAGGAATATCTCACCTTCCGCTTCATCAGCGACCATGCGCAATTCCTGCCCAAGGCATTCGACGACGCGCATTTCAACTTCTACAGCAAGACCTTGAACGATGTGCCGGAGCAGCGCGCTCGCTGGAGGCGCGGCATCTCGCTTCTCGATGAGAGCCTCGGCGAAGCGGTCGGCCAGCTCTACGTCGCCAAATATTGGCCTGATGCGACCGCGCGACAGGCGAACGAACTGCTCGACGACATGCGCGCCGCTTATCGCGAGAAGATCACGAACGCGGCATGGATGGACGAAGCGACCCGCAAGAAAGCGCTCGAGAAGCTCGACACGTTCGATCCGCGCATCGGCCATCCGGTCAAGTGGATCGACTATTCGAACCTGAAGGTCAGCCGCGACAATCCGCTGGCCAATGCTGTCGCGAGCGAGAATTTCGACTGGCAGCTCGAGCTGAAGCGCTTCCCGCACCCTCTCGATCGGACTCTCTGGGAAATGACGCCGCAGACGGTGAACGCTTATTACGATCCGACAATGAACCAGATCACGGTTCCGGCCGCGATCCTCCAGCCGCCGTTCTTCGACGCCAGTGCCGACCCGGCGGTGAACTATGCCGAGACAGGCGCCACCACGATCGGCCACGAGATGGGTCATGGCTATGACGACGAGGGGCGGCAGTTCGACGCCAAGGGCCGGCTGCGCGACTGGTGGACCCCTGCGACGGCCGCCAAGTACAAGATCAAAGCCGATCGGCTCGCAGCTCAGTTCGATCAGTACGAGCCGATCCCTGGAGTGCACATCAAGGGCAAGCTGACGCTCGGCGAGAACCTTGCTGACCTCGGTGGGCTGGAAACAGCCTATGCCGCGTATCGCCGCTATGTGGCCCGGCATGGTGAGCCGCCGGTGATCGACGGTTACACCGGCGACCAGCGTTTCTTCATCGCATATGCGCAAGCGTGGCAAGGCAAGCAGCGCGAGGGGGCAGAGCGGCAGCAGCTGCTGAGCAACCCACATAGTCCGGACAAGTACCGGGTCGACGGAATCGTCCGGAACTTCGACCCCTGGTACAAAGCCTTCAACGTGCAGCCCGGCGACAAGCTCTATCTGCCGCCGGATCAGAGGGTGCACGTCTGGACGGAATAGCCTCCGCTTCGTGAGCGACCCGCACGAGATCCTGAAACGAATCTTCGGCTTCGACCACTTCCGCGGCGTGCAGGAAGCGGTGATCGGACGCGTGCTCGCCGCCAAGCACACGCTCGCGGTGATGCCAACGGGCGCGGGGAAGTCGCTGTGCTACCAGCTTCCGTCGCTTGCCCGCGAAGGCGCGGCACTGGTGATCTCGCCGCTGATCGCGCTGATGCACGACCAGATCCGCAGCGCCAATGCGACCGGGCTTAGGGCGGCATCGCTGACTTCGGCGGACGCGGACCGCGAGCACACAGTCGAGCGCTTCAAGGCGGGCGAGCTCGACCTGCTGTACGTCGCCCCAGAGCGTGCGACCGGCGAGGCGTTCCGGCGGCTGATCAGTCGCGTCAATCTCTCGCTCATCGCCATCGACGAAGCCCATTGCGTCAGCGAATGGGGTCATGATTTCCGGCCCGATTACCGCCAGCTCAGGCCTTTGCTCGACGACAATGCCGACGTCCCGCGGCTGGCGCTGACTGCCACCGCTGACGCTCGAACGCGCGCCGATATCCTGGCGCAGCTCGGCATTCCTGAGGACGGACTGATCGTCGCCGGCTTCGACCGGCCGAACATCCGCTATCACGTTCGCCACCGCGAGCAGACCGGCAAGCAGCTGCGCGAGCTTCTCGCGACACGTCCCGGGCCCGCGATCGTTTATGCTCCGAGCCGCGACAAGGCGGAGAAGATCGCCGAGACGCTGGGCCGGAACGCCCGCCCGTCGCTACCCTATCATGCCGGCCTCGAGCCGCAGGTCCGCGCGCGCAACCAGGCCGCGTTCGTCCAGTCCGAGGATATGGTGATCGCGGCGACCGTCGCGTTCGGCATGGGTATCGACAAACCGGATGTGCGGCTGGTCGCGCACGCGGCGATCCCGAAGAGCATCGAGGCTTATTACCAGGAGACCGGGCGTGCTGGGCGCGACGGTGAACCGGCCGAAGCCTGGCTGTTCTGGGCTGCGCAGGATTTCGCGCGAGCCCGGCAGCGGATCGAGCAGGAAGTGCCGCCGGAGCGGCGCACTGCCGAGCGGGAACGGCTGAACGCGCTCGCCGCATTCGTCGAGGCGCCCGGCTGCCGCCGCGCAATCCTTCTTCGGCACTTCGGCGAGCACTCGCCGGAGACCTGCGGCAATTGCGACAATTGCCTCAATCCACCGGCGACGATCGACGCGACGGAAATCGCGCGGAAGCTCCTGTCGGCGGCGTTCCGCACCGAAATGCGCTTCGGCGTGGGCCACCTCAGCGACGTCCTAGCGGGCAACGACAATGAGAAGGTGCGCAGCTTCGGCCATCATCGGCTGTCGGTCTTCGGCATTGCGACGGCGGAGGAACTGGCGTTGGTGCCACCCGTGTCACGCGCACTGATCGCGCGCGATGCGCTGCGCGCCGACTCTTATGGCGGTCTCAGCTTCGGACCCGGTGCAAAGCCGATTCTCAAAGGCGATGAGCAACTCACCATCGCCGTTCCGCCGCCGCGGAGGCGCGCTCGGCGTACACGCCACGAAGGTCCCACCGATCCTTTGTTCGACGCGCTGCGCGAAGCTCGACGCAAGCTCGCGGCAGAGGCGGGCGTGCCGCCGTACGTAATCTTCCACGACTCGACGCTGCGCGAGATCGCCGAACGCAAACCGCGCAATCTCAGCGAGCTGGCCGAAGTGCAGGGTGTTGGCGCAGTCAAGCTCGAGCGTTACGGTGAAGCGATGCTCGAAGCTCTTTCGACGAAATGCTGACGTTCAGACTTGCGCAAGTCGCGACTCGGTTGAAGAGATTTCATCCGCAGATTTCTGAACGTTCGGGGAGAGTCATGATCGTCAAGCTTCTTCTCGCGACGGCCGCGATGGCCGTTGCCACCGGTGCCGCCGCGGCTCCGGCGCCGCACAAAGCTGCTGCGACAAGCTCCGTGACGCTTCCGGCGTCCAATCCTTTCGCCAAGCCGAGCACGCTTCCGTTCGAGACGTCCGATTTTTCGCGGATTAAGGACAGCGATTATCTGCCGGCAATCCTCGCCGGAATGGCGCAGCAGAAGGCGGAAGTGACGGCGATCGCCAATCAGAAAGCGGCACCCACGTTCGGCAACACGATCGTGGCACTGGAGCGCTCCGGCGCACTGCTCGACCGCGTGAATAACGCCTTCAACGCCGTGAACAGCGCTGACACCAATGATACGCTGCAAGCCACCGACACCAAGACCGCGCCGCTATACGCTGCGCACAACGACTTCATCGCGCTCAACGCAAAGCTGTTCCAGCGCGTCAAATATCTGCACGATCGCCAACCGAGCCTGAACCTGAACCAGGAGCAGGCTCGCCTCCTCGACAACGACTATAAGGATTTCGTTCACGCGGGCGCCGAGCTGCCGCCAGCCAAGCAGGCTGAGCTCAAGGTCATGAACAAGCGGCTGAGCTCGCTCAGCACCGAGTTCAATCAGAAGCTGCTCGCCGCCGCGAAGGCGGGCGCGCTGCACGCTACCGATGCTTCGGCCTTGGCGGGCCTGTCGGAAGAGCAGCTCGCTGCCGCCCGGCAGGCCGCAAAGGACCGCAAGGTCGACGGCTATGTCATCCCGCTCCAGAACACGACGCAGCAGCCGCCTCTAGAATCGCTCACCAACCATGCGACGCGCCAGGCTCTGTTCGATGCGAGCATCAACCGCGCCGAGCACGCCGACGCCAACGATACGCGCGCGATCGTCAGCGAGATGGCTCAGCTGCGGGCGAAGAAAGCCGCCCTGCTCGGCTATTCGAACTATGCCGACTACGCGCTGTACAACCAGATGGCGAAGAAACGCGCGACGGCGATCGGTTTCCTCGAGCGCCTCGCGCCGGCAACCGCCGCCAAGGAGCGGCAGGAGGCTGCCGACATCCGTGCGCTCGCCAAGAGCCAGGGCGCGAACTTCCAGCCGACCGCTGCGGACTGGACCTTCTACTCCGAGCAGATCCGGAAGCAGCGTTACGCGCTCAACAATGACGAGCTGAAGCCCTATTTCGAATATAACAAGGTGCTGACCGACGGCGTCTTCTACGCCGCGAACCAGCTTTATGGCCTGACGTTCAAGGAGCGGAAGGACATTCCGACCTGGAGCCCCGACATGCGGGTGTTCGAGGTCTACGATGCTGACGGCAAGGAGCTTGCGCTGTTCATGGTCGACCCGTGGAAGCGGGACAACAAGCAGGGCGGTGCATGGATGTCGAACCTGGTCAACCAGTCGTACCTGCGTGGGCTGAAGCCGGTCGTCTACAACGTCCAGAACTTCACCAAGCCCGCGCCCGGCCAGCCGGCGCTGGTCAGCTGGGACGACGTCACGACCATGTTCCACGAATTCGGTCACGCGTTGCACGGCATGTTTGCCGCGCAGACCTATCCGAGCGTGTCCGGCACCAGCGTCGCGCGCGACTTCGTCGAGTTCCCCTCGCAGTTCAACGAGAATTGGGCTCTCGATCCGAAGATCCTCGCCCACTATGCGGTGAACTATAAGACCGGCCAGCCGATCCCCCAGGATCTGGTCGATAAGATCAAGCGCTCGCGCACCTTCAACCAGGGCTACGACAATGGCGAGGTGCTCGAGGCCGCACGGCTCGACCTCGACTGGCACTCGCTGCCGGCGGATGCACCGCGGCAGGACGTCGACAAGTTCGAGGCCGACGCACTGGCCAAGGGCGGCTACGATGTCGCCGACGTGCCGCCGCGCTACCGCTCGAGCTATTTTCTCCACATTTGGAGCAACGGTTATGCAGCCGGCTATTATGCCTACCCGTGGACGCGCATGCTCGCGCAGGATGCGTTCGCCTGGTTCCAGGCGCACGGCGGCCTGACCCGCGCCAACGGCCAGCGCTTCCGCGACATGATTCTCTCGCGGGGCAATACGATGGACTATGCGCAAATGTATCGCGCCTTCACCGGGCATGATCCGGACATCCAGCCCTATCTGCTTTATTACGGGCTAGCCGGATCGGATGCTCCGGTAACGCCACCGAAGTGATATAAGCTGCGCATGATCCGCCAGCTCGACGATCGCACCCTGGTGAGCGGCCAGATCGCTCCCCAGAACGTCGCCGGGCTGGCGGAGCACGGCATCACGGTTCTCGTCAACAATCGCCCCGACGCAGAGGAGCCCGGTCAGCCGCTCGCGGCGGATATTGAAGCGGCGGCGGCCGAAGCGGGAATCGCCTATCGCTTCGTGCCGATCATCCGCGGCATCGGTCCCGCCGACGTGGAGGAGATGCAGAAGGCGTTACGCGAGGCCGGCGACGGAAAATTGCTGGCGTTCTGCCGCTCCGGCACGCGGTCGGCATTGGCCTGCGCACTGGCACACCGTGAAGAAGGCGCATCGCGTGAGCAGGTGGAACAGCGACTGGCGCAAGCCGGATTCGACTCCGGCCCGATCGCGCATTTGCTCTAGGGCGCCTCCTTCCCCAGCAGGCGCCGCGCCGCTTCGGCATCCTCATCGAGCACCATGAGCCGCACGGGCAGGAAGAGCCCGCCGTAGAAATAATTGATCTCGGTATCGAACAGCACCGCATCGACGCCTTCGCTTTCCAGATAGAGCCGCGCTTGATCGGCTTCGACGCGGGTTGAGTAACGAGCCGCTTCCACCAGGTCGGTCACCAGGGCACCACGTCACCGGCCGCCACCTCATCGGGGCGCGGTGCCCGTCCGAGAATCTTATTGCGGTGCGGAAAGCGGCCGAAGCGCTCGATAATCGCACGGTGCCGCCTGGCGTAATCGATCTGCTCATCGTCGCCGATCTCGGTGAAGAGAAGCACGGCGTGGTTCTGATCGTCCAGATCTTCACTATGCTCGAACGGCATGTAGAGGAACTTGCGTTCGTCTTTCGCCAGGTCCTCGTCGAAGCCTTTGGCTACGGCAGCTTTAGCCATGGCGAGGGCTTGTGTGTCGGTCGAGTAAGCGTCGGCGTGGCCGCGGAACATATTGCGTGGGAACTGGTCGAACAGGATCACGCCGGCGAGCGCGGTCAGCGGGTCCGTGAGGAAGGCATCGACGGGGAGCTGGCGCTTCTCGAACCAGAGCTTGAGGAAATTCTGGCGGATACGGTGGTCGAGCTCGGGACCGCCGTTCCACCATTGGTCACATTCGAGCCCGAACCAGAATTTGAGGACGCGAGCACGCCAGTCGTCGGCGTTCAAGCGGCGGTGCCTCCGACGGTGAGGCCGTCGATCAGAAGCGTCGGCTGGCCGACCCCGGCGGGTATGCTCTGCCCGCCCTTGCCGCAGATGCCTACGCCTTCGTCGAGCGCGAAGTCATTGCCGATCCCCTTCACCCGAGTGAGCACGGTCGGTCCGTCGCCGATGAGCGTTGCGCCCTTGACCGGCTCGGCGATCTTGCCGCCGCGAATCCGGTAGGCCTCGGTGCAACTGAAGACGAACTTGCCATTCGTGATGTCGACCTGCCCGCCGCCGAAGCTCTTGGCGTAAATGCCGTCGCTCACCCGTTCTACCAACTCGGCGGGCTCGTCGTTGCCGGCGAGCATGAACGTGTTGGTCATGCGCGGCATGGGGGCATGGGCGAAGCTTTCGCGGCGGCCGTTGCCGGTCGGCTCCATGCCCATGAGCCGCGCATTCAGGCGGTCCTGCAGATAGCCTTTGAGGATTCCATCTTCGATCAGGCAGGTGCGGCGTGTTGGCGTCCCCTCGTCGTCGATGGTGAGCGAACCCCGCCTCTGCTCCATCGCGCCGTCATCGACCACGGTCACTCCGGGCGCAGCGACCCGCTCGCCGATCCGGCCTGAGAAGGCCGAGGTGCCCTTGCGGTTGAAGTCCCCTTCAAGG
>DATMHG010000013.1:0-28977 GCA_035555035.1 Sphingomicrobium sp.
TGGCGCGAGATTGCCAGGCTGGTCCTCACCAGCCGCGAGATGGATCGGATCGAAGAGCAGGAGCTCGTTCCGGCGAAGAAGGTGCTCTACCAGTTCAGCGCGCGCGGCCACGACATGGCGCAGGTGGTGCTCGGCATGCAGCTCAAGGATGGCGACGGCGCGTTTGGCTATTACCGCTCGCGGCCGCTGCTGCTCGCGCTTGGCGTGCCGCTCGCCGACGCGCTAGGTTCGGGCATGGGCCTTGCCGGCGGTTATTCCGACGGCCGCGACATTGGCGTCGTTTTCAATTACCCCAATCCAGGCGGAGCGCATGCCCTGCCGATGTGTGGCGGCGTCGGCGCGCAATACACGCCCGCGGCGGGCTGGGCGCAGGCGATTGCCTACAAGCGCAAGGTGCTGGAGGAAGGGCCGGCGGACGCCATTTCGCTCGTGCTCGGCGGGGACGCGAGCTGCGCAACCGGCGGATTTTGGTCAGCGCTAACAATTGCCACCACGCAACGTTTGCCACTGATAATCTACGTCGAGGACAATGGCTACGGCATCTCGGTGCCGTCGGAATATCAGACGCCGGGCAAGGACATCGCCGCCAATCTGGCGAGCTTCTCCGGCCTGACCATCTTCAAGGGCGACGGCACCGATCCGGCCGAAGCGTCGAAGCTGATCCACGACGCCGTGCAGCACGTGCGCACTCAGCGTGCCCCGGCATTGCTGCGGCTGACCGTTCCCCGCCTTGAAGGTCACAGCTTCCAGGATACCCAGACGTACAAATCCGAGCCCGAGGTCCAGGCGGAGTGGGCGCGGGATCCGCTGCCCAAGCTGAAAGCGCACTGCGCGAAGCTTCAGATGGGTGAGGAGCAATGGGCCGACCTGGAGCGCGAGGCCGCATGGCAAGTGCAGGCCGCAGTCGCCGAGGCGGAAGCGCGGGGCGTCTCCAACCCGGAGAAGGTGACGAGCAACGTCTTCTACGAGGGCGAGATGCAGCAGGTCGGGGGCTTATGGAACAGCGGCTACGAACCGCCACCGTCGACCGACCAGCCGGCCGGCTCAGGACAGCGCATCAACATGGTCACCGCCATCCGCCGGGTGATTGAGCAGGAGCTCGGAGCCAACCCACGCGTGCTGGTCTTCGGCGAGGACGTTGGTCCAAAGGGTGGGGTCCACGCGGTGACTTTAGGGCTGCAGGAGAAGTTCGGCCGGGAGCGCGTGTTCGACCCGTCGCTCAACGAGGAAGGCATCGTCGGTCGCGCGGTCGGGATGGCGCTCGCCGGGCTCATGCCCGTTCCCGAAATCCAGTTCCGCAAATATGCCGAGCCGGCGACCGAGCAGATCCACGACGCGGGCACGATGCGCTGGCGCACCAACAACCGCTTCGCTGCGCCGATGGTGCTGCGGGTGCCCGGCGGCTTCTTCAAGTGCGGCGACCCATGGCATTCGATGACCAACGAGGTCGAGTTCGTGCACAATCCCGGCTGGAAAGTCGCCGTGCCTTCGAATGCCGAGGACGCCGTGGGCCTGCTACGCGGAAGCCTGCGCGGCAATGATCCGGTCCTGTTCTTCGAGCACCGCGCCATGCTCGACGACAGCTGGGCACGGCGGCCGTGGCCAGGCGATGATTATGTGCTGCCGTTCGGCCGCGCCAGGAAAACGCGCGAGGGCAACGAGATCACCATCGTCACCTGGGGTGCGATGGTGCCGCGCTGCGAGGCGGCGGCGGAGGGGTTCAGCGCCGACGTGATCGACCTGCGCACCCTCCAGCCTTGGGACAAGGACATGGTGCTCGACAGCGTGCGGCGCACGCGCCGCTGCCTCATCGTGCATGAGGATTTGCGGACCGGCGGTTTTGGGGCGGAGATCGCCGCCGTGGTCGCCGACGAGGCCTTCCTAGACTTGGATGCACCAGTCGCGCGCGTGACCATGCCCGACATTCCGAGCCCACATCACCCGAAGCTGATGGAATGGGCGCTTCCCAGCTCGGAGCGCATCCGCGCCGAGATCGAGCGGCTGGTGGGGTTCTGAACTTGATCGAAGTCCGCGTCCCCAACGAGCAGGAGGGCACCAAGGCGGTCGTCCGCGCCTGGCTCAAGCAGATCGGCGATGCAGTCGCCGAGAACGATCCTTTGGTGGAGCTCGAGACCGACAAGGTGACCCAGGAAGTGCCCGCGCCCGCGGCGGGGGTGCTGGCGGAGATCGTGCTCGATACCGACGCGGAGGCCGTGCCCGGCGCACTGCTGGCGCGGATTGAAACCAATGGTTCCCCGGCGAAGGCCGGGGCCCAGGGCGCTGCGCCAGCAGCGCGTGCTTCCCTTGAAGCGCCTGCCGGCGCTCCTGGACCCCGGCCTTCGCCGGGGAACGGACACGAGACTCGCCTCAGCCCCTCCGTCCGCCGCGCGCTGCAGCAGCACGGGATCGATCCGACGCGGATCCAGGGAACAGGCCGCAATGGCCGCATCACGCGCGAGGACGTGGACCGCTGCGTTGCCGACGCGACCGTCGTAAGCGTCGGCGAACTCGCAACCGCGCAGCCGCGGCAATTCTCGGCGCAGGACATCCCGCACGACCGGATGCGGCTGAGGATCGCGGAGAACATGGTCCGTGCGGTCAGCGATCAGCCGCACGTCACCGCGGTGTTCGAGGCCGATTTCTCCGCCGTCGCCGCGCACAAGGCTGCAATGGCAGCGAGGGGCATGAAGCTCAGTTACACCGCCTATATCGTCAAAGCCGCGGCGGACGCGATGGCGGTCGCGCCGGCAATCAACGGCCGGTGGGAGAAGGACCGGATCGCGATCTCGCCGACGATCGACATCGGCGTGGGCACGGCGCTCGGCGAGAAGGGTCTCGTGGTCCCCGTCGTGAAGGATGCCGGTGCGCTCACCGTAGAGCAGATTGGCGCCAGGCTCGACGATCTCACCCGACGTGCACGCGAAGGAAAGCTCGACCGTTCAGACGTGTCCGGCGGCAGCTTCACCATTTCCAACCACGGTGTTTCCGGATCACTGCTCGCCGCGCCGATCATCCTTCACCAGGGCCAGGCGGCGATCCTGGGTATCGGCAAGCTCGAAAAGCGCATGGTGGTCCGGGAGATCGATGGGCAGGACGCGATCCTCGTGCGTCCGATGGCCTATGTGACCCTCACCATCGATCACCGCGTCGTCGACGGGCACCAGACCAACGCCTGGCTTACGCGGTTCGTCGAGATTCTCGAAAACTGGCCGGCGGTTTAGACCTCGAGAACGACGTACGGTTTGCCGAACAGCGGCTTCAAGACGAACTGCGCGACGTTGTAGACCGGCGTGCCGCGCGGGGTGCGGCCTTCGTACGTGCCGTGGTGCGCATGTCCGTGGACGACCGCTTTCACATGGTCGAAGCGGTCGATCGGCTCGCACAGGCGCTGCGAGCCGAGATATTGGAAGATCGCCGGAGGCTCGCCCTCGATCGTATCCACGATCGGGGAGTAATGGAGCACGGCGACGCTGCGTTCGGTGCGCAATGTCCGAAGCTGGTTCTCAAGCTTGCGCGCCTCGTTCATCGCCTCGTCGACGAACGCCTTGACGATCGGCTCGCCGAACGGCGCGAGCTCGCCTCGTCCGAACCCGCCGAGGAAGCCTTTGACGCCGGCGAACCCGACTCCCTCGATCTCGTGCGCCTGCTCGTCGAGCACCTTCATGCCCGCCGAATGCAGGATCTCGCACACCTTCTCCGGCTGACCGCATTCATAGTCGTGATTGCCGAGAACGCCGAGCACCGGGATCGAGCAGGACTTGATATCCTCGGCCAGGATCTCGGCCTCGCCCGTCCTGCCGAAGTTGGTGAGGTCGCCGCACAGGAGCAGCACGTCGGCAGTGGCCGAAATCTCGGCGAACATCTCGCGATAGGGTGCGATGCTGTCCTCCTGAACGTGGAGGTCGCCGATCGCTGCGACCCGCAGCTTGCCGTCATTCGCTGGCATATTGTTCTTCGAGATTTCCGACCGCGTCGGAGAAGCCCCATTGGTCGACGTCGATCGCATAGTCGCGCGGCGAGAAGATCCGCCCGCGGCAGACCTTCCTGCCGGGTCCCTTCACGTCATATTGGTCGCGCAGGCGCTCCAGCAGCTCGTCCATGATCCAGCGCGGCACGACATGCCGCTCGCTCGGATAAATGAAGCGGAAGTTGAGCAACGCGATCAGCAGGACTTCCCAATAGAGTTCCATGTGGCTCAAGAGCTGCTTCCAGTCGACTTCATCATGCTTCTTGAGGATCATGTGCGCGACGTCCGCACCGTCGTATCGATGGTGATCCTGGACGAAGATTTTTGACCAGATGAACTGCGTCGGCGGGACCAGGCGGACCTTGGCCCCGAACAGCTCGGCTTCGGGCGCGCCGATGAACCACTCGTCTGTCACGTGCGTCGTGACGGTCGGCATATTGGTGATGACGTCGACGAACAGCTCGCCGCGCGTGATCCGATACAGCCAGCGCTCGTCGACGATCTCGACTTCGAAACCCTGCTCTTTGAAATAATGGAGCATCTTGAGCGCGTCTCCGGCCTTGGCGAAGACGTCCACGTCTTTGGTGGGCCGGTCGATCCCGGTGTAGCTCGCGAGCGCATAGGTGCCCGACACGAGGAACGGGATTTGGGATTTGGCCATCAGCAGCAGAACTTCGGAATAGAAGGCTTCGGCGGCCGGCGGCGGCTGGATGAGGGCGTTGCGCCTGGTCTCGACCGGAGCATCCATTGCGGCGCCTCAACGGGAGGCGGCTGGGCCGGTTCCCCCGGCGGAAGATTCGTGGGGTGGCGCACCCAAGAGGATTCGAACCTCTGACCTCTGCCTTCGGAGGGCAGCGCTCTATCCAGCTGAGCTATGGGTGCGTGCCGGTTTCGTTAGCGACAGGTGGGTCTAGCGGCAAGCGGGGTCAAGGAAGAGCCGCATGACCTCGTGCAGTTGCCATCGCGCGGACCCGACGATCATGCCGACGTGACCCGAGGGAACAGGGACCGTTGCTCCGCTGGCGACCGTCGCCGAAGGGGCGATGCGGTCGCGCTCGGCGGTGAGATTCAGCAACGGAACGGAAAGCCCGTCGGTCACGGTACGCCCGCCGATCTGCCACTGGCCGGAACCGGGAAGATCCCGCTCGAACAGGTCGTCGATCAGCTCCTTCGCAGCGGGATATGGCAGGGGCTCGCCTTCGTTCGCCCAATCCTCGAGTTCGACGAACCGCTGCGCTTCGGCGCTGCCCGGATCGAGCCGCCCGAACTCGGCGAACTTGCGCACCGTACGCTCCGGATCGAGCGACCAGAAGCTGGCCTGCAGGACCTCCATCGGCAGAGCACCGAGTGCGCGGCTGGCGGCTTCGGAATGGCGCCACATGTCCCGCAGTGCCGACCGCGATGTTTCCGGGTACGGCGTGAAATTCCAAGGCGCGGCAAGCGTCATGACGCGCTCGCACTCGACGAGGTTCGCGGCCGCGATCGCCATCGTGCCGCCGAGACAATAGCCGATGAGCGCAACCGGCTCGCCGATGCTGCGCAGCAAAGGCAGCAGCAAATCTTCGATGTGTCCGGCGACGTCGAGCTCGGCACGCTGCTTCGCCTCGCCCCAGTCGAGCAGAAGACTGCGGCGATCCATCCGGGCGATTGCCGCAGCCAACGATACCTCGGCATCGAGATCGAGGATGCGCGGCGGGTTGATCACCGAGGGGATGAGCACGGCCGGCGGACCGCTTCCGCCGTGATCGCGCAGACACGCGCCGCGCACACGCGCAACTTCTGGCCTGGGCGGCGGCCGCTCGCGGCGCTCGGCGCTCTCATAGGCGCGGAGGCCGGCGAGCGCCGCGTGCGCGAGCTCCGCATCGTGCTCCGACGCGCGCCGTATCAATTCGAGAAACAGCGGAAGCGGGCGTGGCGCGCGCGCGTTTGTGCGTTCATGTTGCAGCGCACTATCCCGCGGTAGTAGAGGGTCGCGCGAAGTCTCGGAGCGGTTCATGGCCAAATCTAGCGCGAAGGTGACGATCAAGAAGTACGCGAACCGGCGTCTCTACGATACGGAAAGCTCGACTTACATCACGCTCGACCGTCTTGCGCAAATGGTGCGCGACGGGCGAGAGTTCGAAGTGGTCGATGCCAGGAGCGGTGAAGACATCACACGCCAGGTCCTCACTCAGATCATCGTAGATGAAGAAGCACGCGGCGCAACCATGCTTCCGATCAACTTCCTCAAGCATCTCATCGGCCTCTATGGCAATTCAATGCAGAATTTCGTGCCATCTTACCTCGAAGCGGCGATGGACGCATTCCAGCGCAACCAGAGCGCCGTCAAAGATGCGTTCAGCGGCAACGTGTTCGCCGACCTCGCCAAGCGCAACATGGCGATGTTCGAGGATGCTGCCCAAGCCTTCACCGGCAAGAAGACCGAAGCGCATAAGGCGAGCAGCAGCGAAGTCGATCAGCTCAAAGCCGAGCTTGCCGAGCTGCAGGCCAAAGTCGACCGCCTGAGCCGTTAAGCGTCACATGAGAATCGCAATTGCCGCAGCGCTCGCGCTGACCGCTATTTCTTCGGTACAAGCGCAAACGACCGCGGTCCCGTCAAACGTCGATTACAGCACAGCGGCTCCGATCGAAGGCAACTGGGCCTATGTGACGCTGGCCGGTGGAAGTGAGGCGACCTTCGCCAACGCGGCAGGGCAGCCGCAGCTGACAATCAGCTGTGCGCGGGCTGTGCGCCAAGTGACGTTGTCGAAACCGGCGACTATCGCCGCCCCATTCATCGCTGTGTGGACGACCGCCCAGACGCGCAACCTGCCATCGAGCTACAATCCGGCAACCGGCCGCCTCAGCGCGACCTTGGCCGCGTTCGACCCTTTCCTCGATGCGATTGCCTTCAGCCGTGGCCGCGTGGCGTTCACCGTCTCGGGACAACCGGCGCTAATCATTCCGACCTGGGCCGAGCCTGCCCGCGTGATCGAGGATTGCCGCGTCTGAGCGAGACGAAGCAGTAACGATTGCCGAATGTTCACCGTATTACAAGTCTTGCTTTGAAGGCGAATAGGACTCATCTTCCCTTTGGCTTCAACGCAGCGAAAGGAGGTGATCCGATGTCTCATGGTTCAGCAGGGAGGTCGGAAAGAGGTGTTCGCAGGCCCTGAGGTGCTGACGGACGGCCACATCTCCGGCCGCTGACCATGTCGAAGGGCATCGCTGCATCGCGCGGCGGTGCCCTTTAACATCTCTGCATATTCCTTTTGCGTGGGCTTCAACTTGCGCGTCCGGTTCATTAGGGAACCGCAACGGCATTCATGTGTCTTTCCGCCAAACGGAGGGAGTTGAAGCGATGGCCAAATCCTCAAAGAAGAGTTCTTCGGGTTCTTCGTCGCGATCCAGGAGCGACAATCTCGACAAGCTGGCGAAGGCCGCGATGAGCAAGGAAATGCTCGCGGCTGGCCTCGCGGCTGCCGCGGCGGCGATCAGCGCAAGCCCGGCGGCGCGGCGCAAGATCCGCGATGCGGGACTCGATGCGGCGGATACGGCGTCGCAGGCGGCTACGAATGTCGTGTCGAGCGCGACCAAGCTCGGCTCGATCATCGCCGAAGCGGTCGCCGAAGCTGCGCAGCGCGTGATGTCGGGCAAATGGTCGATGGAAGGTGAAATGAGCAGCGGCTCGTCTTCATCCGGTGGATCGCGCGCCAGTGCGCGGTCAGCCAGGTCGCGTTCGAGCGGAACGCGGAAGAGCACGAAGCGCAAATCTACGACGCGCAAGAGCTCGGGCGCACGCAAGACGTCGACTCGCGCGAAATCGGCAGGCGCTGCTTCGAAGCGTTCGTCGGCTGCGAAGAAGCCAGCCGCCAAGCGTTCGACCGGTGCGGCAAAGACTGCGCGCAAGCCTTCTACAAGGTCGGGCGCAAAGCGCAGCACCACCTCGCGTTCACGCACTGGGGCTCGTGGACGCACCACGCGCGGCCGTGGCGGCACGAGCGGTGGCGGAACGCCGGGAGGCGGCACGAACGCCTAAGCGGCGCCGTCCTCGAACTGCAGGCGGGCGAGCCGCGCGTAGAGCCCTCCGCGCGCGCTGAGCGTCGCGTGTGTGCCCTCTTCGACAATGCGGCCTTGGTCCATCACGACGATGCGATCGGCCGCACGAACCGTCGCGAGCCGGTGCGCGATGACGATCGTCGTCCGGTGCTCCATCAACCGGTCGAGCGCGTCCTGCACCAGCCGCTCGCTTTCGGCGTCGAGCGCCGACGTCGCTTCGTCGAGCAATAGCAGAGGCGCATCGCGCAACAACGCGCGGGCGATCGCGATGCGCTGGCGCTGCCCGCCCGACAAACGCGCGCCGCCTTCACCCATGAACGTGTCGAGCCCGTCGGGAAGCGCGCGCAGGAATTCCTCGGCGTTCGCATCGCGAGCTGCCTGCCACAGCTGCTCCTCGCTCGCGTTCCAGTTGCCGTAGCGCAAATTGTCGCGCGCGGAGGCCGCGAAGATCACCGTCTCCTGCGGCACCATCGCAATGCGGTGCCGGACATCCGCCGGATCGGCGTCGCGCAGGTCCACGCCGTCGAGCAGCACGCGTCCCGACTGCGGATCGTAGAAACGCTCGGCGAGCTGGAAGATGGTCGTCTTGCCCGCTCCCGACGGACCGACCACGGCAAGCCGCTCGCGTGCGCGAACCGTGAGCGTGAAGTCGTTGAGGGCCGACGTTTCGGGCCGCGTCGGGTAATGGAAGGTGACGTGCTCGAACGCGAGTTCGCCTTGCGCCGCCTCGGGCAACTTCGCCGGACGTGCCGGCGCGAGAATCTCCGGCTCGGCATCGAGCAGTTCGCCGAGCCGCTCCGACGCGCCGGCGGCGCGGAGCAGGTCGCCATAGACCTCCGACAAATTGCCGAACGCTCCCGCGAGAAGACCGCCGTAGAGCACGAACGCGGCGATGGTGCCGCCGGTAATGCGGCCCGCCGAAACCTCGATCGCGCCTTCCCAGATCACGAGCGTGATCGCGCCGAAGATCAGGAACATGGCGATCGCGGTCATGATCGCGCGCAGCAGCATGCGCCGCTTGGCAGTCGAGAAGACCCGCTCGACCGCTTCGGAGAAGCGCGAGGTCTCGCGGCCCTGCTGATTGAACGCCTGCACGATCTTCATCGCGCCGAGCACTTCGCTGGTGACCGTGCCGACGTCGGCGATACGGTCCTGGCTGCGGGTCGAGATCGCGCGCACGCGGCGGCCGAGCACCGCGATCGGCACGACGACGAGCAGCGCGCCGCCGAGGATCAGCAGCGCCAGCTTGGGCGCCAGCGCGACGAGGATGACGATGCAGGCGATCCCCAGAATCGTGTTGCGCAGCGCCACGGAGACTGTCGTCCCGACAGTCTGTTCGATGATCGTCGTGTCCACCGTCAGCCGCGAAGTAATTTCCGCCGGGCGGTTTTCCTCGAAGAAGCCGGGCGAGAGGCGCAGCAGGTTGCGGTGCACGGCGAGGCGGATGTCGGCGACCGTGCGCTCGCCGAGCCAGGAGACGAAATAGAAGCGCACGGCAGTCGCGAGGGCCATGACTCCGACGAGCAGCAGCAGATATTCGAACCATCGTGCGATATCGTGGGTGGTGCCGGCTCCGTGCGCGAACCCTTTGTCGATGATCAGCTTGAAGGCGTAAGGCACTCCTGACGTTGCGCCCGCCGCCACCAGCAACGCCAAGGCAGCGATCCCGATCTGTGCCGGGTAGCGGCTGGTGAAGCCCCAGACCATCCGCAGATTCCTGATCGAACGTCCCTTGGGGCGGTTGGGTCTGGTGGCCATGCCGGCTCCCTAACAGCGCTGCGGGAGCGGCTCAAATGGTTCGAAACCGGACAGCAAGCCGCGTGGCTGTAGTTTTCCACAGCTCCATGCTGCAATGCGGCTTTTGCGGCGCACAATGGGTTGTCACGGGCGCAAAGGCTCGCCACATCTGTTGTGTTTCCGAAGTAGAAACGAGGTTCGATGCTCTACGACGCCTATGAAGTGCAGCGTTCGCTTCTCGCAGGTGCGAGCAAGCTCGCTGGACTGGGTGCGGGGTGGCTCAACAATCCGGCCAATCCCTGGGGCTACAGCTCGATGAGCCCGCTCGTCGCGGCGAGCCTCGAGGTCTTCGCCCACGCCACCGCGCCGCACGGCAAGCCCGAATTCGGCATCGAGACGGCCCATGTCGGGCGCAAGGACGTCCCGGTCCACGAGGAGATCCTGCTCCGCAAGCCGTTCGGTCAGCTCAAACATTTCTATCGCGAGGGCGTGAACGCCGGGCCGCGGCTGCTGATCGTGTCGCCGATGTCCGGCCACTATGCGACGTTGCTGCGTGGGACGGTTGAGCGGCTGCTGCCGAGCTTCGACGTCTACATCACCGACTGGCGAGACGCGAAATGCGTGCCATTGTCCGAAGCCCACTTCGATCTCGACGATTATATCGACTATCTGATCGAGTTCCTCGAGCTGATCGGCGAGAAGACCGGCGAGCGGCCGCACATGCTCGCAGTTTGCCAGCCGGCGGTGCCCGCGTTCGCGGCGACGGCGCTGATGAACGCCGACAAGAATCCGTGGCGGCCGAAGACGCTGACCATGATGGGCGGCCCGATCGATACGCGCAAAGCGCCGACCGCGGTCAATACACTGGCGACGGACCGGCCGTTCGGCTGGTTCGAGAACAATGTCATCGCGACCGTGCCGATGATCTACCCGGGCGCCGGCCGGAAAGTTTATCCGGGCTTCCTGCAGCTCGCGGGCTTCATGACCATGAACCTCGGCTCGCACCTCGTCAGCCACTGGGAGATGTTCAAGCATCTCGTCGTCGGCGACGAGGAGAGCGCGGCGGCGACGCAGAGATTCTACGACGAATATCGCTCGGTCTGCGACATGACCGCGGAATTCTACTTGCAGACCGTCGACGTCGTGTTCCAGCGCCACCTGCTGCCTGACGGGGAAATGGAGCATCGCGGGCGTCTCGTCCGCCCCGACGCGATCCGCGACACGGCGCTGCTCGCGATCGAGGGTGAGCGTGACGACATTTCCGGAATCGGCCAGACCAAGGCCGCGCTCGACATCCCGACCAAGCTACCGGCGTCGAAGAAGCAATATCTCCTCGCCAGGGACGTCGGCCACTACGGCATCTTCAACGGCCGCAAGTGGCGCGAGAACATCGCTCCCGTCGTCGAGAAGTTCATCAAGGCGAACGCTTAGCTGTTAAGCCGCGGTGCCAGCTTCCAGCGAGACCGAACCAGGCCACCGCTCCCCCGAGCATGGCCACGATTCCCATGACGACCAGCGCAATCGCGAACGGTCCGAGCATCGTCTTGCCTCGCTGCGCCAGTACCGCCCCCATCAGAGCGACGGCGATGAGCCCGCCAAGCCGTGCGACGGCGCTGTTGAAACCGGACGCCATGCCTGTCTGATGACTCTTCACCGCGGCGAGAACCGTGCTGGTCAGGGGCGCGACAGCAAGCATCATTCCCACGGACATGACGAGAATGGCCGGGAATACATACGTCCAATAACTCTGGCCTGAAGCGATGCGCGTCGCGAGCAGAAGACCGGCGCCGACCACCACCGGGCCGATGCTCACGAGCAATCGAGGGCCGATCCGCACCGCGAGCTTGCCCATCAGCGGCGAGCCGATTCCGAGGAGGATCGACAGCGGCAGGAGCGATAGCCCTGCCTCGACTGGCGAATAGCCGCCGGCCTCGATCAGCACATAGGGAATGAGCAGCATCGCTCCGCCGAATGCGCCGTAGAGCAGGAAGGTCATCAGGTTGAGCGCCGAGAAGCAGCGGTTGTCGGCGAACAGCGTCAGCGGCATCATCGCTTTGCCGCCAAGGCGCCGCTCGACCAGGACAAAGCCGGCGAGCAGGATGAAGCCGATGGCCAGCGCTATCGCCGAAACCGCGGTCAGGACGAACTTCTGCGACCAGAGCGTCAGTCCATAGGTCGCGGCGCCGAGTCCAAGCGTGGCGAGAGCCGCGCCAGCGGCGTCCAGCCGCGCCTTTTCGGGCTCACGGACCTCGCCGACGCGCGTCACAGCGATCGCGATCGCCGCGCCGACGAACGGCAGGTTGATGAAGAAGATGCTCTGCCAGCCGACATGATCGACCAGCCAGCCGCCGAGCAGCGGGGCAATGGCCGCCGCGATCGCCCCGGCGGCGGCCCAGATGCCGATCGCCCGGCCGCGCGCTTCACCTTTGAACGCGCTGTTCAGCAAGGCGAGACTGTTGGGCAGAAGGAGTCCCGCGCCGATGCCCTGGACGACACGGCCGGCGAGCAGGGGCTCGGTCGATCCGCTGAGGGCGCAGACCAGCGATCCTATGCCGAACAAAGTCGTGCCGATGACCAGCCACAATCGCCGTCCGTGATGATCGCCGAGCGAGCCTCCGAGCAGGATCAGCGCGGCGAGCGGTAGCGTGTAGATATTGACCACCCACTGGACTTCGGCGGCGCTGGCGCCTGTGCCCGATCGGATGGCGGGCAAGGCGACGTTGAGGATGGAGCCGTCGATGAAGCTCAGCGACGACGCCGCGACCGACATGACCAAAGTCCAGTTGGGATGAGGTACGCCAGCTTTGGCGCGCGGTGCCTCCCTCGCTCGAGCGGCGCTCACTCGGCTAATCGACCCGCTGCGCGATCGCGGCTTCCACCATGTTGCGCCACATCCCCACGTCGCCGACCGCGGCCATCGCTTCGTCGGGCTCGCGCGCCGTATGGAGCACCGCGAGCGCCTGATTGACATGCTCGCGCCACGTGCGGTCGACTTCGGCTGCTGCATGGCCGTTGTCGCCGTCGGCATTCGCGCTGAGCTTGGCCCCGGCGAGCACGCGGGCGATGCGTTCGACCAGCGGGCAATTGGATTCGGGCATTTGCTGCTCCTCCGTCTCTGCGGGACTCAACCCGCCTCGCTGGTTTCGGTTTCGGCCGCGGGCAATCCTGCGATTTTGCGCGCGGCATGGACGAGCTCGACCGGGAGCATGGCGACGATGGTGCTGTTATGCTCGACTCCGATCTCGCTCAGCGTCTGCAAACGCCTGAGCTCGAGTGCGCCGGGACCCGTGTGGATCGTCTTCGCCGCCTGCGCGAGCTTCGCCGCGGCTTCCTGCTCGCCTTCGGCGCGAATGATTCGCGCGCGTTTCTCGCGGATCGCCTCGGCTTCCTTGGCGATCGCGCGCTGCATCTGTTCTGGAATGTCGACATCCTTGATCTCGACCGAGTCGATCTCGACGCCCCATTTGAGCGACGCGTCCCGAAGCAATTGCTGCAGCCGATGATTGATGGAGGCGCGGTCCTTCAGCATCAAATCGAGCTCGCTCTGGCCGATCGCATCGCGCAGCGCGGTCTCGGCCGCTTGGACGGTTGCCGCCTTCCAGTCCTCGACCGATGTCACAACCTGGACCGGCGATTCTGCCCGGAACCAGAGGACGGCGTTGACCCGGACCGCCACGCCGTCGCGCGTGATCGTTTCCTGCGTTTCCAGCTGGTAGGTGATGATGCGCTGGTCGACGCGGACGACGCGGTCGACGAACGGGATCATCCCGTACCAGCCCGGACCTTTCATCGGGCCCAGCCGCCCAAGGCGGAACAGCACGCCGCGCTGATATTCCTGGTTGATGCCGAAGCTCTTGAGCGAAAGCACGAGCAACAGCACGAGGACGACAATCAGAATTCCGGACAAGAACGCCATCGATTCGCCTCCCGAGAGGGACGGCAACGATTATAGCACTTCGAACAATCCCGCCGCGCCCATGCCGCCGCCGACGCACATGGTGACGACGACGTGCTTCGCTCCTCGGCGCTTGCCTTCGATCAGCGCATGGCCGGTCATGCGCGCGCCGCTCATGCCGTAGGGGTGACCGATGGAGCTCGCGCCGCCGTTGACGTTGAGCAGCTCGTCGGGGATGCCGAGCTTGTCCTGGCAGTAGAGCACCTGGACGGCGAAAGCCTCGTTCAGTTCCCACAGGCCGATGTCATCCATCGTCAGGCCGAAGCGCTTGAGGAGCTTCGGAACGGCGAACACCGGTCCGATGCCCATCTCGTCCGGTTCGGTGCCCGCGACCGCCATGCCCATGTACCGGCCGAGCGGCTGGAGCCCGCGCTGCTCGGCGAGCTCGCTGCTCATCACCATGCAGGCCGAGGCGCCGTCGCTGAGCTGGCTCGCATTGCCCGCGGTGATGATCTTTTCGGGCCCGCGCACCGGCTCGAGCTTCGACAATCCTTCGAGCGTGGTGTCGGGGCGATTCCCCTCGTCCTTGGCGAGCGTGACCTCCTGCATGGAGACTTCGCCAGTCTCCTTGTTCTTCACCGCCATTTTGGCCGTCACGGGGATGATCTCGTCGTCGAACTTGCCCTCGGCCTGCGCCTTCGCCGTGCGCTGCTGCGAGCGAAGCGCATATTCGTCGCAACGTTCGCGACTGATCGAATAGCGCGTGCCGACCACTTCGGCGGTGTCGATCATGGGCATGTACACGCCATTGTGCATGCTGAGCAGCTCCGGGTCGGGTCCGAGCCGCATTTCCCCGGTCTGCACCAGGCTGATGCTTTCGACTCCGCCCGCCACGACAATGTCCATGCGGTCGACGATCACCTGCTTGGCCGCGGTCGCGATCGACATCAGCCCCGACGAGCACTGCCGATCGATCGACATGCCCGCGACCGTCACCGGCAGGCCCGCCCGAAGCGCCGCCGTGCGGCCGATCGTCGTCTGGACGCCTTGCTGGAGAGCAGCGCCCATGATCACGTCGTCGATTTCCCCGGGATCGACCTTCGCCCGCTCGATCGCGGCGCGGATCGGATGCGCGGCCAGGGTCGGCGAGGGGGTTGCGTTGAAGGCTCCCCGATAGGCTCTGCCGATGCCCGTGCGGGCGGTGGAAACGATCACGGCATCGCGAGCCATTCTTCTCTCCTCAGGTGAACATCAGGCCAAGCCACACGGCAGTCAGCGCCGGCTTGTCTTCATTCTCAATTTCAACGGTGACGGTGTGGCGCAGCAGCCATTGTCCGGGCGCTTTCTCCTCGGCCGAGTCAAGGTTGAAGCGCCCGCGGACGCGCTTGCCCGACTTCACCGGTGCCAGGAACCGGACGCGGTCGAGACCGTAATTGACTGCCATCTTGAGCCCTTGGGGCACGAGCATGACCTCAGCGGCCATTCGCGACAGGAGCGAAAGGGTTAGAAAACCGTGCGCGATCGTCCCGCCGAACGGCGTCTGCGCCGCGGCTGCGGGGTCAATGTGGATGAACTGCCGGTCCTCCGTCGCCTCTGCGAAAGCAGTGATCCGCGCTTGATCCACGAGGAGCCAGGAGGAGACGCCGACCTCCTCGCCGACGTGGCTGCGGATCTCGTCGAGAGTGGCGAGCGGCATCAGAACGGCAAAGGCGCGGTGGGCTGGTCCGACGCCCGGACGAGCTGGAGCTTGTTCGCGCCGAGCGCGTCGATGAACGAGCGGAGGATCGCGGCGCGGTCGCTCGCCAGTCTGTCCGTGTCGCGCGTCGAATCGTCATAGACGAGATCGAAGGTGAGCGATCCGCCGCCCGCGCCTGACAGAACGCAGCGCACGAGCTTGCATCCCTTCTGCGATGAAACTGCTGTTTCCGCAGCAGCATTCACGGCATCGACGGACGCCACCGAAGCCTCCCCGCCGATGGCGAGATAGAGCGTCACCCGCCGAGCTTTCGCTTCGGCCAGGTTGTGGATTTCGCGCTCGAGCAGCTTGGTGTTCGCAATGATCAGCTGCTCGCCCGTGGTCGAGCGAAGCCGGGTGGTCTTGAGGCCGATGCGCTCGACTGTCCCGGTGCTGCTGTCGTAGCGGATCGTGTCGCCCTTCTTGAACGGCTTGTCGAACAGGATCGAAAGCGCGGCGAAGAGATCGGAGAAGATGCCCTGAGCGGCGAGGCCGATGGCAATGCCGCCGATGCCGAGACCGGCGACGAGCGCCGTGACGTTCACACCGAGATTGTCGAGGATCAGGATGCCGGCGATCGCGAATAGAGTGATGCTGACGAGCAGGCGGATGATCGCCATCGCGTTGGCGAGAGCGCCTGAGCCCTTCTCGTCTGCAACCCGCCGGCCGATGAGCCCGAGGATCAGCTCGCGGCCCCAGAGCGCTCCCTGGAGAGCAAAGGCGATGGTGAAGGCGATGTCGATGAGGTGCGCGGCTCGGCGGGGCAGATCGGCATAGGTGGCCACCGCATCCGCTGCGGCAATGATCATGAACGCCAGGCTGGTCCTCGCCAGCACGCGCGCGATGACGCTGTGCCAAGTGATACCCTCGGGGTCTCTCTCGACGACCCGCTGGCCGTAGCTTCTAAAGAGGAGCATGAACGCGACCAGCGCCAGGCCGACGGCAAGACCGAGGAGCAGTCCATCGCGATTCTGCGTGAGCCAGTTGGCGGCTTGATTGAACCCCATCGCCGCGCTTGTGGCGGGCGGAACAACCGCAATCAAGCGGCGGCTTTTTGGGTCCGCTCCTCGGCCCTCCTTCGGCGGCGGGGCGAGCCCTTCGAGAGAAACTCGACAAGCGCCACTTCCGCGCTCGACAATCTTCTCTTTCCGTTCGGACGCTCCTGTCCGTCCAGCGGATCGCGCGCGTTCTGTTTCACCGCGTCGAGCAGCCTGGGGTGGACGTACGACTTGCGACTGATCGCCGGCGTGTTGCCCAGAGCTTCCGCGACCGGCTCCAGGACCGTCTTGACGCTGATCCGCGCGTGCTCGGCCTTCTTCAGCATCTGCTCCAGGGCGATCACGCTCGCGCTCCAGGTGCGGAAATGCTTGGCCGTGAAATCCCCGCCGGTCGCCTCCTTGATGTAATCGTTGACGTCGCCCGACGTGACCGGCTTCGGTTCCCCATCGCCATTGACGTATTGGAACAGCATTTGGCCGGGCAGCTCCTGGCAGCGCCTGCAGATCCGCTTCAGGTTGGTGTCGGTGATCTTCACTTCATGCACGATGCCGTGCTTGCCGGCGAAGCGCATCATCAGTCCGTGGCCGGTGCGGCGAAGGTGCCGCTGCCTCAGCGTGGTCGCGCCATAACTCTTGTTCTGTTTGGCATATTCCTCGTTTCCAACCCGGATGTGCCGGCGATCGAGCAGTCGGACCACCGCCGCGAGGACGGCTTCGCGGGAAAGCTCGCGTCTTTTCAAATCGCGTTCGACACGGCGGCGCAGGCGGGGCAGGGCCTTTCCGAACTCGAGCAGCCCTTCGTACTTGGCGCTTTCGCGTTTTTCGCGGAACGCCGCATGATAGCGATATTGTTTGCGTCCCCGTGCATCGACTCCGGTGGCTTGGAGGTGCCCATCCGGGTCGGCGCAGAACCAGGCATTCTCATAGGCTGGCGGGAGGCCGACGGCATTGAGCCGGTCGATCTCCTCGCGGTCGGTAATCCGCTCTCCTCGGAGATCGAAATACGCCCAGTACCGCCCCATCCGCTTGCGCGTGATGCCCGGCTCCGTGTCGCTGCTATGCCTCAGCACGCCGTAATCTCTTGGGCACTACGCTTCACTCGAATCATCAACCGGCATAAGCGCTTGGCCGAGCGGGCGGGTTCCTGTGGTTGCCAGACAAGGAGAGAGACAATGCCGCAGATCCCCGATTCACGAGTGCTGATCGTCGCTACCGATGGCTTCGAGGAGTGGGAGCTGTTCGGGCCCAGGCAGATCCTGCAGGAGCGCGGCGCGGACGTGGTGCTGGCGTCACCCAAACGCGATCCGATCCAGGCCACGCTCCACGACGATCCGGGCAAGACGATCCGTCCCGACCTGACCGTCGACGAGGCGCTCGCCGACGATTTCGACGCGCTGATTCTTCCGGGCGGAGTGCGCAACCCGGATCACCTGCGCACCAACGTCAGGGTGATCCAGCTGATCAAGGACTTCGCTGCACAGGGCAAACCCGTGGGAGCGATCTGCCACGGACCCTGGCTGCTGGTGGAGGCGGACCTGCTGCGCGGCCGCACCGCGACCAGCTGGCCGTCAATCCGGACCGATTTGCGCAACGCAGGCGCGAACATGGTGGATGAGCCGGCCGTCACCGACGGCAATATCGTCACCAGCCGCAATCCCCAGGACGTCGAGGAGTTCACCAACGCCCTCATCGATTTGATCGAGGATGCGCCGGCCGTAAGCACGATCACCGAGCCGAAGGAAGTTCCGGTCGTCTAACCGACTGGCAAGGTTTGCTTGCTATCCGCCCTTTCATGCGGGGGCGCCGGCAAGAGCGGATCGAGGCTGCGGTGGACCATGTGGCGGCTGCCGTGCTCGGCGGCGCGATTGCCTATGCGCTGTATCAGCTGCTCGGGAATCGGCTGGCGCTATCGCAGCTCCTCGCCGGAGCGGCAATCGGCGGAGTGTTGACCTATCTGCTGACCGCGCGGACGCTGCGCGGCATGCAGGCGCAGCCTCAGAGTTTCGATTTTCCAGTATTCCGAATGGCAGACCTCGAACTTGCCGATATGCCCGAGCTGCTGCTCACCGATCAGGCGGAGCTTCTCCTCACTGACGAGGTCGAGCTCGTGCTGACCGACGCGGATCGCGTGAAGCCGCGGCGCACGGCCGAGGAAGAGCTGGTGCTTAACGACATCCTGGCCAAGCTCGGACCGGATTCCCGCGTTGTGCGGCTGTTCGATCCAGCGGCCACGCCCACTCCAGGCCAGCTGCAGTCGCGGATCGACCGCTATCTGAGTGAGGAGACTCCGGCTTCCCCCGACTCGGATGCTTCCAAGGCTCTGTACGACGCGCTCGCCGAGCTGCGCCGATCCCTTCGTTAAGCTAGTCGGCTATCGTGAGCGCCTCGATCGACACGCTGGTCGATCCGTCGCCGTTCGTCGCAGGATCGCCAACGATGGCGATATCCGCGACGATCTGCCCCGAGATGCTGAACTCGGCGTCATCGAGACCCGCGCACATGCGCTCGACCACTATCGCGGAGTCAGCGCCCGTGACGCGCAGCTGGAACTCGTGGCGCTCGCCCATGAGAGTAAGCGATTGCCAATCGATCGATCGAATATCGGTAAGTAAAATCCTATGACGCGGAACGGCTGCGCGGCCGATCAGCGAGCGGATCAGGCCTGAGGCGGCCGCGGACATCGCTATCCTGTTCATTGCACTGCCTCCAGATACTCGAGGACGCGTGCAATCGTGGAAGGGCGCGGGTCGCGTCCGTTCCTCAAATCAAACACGAATCTGGGATCGCCGACGACGTCCCTGCCGAAACGGGTTGGAGCAACGTCACTTCGGCGCAGAAATTTCTCTACCTCTCTCAACAAATGCACGGATCAATCCTTACTAGTCTCGACGACTCGGCGGATTGCTACTTCCCAATGCATTTCCTACTTGTCTAGGCAGTTACCTATAGTTAAGAGGCATTAATGAACTCAGACCCACGCGTCGTCCTTGAGCGTCTCTGTGCCGAGCGCCGGGAGGATTTCGCAGGCCTCTCGCGGATGCTCGGCCGCAATCCCGCCTACATTCAGCAATTCGTGAGACGCGGCGTGCCCAAACGATTGAAGGAAGAAGAGCGGCGCAAGCTCGCGCGCTATTTCGCCATTTCCGAGGCTCTGCTCGGCGGTCCCGCGGACGAGCCGCGCGATCCCGACGACCTGGTCAGCATCAAGCGTCACCCGGTGAAGGCCTCCGCGGGCCCCGGCGCACTTGTAAGCGAGGGTTTCGGCAGGCCCTATTTCGGCTTCGATGAGCGCTGGCTCAAGGCGCTGACTGCAACTCCTGCTTCGAACCTTTCGATCGTCCGCGTCGAAGGCGATTCCATGTCCCCGACGCTCAACGACGGTGACGATATCCTCGTTGATCTCGGCGACTGCGGCGAGCGCCTTCGGGATGGCATTTACGTGCTGCGGGTGGATGATGCGCTTGTCGTGAAGCGGTTGGCGCTGAGCCCGATGGGTCGCCGAGTGACCGTGCAGTCCGACAACCCGGCTTATCCTGACTGGCCGGACCGCACGCTCGACGAGATCAACTGCATCGGCCGGGTGATCTGGTCCGGCCGCAAGATCGTCTAGCGGGAGCGTTTGAGGTCGATCAGCCACGTGGCGATCGCCAGCACGACGCCGATCGCGAGCCCGATCAGTACCCCTTTGAGCGGATTGCGGATCGACAGACCGAAGAGAAAGCCGAGCAGAAGGAAGATGGTGAGGAAACATCCTCCCGCGCGGGATGTGCTTGGCTGCATCTGCGGGTGCCTGCCACAGCTGCCGCGAGGGCGCCAGTCAGACGGCGGGGAAGTTCATTTGCCTTACGACTGCATTGAACCGCGGCTCGCCGCGAAGCGGATCGAGTCTTGGATCGATCTTGATGCTGATGAGACCTCCGTCGCGCATGGCGAAGGCGTGCTCGAGCGCGGACAAGGCGCGGTCGTGATCGCCCAGTTGAGCGTAGATGCCGGCATATTGATAGCTCGTCGATTCTCCATAAAGTCGTTTGAGCTTCGCGAGTTTCTTGATCGCGGCTGCGCGGTCGCCGGCGCGGATCAGCGCCAGCGTTTGCCCATTCAGTTGCTGCCATGAATCCGGAATCATGAGTCCATAGGCGCGATACGCTTCTCGGGCCCGGCCCAGTTCCAGCAGGCAATCGGCAATCAGGCCCGGCGCCCTGAACAGTTCGGGCGAGTTTCGCTGGACCTTTTGGCCATAATCCAGCCCCTCCTGATACCGCCGAATGTCGTAGAGGGCGCTGACGCGGTACTCGTACGAGAGGTGGTTTAGAGGATCGAGACCGATCACTCGGTCGGCCGTTTCCAGCGCCTGAGCCTGTTTGCCGAGCCGAGCGAGCAGCGAAACATGGTGGCCGACGATTTCGGCGTTTCCCGGCGCAAGCTGGACCGCAAGCTCCGATTCCTTCGCCGCTCCCGCGATTTCGAGATCGCTCTGGAAGATCCGCGCGATGGCCGCATGCCCGGCGGCAAGCTTCGGCGCGATCCGCACGGCCGTGCGCGCGAACCGCATCGCTTCGGCGCGATCGCTCGCAAGCTCCCCCGCTTCCTTTGCGAAGCTGTCGGCATATGCATTGAGCTCCATCGCTTTTTGCGCGTAGGCATCGGCATAGTTCGGATCGAGCCGAATGGCGCTGTCGGTCAGGTCCATCGCGTGCTGACGGGCTTCTTTTGTGCCCTCGCGCGCGGTCACCCGCGCTTCAATCACCAGCCTTTGTGCCTCGGCGATGCGCGTTCCACCCACGCCGATTGCCGCTCGCGCAGCAATTCCCAATGCCACTGCGAGTGAGGTCGCCACATTTTCCGCGATGTCCGTTTGAATCACGATCGCGTCACCCGGCGAACGATCATAGTCCGCCGACCAGCGGTCGATCCCTGTCCGGCCATCGATCAATTCCGCGCTGATTCGCATGGTCGATGGGGATTCACGAACAGTTCCGGTAAGGACGTTGGCGACCCGCAGCTTCCTGGCTGCGGTTCGCGCATCGTCATTGCGGACCGCTTCAGACGAAATCCGGCCGACGACCTTCAGACCGGCGAGCCGCTCGAGCGCATTTCGCAATTCCTCGGCGATCCCGTCGGAGAAATAGGTCTGTCGCGGATCGCCGCTGAGATTGGCAAAGGGCAGAACGGCGATGCTGTCGGATGCTGCGGCCTTTCCAGGCTTGAGCACGGCCCAACCGCCAATTGCCAGCGCTGCAATGCCCGCTGCCGCGCTTGCAATGGCCGTGCGTCGGCTGACCCGGGAAATATCCATACGCTGTGCGAAGGGGTGATGGTGCGTCCTGCCCTCGATGGTCGCTCGAATGCCATCCCGCACTGTCGCGTATCGCGGATCCGCCGTGTCGCCGCGCCAACCAGCAAGTGAGAAGGCCTGCATTTCGCCGAACCCGAGCGGCAGGTGCACCTTGTCGATGGTGACTGGAAGGTAGACGTGCCGCTGCCTGGCATGTGCGGCTTCGTCCTGGACGAAGTCCCCTTCCGGTCCGGTTGAGCGCTTGCTCCAAACGACCACGACACAACGGGCAGCCCCGAGTTCTGTCTCGATCGTATGACGCCAGGCAGAGCCGCCGCCGATCTGTTCGTCCCACCAGACGGAAAAGCCGTCGGCGCGCAGCGCGTCAACAAGCGGCCTCACCCGCCGCCGATCCTCGGCCTTGTACGACACAAAGACGTCCGACATCGGCAGCAGCCCCCGATTCACCCTAACATGGTTAACGTCAGGTTGACGACATTTGTCGGGACTACCTCAAGAGGCGCTCGGTTAGTGCTGGGCGATGGACACGCCCTTCATTCATGGACGCCTCGCGCTTGCGGACGCGGCGGAGCTGATGGATCGCTTCGGCGACGATGCGGGCTATGAAGCCGCGTCGCGCGCCGAGCGCAGCCGCGACCAGGGCAATGTCGCGCGCTTCTGCCACTGGCGGCAGATCGAGCGCGTGATCGCCACTCTCAGCAGCGACGAAGTGCGCGGTCGCATCCACTAACTATTTGATTCAAAACGCTGTGCGCGCACCTGAAGCGCCTGCGTGAACGTTCATACTGGCGCCGTTCAGGACCGCTGGCTAAGCGTCGTTCGAATGACCGGGCGGGGTTCAGTGGGGAGGAGCGCATGGCTGCTGTGCGCGGCCGCGATTCTTCCGTTCGTGCCAGCCCGCGCAATCGCCCAGGCCAATACCCCACCGCCCGCGCCCGCACCGCAGCCAGGCCCTCCGCCAGACGCCGCCGAGCTCGATCCATCAGCTCCGTTGGCGCCAATGCCGGACCTCGGTGTCGAATGGCCGGACCTCAATGCGAAGGAGCAGCTTGCTCCCACCTCGAACGCGCAGGTCAGCGCAGCGCCGTCGGCCGAGGAAGCCGGCGGCCAAATCCGCTATGCCTGGACGATCGAAGGCATCGGCGGCATCGGAAACGCCGAGGAGCTGCTAAAGGCGTTCCGCCAGCAATCTGCGCTCGAAGCGGACCGCAAGGACCCTGCCAACGCCGCTCAGATCGGCCGACGTTCGCGCGCCGACGCCGACCTTCTGGCCGAATTGCTACGCAGCCAGGGCTATTATGACGCGACCGTGGAGCCGCGAACAGAGCGTGTGGATGGAGGCCTCAGGGTCGTGCTCACCGCTGACGCGGGCCAGCAATATCGTTTCGTCAGTGTCGACCTGCCAGGCCTGGCTGCCGCGGGTCCGCAGGCCGCGAAACTTCGCGCGGCATTTGCGGTGCAGCCTGGCGATCCCGTCATCGCGTCCGACGTGATCGCTGCTGGAACGGCGCTCACCCGGGCGCTCGGTCAGAACGGATTTGCGCAGGCCAGGCTCGGCGAGCAGCAGATCGAGATCAACCACCAGACCCGGCTTGCGAGCCTGGTGCTGCCGGTCGATCCTGGACCGGTCGCCCGCTTCGGGTCGATCCGCGTCTCGGGCAAGCCGCCGTTCAGCGCGCATCACGTGGCGATCATCGCGCGGTTCAAGCGCGGCGACTTGTTCAAGCAGTCGAAGGTCGACGACCTGCGACGCGCCCTCATCGCCACGACCCTCGTCTCGAGCGCGGAGATCCAGCTCGTACCCGTGAACGGCGGCCGTACGGTCGATCTCGCGGTGCGGCTCGAGCCCGCGCCGTCGCACACCATCGCGGGCGAGCTCGGCTATGGAACGGGGCAGGGCGCCCGCATCGAGGTCGACTGGACCGACCGCAACTTCTTCAACCCCGAAGGGGCGATCACTCTGCGCGGCGTCGCCGGCACCAGGGAGCAGCTCGCCGCGGTCCAGTTCCGCCGCAGCAATTTCCTCCAGCGCGACCAGGTGCTCAATCTTCAGGTCTCGGCCGGCCATCAGGTGTTCGATGCTTTCGAGGCTAAGACCGTTCAGCTCTCCGGCGACATCGAACGCCAGAGCAATTTCATCTGGCAGAAGAAGTGGGCGTGGACCTACGGCGCCGAGCTTCTCGCCACGGACGAACGCGGCGTGTTCAATCTGTCCGGCGTGAAAGACACGCGAACCTTCTTCATCGCCGCGCTTCCGGTGAGCCTCGGCTATGACGGCAGCGACAATCTGCTCGACCCGACGCGCGGCTTCCGCCTGAGTGGCCGCCTCAGCCCCGAGGTTTCCATGCGCGGAGGTGAGTTCACGTATGCGCGCGCCCAGATCGACGCGAGCGCTTACCATCCGTTCTCGGACAATGTGGTTCTGGCCGGACGTATCCGGCTCGGCACTATCTTCGGCACGTCCGCGTTCAATGTTGCCCCGTCGCGCCGCTTCTATTCGGGCGGGGGCGGCTCGGTACGCGGGTACGGCTATCAGCAGCTCGGGCCCAAGGACGTCGACGGCGACCCGATCGGCGGCCGCGGCCTTGCCGAGTTCGCGATCGAGGCGCGGATTCGGCCGAGGCAGCTGTTCGGCGGGAATTTCGGCATCGTTCCCTTCTTCGACGCCGGTTCCCTCACCACCAGGTCGCTGCCCACCTTCAGCCACATGCGGTACGCCGCCGGCGTCGGCGTGCGTTATTATTCTAGCTTCGGTCCGATCCGCGTCGATTTCGGCGTGCCGCTCAACCGGCAGAAGGGTGACGGGCCGGTCGCGGTGACCGTCTCGCTCGGCCAGGCATTCTGACGTGACCGACGCCGCCATCGCCACCGAAGGCGCTCCGCCGCCAGACCCGCGCAGGCTCCGCCCGGACT
Source organism: Sphingomicrobium sp. (assembly GCA_035555035.1). GTDB lineage: Bacteria > Pseudomonadota > Alphaproteobacteria > Sphingomonadales > Sphingomonadaceae > Sphingomicrobium. The sequence continues at coordinate 24,580 of DATMHG010000013.1, forward strand.
GGAAGTGGCGGCTGCTCAATGAGCTGTTCGCGCTGTTCGTCGCTCTGCTGTTCCTGGTCGCAGCCGCCCTTGTCCTGCTCGATACGGCACCGGGGCATCGCTTCATCATCGACCGGATCGCGCGTTTTGAGACCGCGTCAGGACTGAAGATCCGCATCGGCCGCATCGACGGCTCGATCTTCGGCAAGTCGCAGCTGAGGAACGTCGCCGTGTCCGATCAGCGCGGCGTCTTCCTGACGTCGCCCAACATCAAGCTCGACTGGGCGCCGGGCGCGTGGCTCTACAACATGCTGTCGATCGACAGCATGACCGCCGAGCGGGTCGATCTCGTCCGCATTCCCAAGCTCAAGCCGAGCACGAAGAAGGGCCCAATCCTCCCCGGCTTCGACATCCACGTCGGCGAGCTTCGGATCGATCGCCTCGACGTTGGCCCTGAGGTTGGCGGGCAGGCGCGCAGCGGCAGCGTCCGCGGCAAGGCCGACGTGCACCGCGGGCGCGCGCTCATCGAGCTTGCCGCCGTGATGAACAACGGCGGCGACCGGATCGCCTTTCACCTCGACGCCGAGCCCGACCGCAACAAGTTCGACGTCGCCGCGCACGTCGCCTCGCCAGCGAACGGACTCGCGCCGGCAATCACCGGCACGAGGCGCGCGATCAATCTCGACGTCGGCGGGAAGGGCAGCTGGACCCATTGGCGCGGGCAGGCTGCGCTCGACCTCTCGGGCCGTCCTGCGGCGCGGCTCGCTCTCGGCGCGGATAGCGGCCGCTATCGTCTGCAGGGCCAATGGGCGCCCGCGCGGTTCCTGACCGGCAAGTTCCAGCGCCTGACCTACCCGGTCGTGAACATCCGCGGGGACGCGACGCTCAAGGACCGCATCCTCGACGGACAGCTCGCCGCCTCCTCGCCCGAGCTTCGCGCTGTCGCCAAAGGCGCACTCGACCTCGCGGGCAATCGCTATCGCGGCATGCGTCTTGGCATCGACCTGCTGCGGCCGCCCGCGCTGTTCACGAACATGACCGGCAGGAATGTCCGGATGGTGTGGACGCTCGACGGCCCGTTCGCGAGCGCCGATTATTCCTACCGCCTGACCTCGCCGCACGTGCAGTTCGACGACACCGGCTTCGACGACCTCCGCGCCGAGGGCCGGGGGCGCCTCGGCCCATGGCCGATGCGTGTGCCGATCATCCTCAGCGCCCGTTACATCACCGGCATCGGCGACGTTGCCGGAGCGATGCTCGCCAATCCGCGCATCCAGGGCTGGCTCGCGATCACGCCCAAGCTCGTTCGCGGCGATGGCCTCGCGCTCACCAGCGCGAGGTGGAACGGCAAGATCTCGCTGCTGATCGACCTGGTGACCGGCCGCTTCGATGTTCTGCTCTCCGGCGCGATGCAGCGCTACCTCATCCCCGGCCTCGGCGTGGTCGACGTGATCACCGACCTGCACGTGGTCCCCGGGCCGAAGAACAAGGGGTCGCATGTGGTCGGCACCGCCAAAGCGTGGGTGCTCCGCCTCGACAACAGCTTCTTTCGCGATCTCACCGGAGGGCTGCCGTCGCTCACGACCAACCTCGAGCGCGGCAATGACGGGATCGTCCACTTCTCGAACCTGCAGCTCTATTCGCCCAAGCTGAGGCTGTCCGGCGCGGGCGAGCGCGTCCGCGACGGGACATTCCACATCGTCGCCTCAGGACGGCAGGCGAAATACGGCGCCCTGAAGATGGTCCTCGACGGCAATATCGAGCGGCCGAAGCTCGACCTTTTCCTAGACCGGCCGAATGAAGCGATGGGCATCAAAGGGATGCGCCTGCTGCTCGACCCCACGGCGGCCGGCTTCAACTACCGCGCCAGCGGCGGCTCGAAGCTCGGCCCGTTCACCAGCAACGGCCAGATCCTTCTTCCGCACGATGCACCGACGGTAATCGCCATCGCTTCGCTGGAGGCCGGCGGCGCCCATGCGAGCGGCAATTTGCGGTCGGATCCGGGCGGCTTCAGCGGTCGGCTGACGCTCGCCAACGGAACGCTCGGCGGTACGCTCGACTTCGCGCCGGCCGGCCAGGCGCAGCGCATCGATGCGCATCTCACCGCGAACAATGCGAGCTTCCCCGGCGCTTTCGCCGTGCGCAGCGGACGCGCCGACGGCACGATCATCCTCGCCGACCAGCGCACGACCGTTCAGGGCAGCCTCGACGCGCGGGCAATCACTTATGGTGCAGTCAGCCTCGCGCGGCTCACCGCCAATGCCTCGCTGGTCAACGGCAGCGGACAGGTGCGCGCGGCGTTCGCCGGACGGCGAGGCGCGGACTTCGCCTTCTCGACGGCCGCCGAGGTCTCGCCCGACACCATCCGGCTCACCGGCACTGGAAGGATTGCGCGCCAGCAGCTTGTGCTGAACCAGGCCGCGGTCCTCACCCGCTCCGGTGACGGCTGGGCGCTTGCGCCGACCAGCCTCAGGTTCGCCGGCGGAACGGCGATCGTTTCAGGCCGAAGCGGCTCGCGCCCCGAAGTGCACGCGCAGCTGCAGGCGATGCCGCTCGAAGCGCTCGACGTCGCCTGGCCCAAGCTCGATCTTTCAGGCTCGGCGACGGGTCATGTCGACTATGCCTGGAAGGGCAATCGAGAGGGCAGGCTCAACTTGACGATCCGCGGCCTCAGCCGCGCCGGGCTCGTGCTTGCCTCGAAGCCGATCGATGTCGGCATCGCCGCCGCCGTCGACAACAACCAGGGCGGGCTTCGCGCCGTCGCCGCGAGCAACGGGCAAATCCTCGGCCGAGCGCAGGCGCGCTTCGCTCCGATGGGCGGCGGTCCGCTGATGGACGAGCTGATGAAGGCGCCCTTGTTCGCCCAGCTGCGCTATTCAGGGCCCGCCGATACGCTCTGGCGGCTGACCGGAAGCGAGGTCATCGACATGTCCGGCCCCCTCGCCGTCGGCGCGGACATCGGCGGCAGCTTCGCCAATCCGGTGATCCGCGGATCGCTCCGGACGCAGAACGCGCGCCTCGAGAGCCAAGTCACGGGGATGGTGATCACCGACCTCGCGAGCCAGGCGCGCTTCTCCGGACCGCAGCTGATCTTCAGCCAGATCACGGGGGCGACGCCCGGCACCGGCTCGGTCTCCGGCAACGGCACGGTGACCTTCTCCGGCGGCCGCACCGCGCTCAACCTGGCGTTCAGCACCAGCCAGGCGCTGCTCCTCAACCGCGACGACGTCGCCGCGCGGGTGACGGGCCCGCTGCAGATCCGTTCGGACGGGCAGGGCGGCACCATCTCGGGCGAATTCAAGCTCAACCAGGGCCGCTTCCAGCTCGGCCGCGCGAGCGCGGCGGCGGCCGTCCCGCAGCTCAACGTGCGCGAACGCGGCGTCGAGCCCGAGGACATCATCGAGCCCGCGGACCTCCATCCGTGGAAGCTCAATCTCAAGCTCGCCGGAAGCAATGTTCGAGTCACGGGTCTCGGCATCGACAGCCGCTGGACGGCGAACCTCCAGGTCGGCGGCTTCGCCGACGAGCCGCGCTTCACCGGCCGCGCGGAGCTTGTCCAGGGCAATTACGATTTTGCCGGCCGCCGCTTCCGGCTCGACCATGGCGTCATTCGTTTCCTCGGCGAGAGTCCGCCCAATCCCCTGCTCGACATCCACGCCCAGGCGGCGGTGCAGGGCCTCAACGCCGACGTGAACGTCCGCGGCACCGGGTTAAAGCCCGAGATCACCTTCGCCAGCTCCCCGCCGCTGCCGCAGGACGAGCTTCTGTCGCGCATCCTGTTCGGCACTTCGATCACCAACCTGTCGGCGCCCGACGCGCTCCAGCTCGCCTCCGCCGTCGCCGCGCTCCAGTCCGGCTCGGGCAGCCTCGACCCGATCAACGCGCTGCGCCGATCGATCGGCCTAGATCGCCTGCGGATCGTCCCGGCCGATATTGCGACCGGCCAGAAGACCGCGATCGGCGCGGGCAAGTACATTACGTCGCGGCTCTACGTCGAAGTGGTCACCGACGGTCAGGGCTATTCCGCGACGCAGGTCGAATATCAGATGACCCGCTGGCTCTCGCTACTGTCGACCGTTTCGACGCTCGGCCGCTCGAGCGCCAGCGTGCGCGTCAGCAAGGATTATTAGGGGCCAAAGCCACACTACGGACGCTGGGTGGCTGCGCTACATGCGCCGGGCGTACGATTAACTACATTGCTCGCATGAGAGCCTCCGCCAAGGGGTTCTGCAGCCGTAGTCGCCGACCGCAATGGGTGCAAAGCGGATCGCGCCAGTTACGAATCTGCTGTCCTACAGCAGCGTGATTGTGCTCTTGGTGGCGGATGACGCTGTTCGACCGCCGTTCAAACGATCTGCGAATGTTCACAAAAGTGCGCGGACAGTGCGAACATTCGGCTACGCCGTGGCCGCGAGACAG
>DATMHG010000014.1:0-23701 GCA_035555035.1 Sphingomicrobium sp.
CCGGTACATCAGCGCTCCCCGGCTCGCGCGAGGGCCCGCGCGAGCAGCGGCGACTTTTCGGCTGCCGATCGAAGCATGGCAAGCGCTCCGTCCATCGCCACCTGGTTGTGCGACGCAGCTTCGGCAATCAGCTCCCGTCGCAGCTGCGCGCTGTAATCATATTCGAGCGCCTTTGCGTAGCGCCTAACCAGAGGCCCTGTCAGGACGGCCCTGATCGCGGCCGGATCGGCGGGGAAATCGAAAAAGTCGGCGACCGTCGCGAACTCGGAATCGAGAGCATCGAGCATCCGGTCGAAATCGACCCATTGGACCTGGCGGTCCGCCATAGCGTCCGCTGCGGCTTCCAGCGACGTCATCTCGCACGCCCAGCCGATCGCCGCGAGCTCGGCGTCGTTGGCGGGAACGCCGGGTACGGACACGCGCCGCTGGAGCCGTTCGGCGCGCGAGACCGCCAACGTCCTCAGTTCCTTGACGCTATTCTCACCCGCAAGAATGCTGGCGATGTAGTTGCGCGGGGTTGCGAACATGAAGAGCGCGCGTTCGCCGGACGGCACCAGCTCGGCCGCGATTTCGCTGACGAAGCTGGTTGCCTTCACGCACGCGAATTCGTCCGCGGTAAACGTCCGCGACATGACTTTCGGCACCGGTGCGAGGTAGCGCGCGCGCACTTCTGGAGGGCTGAGCGCAAGATCCCTCAGCAGCCGCGGTTCGCGCAGCGCGAGTACTCCGTCGAGCTCGCCAAGCAGGCGCGAGACGAGCGTCGAGCCGACATGGCCGATGTGAAAGATCCACCGCGCATCGTGCCGTCGGTCGCCGGCCATCGCGGCTTCGATCTCCGGCCAGGGCAGGAGCTGCGCGTCCACGACCTGCTGCATCAGCCGGTCGTCGAGGAAGCTCGCCATGCGATACGCCTGCCAGTCCATCGCCACCAGCCGAACGACGCCCGCCGAAGGATCGAGCGCCTGCGCCAGCCAGCACGCATCGCGGGCGATCTCCTCGGGGCTTGGCGCGCTGGACATGCAGCCCCTTAAGCACGCAATAGGCATGCGAGAAAGGGCGAGAAAAATGGCCGAGGAGATGACCGGCGGCTGCGCGTGTGGACGGGTGCGCTATAGCGTCGAGGTGCAGGATGACGACGCGTACCTGTGCCATTGCCGCATGTGCCAGCGAGCGACGGGCTCGGTCTCGATAGCCTTCAAGAACGTCAACCAGGCCGAGGTGAAGTGGGAACGTGAACCCGACTGGTACGACAGCTCAGCCATCGCCGTGCGGCCTTACTGCCGCGAATGCGGCACTTCGCTCGGCTTCAAGTTCAAGGACGGAAGCGAGAAGATGGACCTGACGGTGGCGAGCTTCGATGATCCATCGCGCTTCAAGCCGAAACATCATTTCGGCGCCGAGAGCATGCACCGTCAGTGGCTCAATACCGAGGGGCTCAAGGAAATGCGGACCGAGGACTATCCCGTGCTGGTCGACAAATGGGTCGCGGCGATGGGCAGCTTTCCGGGGTGAAGGAGGATAATGTCTGCTTTCGACCCATTGCGGACATTAGGCAGTCGCCTACTTTTTCGTGCGGTCCGCGACCGCTGACTTGTCCTGTGCGGCAAGGTCAGCCGCATGTTGAGCGAGCGTCACTGGAGTTGCTGCCGTTTTGGTGCCCGTTGTCCAGGGGTTCATTGCTACGCAAAAGCCGGTGTGGTCGCCGCACTGCCGGATTTCGCCGGTGTGGCTGTCGAGAACAACAATTACATGCTCGTCGTCGGCAAGGCTTGCGGCCGATTTATCTTGCGACGTCGATGCGCCCTTCATTTCTTGCCAGAGCCGTCCGGCATCGAATGTCCCGATACCGGCATAGCGGCCCGGACTTTTAGGACCGGCTGACGAGGCCTCGTGTTGATCGCACCCTGCGAGAACGCAAGCGATGGCAAGCAGAGCAAATCTTTGCATCGCGATACCTCCTCATACTCCAGTGAAAGACTAGAGATTTCGCGGTTCTTCGCAACTGTCAAATGTCAGCTTTCCACCCAAAGCAGACATTGCAATGTAGGAATTCGGCTGACATGCGCTCTCGGGCATGCGGCTCCGCACCTCCCGGATGACTCTGACCTGCCCGCCACCGTCCGCATCTCCACAGGCGCGCACGCGTGTTACTGCGAACATTCGCGAACATTCGCGGTGACCGCAGAAGCAACAACCCACTTCTGGACCGCATCCGACGGTGTGCGGCTCGCGTATCACGAGGTGGGGCAGGGCAGGCCGGTCGTGCTGCTTCACGGTCTGTTCTCGGGCGCGAACGTCAATTGGATCAAGTTCGGCCAGGCGGACCGCATCGCGGCGCGCGGATTCCGCGTCATCATGCCCGACCTTCGTGCCCACGGGCTCAGCGCCAAGCCGCACGAAGCGGAGCATTATCCGAGCGGCATCCTGGCCCGCGACGTCCGCGAGCTGGTCGCGCTTCTCGGGCTAACGGAGTTCGATCTTGGCGGCTTCTCGCTCGGTGCGCGCACAACAGTGGAAGCGGTGGGCGAGGGGATGCGCCCCGGGCGTGCCGTGCTCGGCGGCGCGGGGCTCGAAGGTCTGCGCAACTGGAAGCGGCGCAAGACCTTCTTCCTCGACGCGATTGAGTTATTCGACAAAGTTCCGCGCGGCGATCCGCACTGGCTGTCGATCCAGTTCATGAAGAGCCAAAAGATCGATCGCGTCGCCGCCGGCCTGCTGCTCGACAGCTTCGAGGACGCCTTCATGGACTGGCTTCAGGCCTTCACCATGCCGACTCTCGTGGTGTGCGGCAGCGAGGACGACGACAACGGCTCGGCCGAAGAGCTCGCCAACGTGCTTCCCCACGCGATCTTCGAGGAGGTTCCCGGAACGCACATGAGCTCGGTTACCAAGCCTGAGTTCGGCGAAGCCATCGCGGCTTTCCTCGCCGCATAAGAAAGGGGCGCCCGGAGGCGCCCCATGAACGGGATATTTCGGCAGTTACTCCTGCGTTGCCGCAGTCGATTTCGCCCGTCCACGGCCACTGGCCGAACCTGTGCTTCCGCCACCGCCGCTGCGCGCGCCGACGCTGGCGTTGCCGCCGCCCGTCTCGCTCATGCCGCGGCTCCGGCTGCTGGTTTGACCTGCGGTGGTCAGGCCGCCGGTGTCGTCGTTGCCGAATTCGTCGCCCGAGCGCATGCCTTCGGTCCACTCGCCGATCTGGTCGCTGAGGCTGCTGAGCTGGTCGCTGATTTGCGAGCGCTTCGACCATAGGAACAGGCCCGCCGCCGCCGCGCCCGCGGCAACGGCCGCCGCCGCGATCGGCCGCTCGCGCGCCATGTCCATCACGCCCCAGTCGCCGCTATACTGATTGCGGCCCGACGGATTGTTGTTCCGGCCGCCACGATTGCTTCCGCCACGATTGTTTCTCGCCATGTCGTTCCTCCTCAAATTATGATTTCGCTCTCGAACCGGTTAAACGATTGAGGGCGTTCGCTGTTCTCGCGTTTCCGTGCGAACAGCGGCGAGGGGAGACGGGCTAGCGGCGAATGTCAGGCGGTCGCGAGCTGGTCCAGCATAAATTCGGCGCTGGACGCCCGATATTCGCCCGGAGCCTCGACGTTCAGCTGCTCGACGACGCCATCGTCGACGATCATCGAATAGCGCTGCGAACGATGGCCCATGCCGAACTTGCTGCCGTCGAACGCAAGGCCCACTGCATCGGCAAACGCGCCATTACCGTCGGCGAGCATCGTGATGTCATCCGAACCATCGGCCTTGCCCCAGGCGGCCATCACGAACGGATCGTTGACGGAAATGCACGCGATCTCGTCGATCCCTTTGCCTTTCAGCTCCTTTGCCTTGTCGACATAGGATGGCAGGTGCCGTGCCGAGCAGGTCGGTGTGAAGGCCCCAGGAACGGCGAACAGCGCGACTTTCTTGCCGCGAAAGAATTCGCCGCTGGTCGTCGGCTTCGGCCCTTCCGGAGTGCCGATGGCCAGTGGAACGTCGGGCAAACGGTCGCCCACTTGGATGGTCATGAAAACTCTCCTTCGCGTCGGTCGAAGCGGCAGATACGCTCGGCGTACAGCCGCCTCAAGCCCGTCCTGAGCGACGCCGCAGGCGGCGTCGAAGTGGCCTTGCTCGTCGCGCTGCCGCGGCCCATTGTCGCACCGTGGTTGATCAACCGAGTTTTCTGTCCGGCAAGCTGCTTCTCGCCATGCCCGGAATGGCCGATCCACGATTCGAGCGTGCCGTCATCGCCCTGTGCGTCCACGACGAGAATGGCGCCATCGGCGTCGGCATCGGCCACAAGAGGGCCGGCATCAGCTTCCGCGGGCTTCTTCGCCAACTGGACATCGAACCGGGCGAGGCACCGGATTGCGCAGTCCATCACGGCGGACCGGTCGAGCCCGGCCGCGGGTTTGTGCTCCATTCCGCCGACTGGGGAGGACAGGACACGCTCCACGTGAACGACGACGGTGGTGAGCTGTTCGCGATGACGGGTACGATCGACGTGCTGCGTGCTATCGCCGAAGGGCGAGGCCCGTCGCAATGGATTGCCGCACTCGGCTACGCCGGGTGGGGCGAGCGGCAGCTCGACGAGGAGATGACTCGCCACGGCTGGTTCGCTGCGCGGGGAGATTCGAAGATCCTGTTCGACACCCCGACGGACGAACGTTGGGCCGCCTCATTCAAGGCGGAGGGTATCGATCCGCGGCTGCTTGCAAGCGAAACCGGCGCAGCCTGAGGGAAAGGTCCGGGCCGACCGGCGTTCCGCCATGAATGGCTGATGCGCAGCAATCGAAGAGGCAAGATCAGGGCCTGAGCTCCACCTGGCGGAGCTGGCTGCTCGGCGTCTTGCTGGTCGCGGCGCTGATCGTCGCAATCCTCCACTGGGGCGACGTCAAGAAGTTTGCCAATCTGCTCAAGACGGCTCGGCCTTTGTGGTTGGTCGTCGCGGCGGCGCTGCAGATCGGCACCTATACGGGACTTTCGGCGCAGTGGTGGCTCGTCCTGCGCAAGGGTCGAACGCCGAGGAAGCCCGGTGATCTGTTCCGGTTGACCTTCGCCAAGCATTTCGCCGATCAGGTGGTCCCCACCGCGGGAGTTAGCGGCAACGTCGTGGTTGTCGATCGCCTCGTCAGGCTCGGCGTTCCGCGCCCCAACGCGATCGCCGCGCTGCTGCTTGAGGTCATTGCTTATTATAGCTCTTATGCCGCGGGAGGCCTGTGGCTGCTCGTCGTACTGTGGTGGAAGGACCGGGCGAGCCTGCTGCTGATTGGAGCCGTGCTCATTTTCCTGGTCGTCGCCGCGGGGATTCCCAGTCTGACGCTGTGGCTGCACCGGCGGAGTCAGAAACCTCTGCCGAGGTGGCTTTCGCGTTGGTCAAAGGTGCACGACTTCTTCGAGCTTGTCGGAGAAGCGCCTGCCAGGCTGCTGCGAAATCCGCGGCTCATCGCATGGCTGACCCTGCTCAATGCGCTCGTCTTCCTCTGTGACGCAGGAACCATGCAGGCTTGTCTGCTCGCACTTGGGGTGCATGCGCCGCTCAGCGCCGGCTACACGGCTTTCATGATGGCCTCGATCGCCGTCATTCTTGGACCAATTCCGATGGGGCTGGGTTCGTTCGAGGCGGTGAGCATCGCGATGATGCGCTTGTTCGGAGTACCGTTCGAGGCGGCCCTGTCCGCGACGCTGTTGTTCCGCGGCTTTACCTTGTGGTTGCCGCTCATACCTGGCGGCCTGCTGCTCCGAAGGTCGCTCAAGTCCCCCAGGGCGTGATTTCAACATATAAAGATATCTTTATATTTGCCTTTCGCCAGCTTCGCGGCTAACGGCTGCGGCGACCCCGCGCACAAGGCGCGCGCATCACTCAATCGGAGACTCTCACGTGGCGACGCAGGCTGAAACCCGTTTCAACGACTTTGTCGTGAAGAACCTCGGCCTCGCCGATTTCGGGCGCAAGGAAATTGAGATCGCCCAGACGGAGATGCCCGGTCTGATGGCGCTCCGCGAGGAGTTCGGCGCCTCCAAGCCGCTGAAGGGCGCGCGGATCACCGGCTCCCTGCACATGACGATCCAGACCGCGGTCCTGATCGAGACCCTGATCGAGCTTGGCGCTGAAGTGCGCTGGGCGAGCTGCAACATCTTCTCGACCCAGGATCATGCGGCGGCAGCAATCGCGGCGCGGCATATCCCGGTGTTCGCCGTGAAGGGCGAGACGCTCGAGGATTATTGGAATTACGTCGTCCGGATCTTCGACTGGGGCCGCGACCCCACCTGCAACATGATCCTCGACGACGGCGGCGATGCCACGATGTTCGCGCTGTGGGGCTATCGCACGGAGCAGGGCGAGGAGCTGTTCGCTCCGTCGAACGAAGAAGAGGAGATCTTCGTCGCGACGTTGAAGCGGTTCCTCGCCGAGCGGCCGGGCTACCTCACGAAGACCGTCGAGAACATTAAAGGCGTGTCGGAAGAGACCACGACCGGCGTTCACCGCCTCTACGAGCTGGCGAAGAAGGGCAAGCTCCCGTTCCCGGCGATCAACGTCAACGATAGCGTCACCAAATCGAAGTTCGATAATCTCTACGGCTGCCGCGAGAGCCTGGTCGACGCGATCCGTCGCGCGACCGACGTGATGCTCGCCGGCAAGGTCGCCTGCGTCGCCGGGTTCGGCGACGTCGGCAAGGGCTCGGCCGCCTCGCTGCGCCAGGGCGGCGCCCGCGTCCTCGTCACCGAGATCGACCCGATCTGCGCCCTTCAAGCTGCGATGGAAGGCTATGAGGTCGTGACGATGGAGGAGGCTTGCCTGCGCGCCGACATCTTCGTCACCGCGACTGGCAACATGGACGTCATCACGCTCGACCACATGCGGGCGATGAAGAACATGGCGATCGTCGCCAACATCGGTCACTTCGACAGCGAGATCCAGATCGGCGCGCTGGCCAACATGAAGTGGACCGAGATCAAGCCGCAGGTCGACGAGGTCGAGTTCCCCGACGGCAAGAAGATCATCGTGCTGTCGAAGGGCCGCCTGGTCAACCTCGGCAATGCGACCGGCCATCCGAGCTTCGTGATGAGTTCGAGCTTCACCAACCAGGTGCTGGCGCAGATCGAGCTGTTCACACGGTCCGATCAGTATCAAAATGACGTCTATGTGTTGCCGAAACACCTCGATGAGAAAGTCGCGCGGCTGCACCTCGACAAGCTCGGAGTGAAGCTCACGAAGCTCAGCGACAAGCAAGCCAGCTACATCGGCGTCTCGCGAGAGGGCCCGTTCAAGCCGGATCATTACCGCTACTGATTTTCGACGGAGCGGCTGTTCCGTTCTGCGAACGGCCAGTGTCGCCCCGCCGACACAATGTGAATGTTGCATGAATGTGACAGCGAGCGGAATCCGTCACGGCTGATCAAGTCATTGTATTGCCACTAATCTGTCGCTTGTTAGTGGGGAAGTACGGCTTCCTGGAGGGGGAACTTCCAACATGCGTACTTTCACCAGCTTTTCCCGTTTGTCGTTTTCCGTTTCGGCGCTTGCGCTGAGCGCCGCCTTCGCGACCCCGGCGTTTGCCGAGGGCGTGGGGGCCTCGGCGCAGCCGAATGTCCCGACCGATTGCTCAACGATCGAGAATGCCGCGGCGAAGGAGCAGTGTGTCGCAGCTCAGACACCCAATGCGCCGCCTACCGCATCCAAGCCCAACGAGCAGTCGATCATCGTCACCGGTACGCGCATCAAGCGCCCGAACCTCGAATCGCCGGTTCCGATCACCTCGATCACGAATGACGAACTCACGCAGCAAGGCCAGGTGACGGTCGGCGACGCGCTGAACGACTTGCCGGCGCTTCGTTCGACGTTCAGCCAGCAGAATTCCGGCCGCTTCATCGGTACTGCCGGCCAGAACTTCCTCGACCTTCGCGGCCTCGGCACGACCCGCACTCTGGTGCTGGTCAACGGCCGCAGGTTTGTGTCGGAATCGCCAGGCGATTTCATCGTCGACGTCGACAACATCCCGCAGGACCTGATCGACCGCATCGACGTCGTGACCGGCGGCGAGTCGGCGATTTACGGTTCGGATGCAGTCGCCGGCGTCGTGAACTTCGTGCTCAAGAGGAATTTCGACGGTCTTCGCGTTCGCGGCCAGGAAGGCATTTCGAAGTACGGCGATCGTAACGTTGGCTTCGTATCGACGACCATCGGCCGGAATTTCGCAGATGGCCGCGGCAATATCGCGGTCGACCTCGAATATACCCACGCGGAGCCGCTCAACTTCCGCGACCGCAGCCATTTCGCGAACGTTTGCGGCTTCGAGCCGAACGAAAACACGCGAGGTGAAGCCAGTCTTCCGAACGGCTCGGACAATATCCCCGATCGAATCTTCGTCTGCGGAATCCGCAATCCGTTCGTCACCACAGGCGGCAACGTCGCCGTACTGACGACAAGCGGTCAGAACCTTTCCTTCGATCCGGCTGGTAACCTCGTCGTCACGCCGCCTGCGGATCGCTCTTTCCTTCAGTTCAGTGGCGGGACGGTCATAAGCAACAATCCGCTCATCGGTTCGACGCTTCGCGAGACCGGTCAGCTCGCCGTCGGCCGCGACCGCTACCAGGCCAATCTGCTCGGCCATTACGATGTCTCGGACGCATTCAAGCCGTTCATCGAAGGAACCTTCACCTATCAGAAGGTACGGCAGGAGTTTCAGCCGAGCTTCTTCCAGGGCAGGCTCGCCGGCTTCTTTGGGCCGGTCGGGGTGCAGGGCATCACTGTTCCGAGCCTCAGCTGCTCGAACGCATTCCTGACGCCGCAGAACATCGCGGCGCTTCGTGCAAACGGCTTCTGCGTCACTCGCAACACGATTCCGCTTAACCGGTTCAACGTCGATCTCGGCGCTCGCAAGGAAATTGATTACCGCAGGACCTATCGCATCGTCGCCGGTGTAACGGGCGACTTCCTCCAGGATTGGCATTACGAAGTCTCGCTCAACTACGGTCATCACCACGCCACCAACGCACAGCTCAACGATCTCCTGCTGGCCGACCAGTTCGGCAACCCGGCAGGGTTCACTTTGGCCGTGGATGCGGTCCGCGACGCCAACGGCAATATCGTCTGCCGCTCCACTCTGACGGATCCGGGCAACGGCTGCGTCCCGATCGACCTGTTCGGCGAGAATCGTGCGAGTCCGGAGGCGATCGCTTTCGTCAATCGCACGTCACACCTGTTCCAGTCGGCGACTGAGGTCGACGGTCTCGGATACGTGAGCGGCAGCAGTGCGCAGTGGTTCTCCCTTCCGGGCGGTCCGATCGGATTCTCGCTTGGTCTCGAGTACCGGCGCGAAACTGCCGAATCTCACGCGGACCCTGTGAGTGCCTCCGGCGGCACCTTCTTCAACGCCTTCCCGCCGTTCAATCCTCCGGCGTTCAAGGTGTTTGAAGGCTTCGGCGAGCTCAATGTGCCGATCCTGAAGGACCTGCCGCTCGCGCACGAGCTGACAGTTTCGGGTGCTGCGCGCGAATCGCACTACAATACGTCAGCAGGTCACACCTTCGCCTGGAACGTGAACGCAATCTATTCGCCCGTCCGCGACATCCGCTTCCGTGGAAATTACTCGAAATCGGTTCGCGTTCCGACCTTGAGCGACCTGTTCACGCCGCCGACGGTCAATTTCAACTTCGTGACGGATCCATGCGACCAGCTCGCCGCGGGTGGTATCAACGCCGGCAGCAACCGCACCGGGAACTGCGCGGCGCTGGGCGTGCCCACGACAATCCTTGCGGGTTCACCTTGCGCTGACGCCACTCACCCGGTTGGAAGCCCATTCACAAACTGCATTGCGAATTCTCAGACGATCGAAATCACGTCGGCGGGCAACCCGAACCTGACGGCGGAGACCGGCAAGAGTCTGACGTTGGGCGCTGTGATCACGCCGCGCTTCCTGCCGAACTTCAACCTCAGCGTTGATTACTTCCGGATCAACGTCACCAACCTGATCTCCGTGCTTGGCGCTCAGCAGATCCTGAACCTGTGCGTCGATCAGCCGAGCGTCAACAACCAGTTTTGCCCGCTGATCAACCCGCGTGACCAGTTCGGTCTGTTCGCGCAACCCTCGGCGCTCCTCTCCGCGGGCGTCAATTTCGCAAGGCAGATTTCGAGAGGCATCGACTTCGACCTGAGCTACACCCATCGCTTCGCGAACGGGCACCGGCTCAACCTGCGTGGCTTTGCCACTTATACATTGGAACGGACCAACTTCACCGATCCAACCAACCCGAACTTCGGGAACCGTATCCTCAGCGAACTGGGCGACCCGGTCTTCTCGGGAACGGCCATCGCCGGCTACACCATCGGCGGTTTGGACCTGCGCTATACGCTCCGGTACATCGGCTCGATGACGGACTTCAATTTCGAGGACACCCACTCGTTCGAAGGTCGGCCACCGCAGAACGCCGACGTCGCAGACCAGGGCCACATCAACACCGGCGCCGTGTGGTATCACGACATCCGTGTGGGCTACACGCTCAAGAAGAAGTACGAATTCTACGCGGGTGTGGACAACATCTTCAATCGCTTGCCGCCGCTCGGCCTGACCGGTTCGGGCGCGGGGTCGGCGATCTACACGAACTACGGCCGCTTCATGTATGCGGGCGTCGTTCTCGACCTGAAGTAAGCGAATTCGCGGGCATCCGCGGAACTCCAAACCGGGCGGGAAGCCAAGTGCTTCCCGCCCTTTCTTTTTTCCGGCGCTTGGCCGTATGAATTCCTCAGGGGGTAGGCGCAGCTGCGATGGGCGCACTTGGGGCAACGACGATCTGGATCGCGATCCTGGCGCTGCTGTGGCTCGCGCTCGCGGTCTGGATGACCCTTGTTGCCGCGCGCCGGTTCCGCCTTGCCGAAGATGTGCTTGGAGCAGCGCGGGCCAATGCCGCCCTTCTTGAACTCACTCCGGCGCGACCGCTCGTGGTTCGCCCGGACCGGCGCATCGAAGCCGATCCCCAGCTCGTCCGTGATCTCGGCCTTCGCGGAACGCCCGTCCGACTATCCGACTTGATCGGCAACGACAGCGGAATCCTCGCCGAAGATCTCGAAGCACTGGAGCAGGACGTCGACAGCGCGCGGATGTCGGCGGAACGGATTTCGCGCAAGGTGCACGCGAACGGGTCGGGCCGTGTCTTCGAGGTGCGGGGCGGCCCCGCTCCGGCACCGGCGCAAGCGGGCACTCTCCTTCTATGGTTCTTCGACACGAGTGTGGGCGAGGAGGAGCGGTCGCGCCTGGCGCTGAGGCTCCGCCAGACAGAAGCGGCTCTCGGTTCACTCACACATTTGATCGAGGCCGCCCCATTTCCCATGTGGTACCGCGGCCCGGACCTGAAGCTCGGACTGGTCAATAGCGCTTTCGTGCACTCGGTGGAGGCAAGTGACGCAAGCGAGGTGATCGAACGCGGGTTCGAGCTGATCGACGCGGAAGGCGAAAGCAGCGCCATTGCCACTGCACGCCAGGCTCAGGAAAGCGGCCGCATCGTATCGCGCATGCAGCCCGCGATCCTGCGGGGTGAACGCCGCATGCTTCGGATCGTCAACGTTCCTCTATCCACGGGCGCGGTTGCTGGGTTTGCTGGCGACGTCCAGGACCTCGAGGACGCGCGCACCGAGCTCTCGCGGCACATGGAGTCGCAGCGCGAGCTTGCCGACCGCATGACTGCGGGGACGGCGCAGTTCGACGCGGATCGGACGCTGAGCTTCTTCAATCGACCGTTCGCGGTCATGACCCAGCTCGATCCCGACTGGCTTGCCGAGCAACCTGAATTCGATCGAATCCTCGAGCGGATGCGCGACAACCAGCGTCTTCCCGAGGTCCGGGATTTCCCGGCCTGGAAGGGCGAACGCCGCGAATGGTTCACGAGCGCGGAGGAGGTCGTCGAGGAAGAATGGTCCTTGCCCAATGGCGATCATTTCCGCGTGGTCGCCCAGGCGCTGCCCGACGGGGGCTTGAGGCTTTTTCTGGAGGATCGGACGGAGCAGCTCCGGCTCGCATCGGCCCGCGACACGCTTCTTCGCGTACGAGCGGCGACCTTCGACAACCTGTTCGAGGCGATTAGCGTATTTGCGAGCGACGGGCGCCTTTATCTGTGGAATCGACGCTTCCTCGAGGATTGGGAGCTCGACGAGGAATGGCTCGCCACGCACCCGCGTGTCGACGAGCTGGTTCCGGCGATGGCACGCAAGCTGGTCAACCCGACGGCCGCCGCGCAAATCAGGGAAATGGTCCGACAGACGACGAGTGAACGGCAGTCGTCCAACGGCCGAATCTCGATGACCGACGGCCGCCACTTCCAATTCGCAGCGGTGCCCCTTCCTGACGGAAATGCCCTCTTCACCATGGTCGACGTCACGGACTCCAGCCGCATCGAAGCTGCGCTTCGCGAGCGCGCTGCGGCGCTCGAAGAAGCGGATCGGGTCAAGACCGACTTCGTCGCCAACATGAGCTACGAGCTACGGACGCCGCTCACGTCGATCGGCGGTTTCGCCGAGTTGCTCGCTGGCGGGTACGCGGGCAAGCTGAGCGCCAAGGGCGCCGATTACGTCGCAGCCGTCCTGGAATCGGTCGATCGCCTCTCGAAGCTCATCAATGACGTGCTCGACCTGACGACTGGCGACACACGCGGTGTCGCGCTGGAGCGCGAGCGGGTAGACGTCGCTGGCCTTTGCCGCGCTGCACTCGAGACCGGACGCGTTCGCGCGGCGGAAAAAGCGCAGAAGCTGGAAGGCGAAATTTCGCCGTCGGCGGATTACGTCTTCGGCGATGCCCGACGGTTGCGGGAATCGATCGAGCACGTCCTTCAGAATGCGGTCGCTTATACCGATCGGAAAGGCCGCATCGTGCTCACCGCCGACGGCGACGAGGAGAAGGCGATCATCCGCATCGCCGACAATGGTTCCGGTATTGCCGCGCATGATCTTCCGCGCGTGTTCGACCGATTCGACCGGGTTGTCGAAGCAGGCGTGCGCGGCGAAGCGGCGCTTGGGCTCGGACTCCCGCTGACGCGCCAGTTCATCGAGGCGCATGGCGGCAGCGTCGAGCTGCAGTCGAAGAAGGGCAAGGGCACGACCGTGACCCTGACCATACCCCGCGGCTCGAAATGATCCTGGCGGATGAGAGGGCCACAGCCGCGGCTGGCGCGGCGCTGGCTGGAGTTGCGAGGGCGGGGGACGTGATCACCCTCGCGGGGCCGCTGGGCGTCGGCAAAACCGCGTTCGCCCGCGGCTTCCTTGCAGCGCTCGGATACGAAGGCGAGGTGCCGAGCCCGAGCTTCGCGATTGTCCAACCGTACGACGACGTCGATCCGCCGGTGTGGCACGTCGATCTTTATCGAATAGAGAATCCGTCGGAGCTCGAGGAGCTCGGGCTCGATTCCGCTTCGGACGCAGTGCTGATGGTCGAATGGCCGGAGCGGGCAGGCGGGAACCTGTGGCCGGAAGCGCTCACCTTGTCACTCCAGTTCGGCGTGGGCGCCGACAGAATCTTGACAGCCAAGGTGCCTCCGTCATGGGAGGGACGATGGCCTCCACGATGACTCCGCCGGCCTATGCGCCTGAATTCCTTGCCGCTTGCGGTTGGGAAGGAGCTGAGATCCTGCCCCTCGCGGGCGACGCCTCGTTCCGTCGCTATTTTCGCGTGGTGAAGGGCAAGGACACCGCTGTGCTGATGGATGCGCCGCCCCCGCACGAGGACCCGCGTCCGTTCATTGCCGTCGCCGAATGGCTAGTTTCGCGCGGCCTGAGCGCACCCGAGATCCTGGCCCGCGATCTCGACAAGGGCCTGTTGCTTCTCGGAGACTTCGGCAATGCTCGACTGCGCGAGGCTCTCGACAGGGATTTGCATCGCGAGCGCGAGCTGTACGAGCTCGCAACCGACGTTCTCGTCCATCTCCACGAGCACCCGCCGATGGAGGGACTTCCGCCGCACGGTCTCGAGCAGTGGCTGACAGAGCTCGAGCTCTTCATCGAATGGTATTGCCCGGCCGTGGGCGCCGACGTGGACAAAGAGGGCTACCGCCGCGCATGGACCGAAGTTCTCGAGCCGGTCGCGAATGACGGTCTTGGTCCCGTCACGGTGCTTCGCGATTATCATGCGGAGAACATCATGCTGGTCGCCGATCGACAGGGCGTCGCCCATTTCGGTCTGCTCGACTTCCAGGACGCGCTTGCCGGTCATCCCGCCTACGACCTTGCTTCCGTGCTGGAGGATGCCAGGCGCGACGTGCCGCCGGAGATCGAGCGGGCAATGATCGACCGCTACCTTGCGGCAACCGGACATGGCGAGGCGTTCGAAGGCGCCTATTGGGCGTTAGCGGCGCAGCGTAACACGCGCATTCTCGGAGTTTTCACGCGACTTTGGCAGCGCGACAAGAAGCCGGGCTAGCGCCGCTTCCAACCGCGCATGTGGGGACTGCTCGAACGGGACCTGTCGCAAGTGCATCTCCGACCTGTTCGGGAATGGTTCGATGCGAATGTCTCGCCGGAGCGCCGGCGCGAGCCTTGGAAGCAAGCCGCGTGAACCGGACCAAGCGTGCGCTCAGTCTGAAGGCGGAGATTCCCGCCGAGGTACCGCGCACCGCGATGATCATGGCGGCGGGTCTCGGCAAGCGCATGCGGCCGCTCACCGCCACGAAACCCAAGCCACTGATCGAAGTGGGCGGCAAGCCCTTGCTCGACCACGTGCTCGAGAAGCTACGCGCAGCGGGGGTCAAGAAAGTCGTTGTCAACGTCCACTATCTCGCCGACGCTGTCGAAGCGCATCTCGTCAGCCGCGGGCATGGTCTCGAAGTGATGATTTCCGACGAGCGCAAGCTGCTGATGGAGACCGGCGGCGGGTTGGTTCAAGCGCAGCCGCTGATCGACACCGACCCCTTCCTCTCCATCAACAGCGACAACCTGTGGGTGGACGGACCCGCGGACACGCTGAAGCTGCTCGCCTCGCACTGGGACGACACCAAGATGGATGCCCTCCTGCTCCTTGTCCCACTCGCGCGGGCCGAGAACCACAGGGGCATGGGCGACTTCCACATGGATCGTGAAGGGCGGCTTCGCCGCCGCGACCGCAGCCACGTCGCGCCGTTCGTTTTCACTGGTGTCCAAATGATCTCGAAGCGCCTGCTGCGGGACGCTCCGGACGGGCCGTTCTCGACCAACATCCTGTGGGATCGCGCGATCGACGAGGGCCGTTGCTTCGGCGCCGTACACCAGGGCCTGTGGTTCGACGTCGGCACACCCAAGTCGATCCCGATGACGGAAGCAGCACTCGAAAATGCCTGACCCGCAGCGGGTCGCCGTCTATACCATTCCCTCCCATCGTTCGTTCGCCGATGCGCTCGCGGCCGGACTCATCGGTCGCTTTGGCAAGGACCCGCTCGAGCTCGCGCAAGGTCGCATTCTTCTGCCCAACAATCGTGCGGTGCGCGCGGTCACCGACGCCTTCGTTCGGGCAAGCGGCAGCGGCTTGCTGCTGCCGCGGCTCATCCCCGTCGGCGATCCGGAGCTGGACGAACGTGTCGGAGGAGCGCTCGACCGCGTCGACGAGAGAGAGCCGATACCTGCGGCGATCGACGCGACCGAGCGTTTGCTGAACCTCGCCTCGATCGTGCGCGGCGGAGGAAGCGCTGAGAGTTTGCGGCTCGCGGCCGATCTGGCGCGCACACTCGATGCGCTGCTGGTCGAGGAAATCGAACCGAGGTGGCTGCGAAACGCCGTCTCCGAAACAAGCGACCTGGCGCGGCACTGGGAGAAATCGCTCGAGAAGCTGCAGCTGATTTACGAGCAGTGGCCGCAGCTCCTCGCCGAACGGGGGTCAATCGACCTCGCCGAGCGGCGCAACCGTCTCCTCCATCGCCTTGCGGATCGCTGGGAAGACGAACCACCTCTAGGCTTTACGGTCGCCGCAGGCATCACCACCGCGGCGCCTGCTGTCGCCGCGCTCGTCGCACGTGTGGCGCGGATGCGCGACGGGATGGTCGTCCTCCCGGGGCTATGGCTATCGAACATCTTCCCCGATGAGGAATGGGACGCGCTCGGGCCTGATGAGAACGGGCGAGGCGAGGCTACGCATCCTCAATTCCACCTGAAGCTTCTGCTCGACCGGCTCGGCGTGGCGCGCGCCGAGGTGCAGCCTTGGCGTCGGTCGGGGGGCGCTGCCTCGTCGCCAGCGCGCGGCCGGGCTGTCGCCAATGCGATGGCGGCGCCACAATTCTCGCACAAATGGGAGACGCTTGCGCCCACCGAGCGGCGCTTGAGCAACATCCGGCTCGCCGAGCTGCCGGACTCCGCAGCCGAAGCGCAAGCCGCCGCCCTTGCGTTGCGGAAAGCGCTGGAAACCTCGGGCAAGACTGCGGCGCTGATCACTCCCGACCGTCAGCTTGCCGGTCGCGTATCAGCGCTGCTCGCGCGCTGGGGCATCGAGGCTGATGACAGTGCCGGCAAGCCGCTGTCGACGACGCCGGCAGGCACGTTGCTTCTCGGTATCGCCAGCGCAGCGGCCGAGGAGCTCGCGCCGGTCCCGCTGCTTGCGCTGCTCAAGCATCCTTTGGTCGGCGAAGGCGATGAGCGTGTCGCTTGGCTCGATGCCGTGCGCGAGCTCGACGTCAGATTGCGAGGCCCCCGTCCGCCCGCGGGGATTGGAGGTCTCGACACGCATTTTCGCGCTCTGGTCCAATGGCAGCGCGTCCGACCGCGGATTGAAACGATCGATCGGCTGCTCGCTGGACCCACGTCCCTCTCGCAGCTTGCTCAATCCTTGTCGGATGCAGCCCAGCGGCTTGCCGGAGACGCAGCATGGTGTGGACCAGCCGGGCGGATGGCCGCGGGGTTGCTCGCCGCTCTGCAGACGTCCGAGGCGGCGGGGCAGCTGACGATTACTGCCGAAGACGCGGTGCCGCTGGTGCGGCAGTTGCTCGACGGGCATGCCGTCCGGCCGCCTTACGGAGGCCATCCGCGGATCTTCATCTGGGGATTGCTCGAAGCGCGGCTGCAGCGCGCCGATCTAGTCGTCCTCGGCGGGCTCAATGAAGGCGTGTGGCCGGCGATGCCCGCGCCCGACCCCTGGCTGCCGCCGAAGGTGCGCGCGACTCTCGGCATGCCGACGCTCGACAATCGCATCGGCCTTTCGGCGCATGATTTTGCGAGCGCACTCGGCGCGCCCGAAGTCCTGATCACCAGGGCACGACGAGACGTCAAATCGCCGACCGTCGCGTCCCGTTTCCTTTTGCGCCTCGACGCAATCAGCGGCCGTCTGCCTCGTGACATTCCGCTCGAGCGCCTCACCCGCGCCCTCGACGACCCCGGTGCGCCGCAGCCCGTCGATCGACCTGCTCCGTCGCCGGCTGCCAAGCAGCGCCCGGACAAGATATCCGTCACCCAGGTGGACCGGCTCAATGCGGACCCGTTCGCATTCTATGCACAAGCGATCCTGAAGCTCCGCTCGCTCGATCCCGTCGATGCCGACCATACCGCCGCATGGAAGGGCACGGCAGTTCACGAGGTGCTACAACACTGGCTGCAGCATGATGAATGCGATCCGGACAAGCTGCGAGGCCGCGCCGAGCAGTTGCTGAAGGACGAAGCGATTCATGCGATGCTTCGCGCGCTCTGGGCGCCGCGCCTGCTGGAGGCGATCGACTGGATCGCAGCGATGGAGCGGGAAAATCAGGCGGAGGGACGGCGGCCGCTCGCAGCGGAGGTCACGGGCGAAACGCCTCTGAGCGGGGTGATTGTCCAAGGCCGCGTCGATCGGATCGACCGCCTGCCGGGCGGGGCGCTGGCGATTATCGACTACAAGACAGGCCAACCGCCGACACAAAAAGCGGTGACCGAAGGTTTCGCGCTGCAGCTCGGCCTGCTTGGTCTAATCGGACGCGCCGGTGGCTTCGCAGGTGCATCAGGCGATCCCGAAGCGTTCGAATATTGGTCGCTCGCCCGTTACCGCGGTGATTTCGGGCGACTGATGTGCCCCGACAAGGATATGGCTCCGGGCGAGTTCCTCGACCATGCTTTTCGGAACTTTGCCGAGGCCGCAGGCAAATGGCTAACGGGCGACGAGCCGTTCACCGCCAAGCTCAACCCGGCCTACGCCCCCTACGGCGACTATGATCAGCTGATGCGGCTTCAGGAATGGTACGGCCGCAAATGAGCTCAGCGACGCGGCTTCTTCTTGACCTTCGAGGCGTAAAGCAGGGCGGCAACGATTGCCGCCGAGCCGATGCCGACCGCCACTCCGGCCTTCACCAGCTTGGCACGGCGTTGCTCGTTGGCGCGGTCTGTCTCGTCGTCGCTCATGATCACGCCTTTATGGCGTTCGGCGCCGCTTGGAAAGCGACATGAGTAGGCGCTTCAAGCCATTTCCCGAGCTCGAGGACGACCAGGGGAGGGCCTCTGATCCGGCGGCCCACGCATCACTGTCGGCTTCTGCGGGAACCGGCAAGACGCAGGTTCTAACGGCTCGCGTGTTGCGGCTGTTGCTCCAGGGTGCGCGGCCCGAATCGATCCTCTGCCTCACTTTCACCAAAGCGGCAGCGGCGGAGATGGCCAACCGCATCGGCGATCGGCTCGCCCGTTGGGTGCGGCTCAAGGATAGCGAGCTTGGAACAGACCTGCTTCACCTCGGCGAATCCAATGATCCGAGGACGCGTGAAGGGGCGCGCCAGCTGTTCGCCAAAGTGCTCGATTGCCCGGGCGGGCTGAAAATCCAGACCATCCACAGCTTCGCCCAGTCGCTGCTTGCTGCTTTTCCGGCCGAAGCGGGGATCGTTCCGGGGTTTCAGCCGATCGAGGGACGGGCTGAGCAGGAATTGGTGCGCCGAACTCTTGCCGACCTGATGGCCGACGCCGAAGCCGGTAGAGACGAAGGCTTGATCCGCGATGTGCAGTGCCTCAGCCGGCGTCTCGGCGAAGGCGGAGCCGTCGAATACCTTCAGGCTTGTGCCCGTCGGCCTGACGCGCTTGCCGCTCTCGGTCCCCCCGAGGGAATTGAGGCCGCCGTGCGCGGGCTGATGGACCTGCCGGACGAGTCGGTTGAAGATTATATCGCCCACCATTGCGGCGACGACCGCTTCGACTGCGATCTGCTTCGGGCAGTTGCGGACGCAAACCGCAGATGGGGCGCGCAGACGGGTCTCGGTCACGCCAACCTCATCGATGAGTGGCTGTTGCTGACTCCGATCGAACGGGCTGCAGGCCTGGCGGACTTGCGCAAGGTGGTGCTGACCGAGAAGGGGAGCCTGCGCGTGTCGGCAGGTCAGTCGAAAGCTGAGCCTCACTACGAATCGCACGCGGGACGGCTTGCCGTTCTGATCGGCGACTTGCTGCGGATCCAGAACGGAGCGCGACTCGCGCGCGACATGGCGGCGGGGCTGCGGGCGGGGCAGGCGTTCGCGAAGGCTTACACGCACGCGAAGCGGGCCGCGGGAGTCGCCGACTTCAACGATCTCATCGAGTGGACTCGGCAGCTGTTGAAGCAGCCGGGCATGGGCGAGTGGGTGCGCTACAAGCTCGACCGGCAGGTCGACCACGTGCTGGTCGACGAGGCGCAGGACACCAACGCGGCGCAGTGGGAGATCATCGAGCATCTCGTCGAGGAGTTCTTCAGCGGATCGATCGAGAGCGAAGGCCGCAGCCGCACCTTGTTCATGGTCGGCGACTTCAAGCAGGCGATTTACGGCTTCCAGGGGACCGACCCCCGCAAGTTCCATGAAGCGAAGGAAGCGTTCAAGCGACGCGCCGCGGCTCTGGAGCCCGGCGAGGATCTCTTCAGCTATCAGCAGCGCGCGAGCGAATTTCGAGACCTTTCCATCGCCGCGAATTTCCGTTCCGCGCAGCCAGTGCTGGACGTCGTTGACGCGGTGATCGAGACCGTCGGCCCGGGTGCACTTGGGCTCAGCGAGCCGCCACCGTCGCACCGGGCGCATCATCACGAGCGGTCCGGTTCGGTCGAGCTTTGGCAGCCGTTCACCGTCGAGGAATCGCCTGATGACAGCGATGAAGGCGAGGAGCACTACGTATCGCTGCGCGACCGGCATTATGCCGGGGCACTTGCCGAACGCATACGGCTGGTGATCGAAGAGGCGCCGGTGCTCGCCTCGACGGGGCGGCCGCTGGCGCCCGGCGATATCCTCGTGCTGGTGCGCAGCCGCGGCGAGCTCGCGTCGTTGATCGTCGCGCGCCTGTTCTCCGCCGGGGTGCCGGTCGCCGGTGTCGACCGGCTGCATCTGCACGAGCCGCTCGCGGTGCATGACCTGCTCGCCGCGGTGAAGTTCGCGGTGCAGCCGAGCGACGACCTCAGCCTCGCGTGCCTGCTCGTCTCGCCGCTGATCGCCTGGGACCAGGACCAGCTGCGCGAGCTCGCTTATGGAAGATCGGTGAGCCTGTGGCGCGAGCTGCGCCGCAGGGCAGCGGAGAACGAGGCGTTCGGCACCGCGCACGACGCTTTGGCTGAACTGTTGCGAATTACGGATTTCACGACGCCCTCGCGCTTCCTCGAGACGATCCTCACCGGTCCAATACAAGGCCGGCGCAAGCTTTACTCGCGGCTCGGCCTGGAGGCGCGCGACGCGATCGATGAGCTGATGAATAGCGCGCTCGAGTTCGAGCGCAACGAAACGGCCTCGCTCGACCGTTTCCTGTCGTGGTTCTCGCGCGGAACGGTCGACGTTCAGCGCGACCCGGGACAGCCGGCGAACGAGGTTCGCGTGATGACTGTGCACGGCGCCAAGGGCCTGGAAGCCCCCGTGGTGATTCTCGCCGATGCCACCGCCGACCCGGCGCGGCTCGGCCGCACGCCGTTGACGGTCGACATGGAGATCGAGGAAGCCGGTGTCGCGCCGTTGCTTCGGCCAAAGAAAGACGAACGCTGTCCGCCTTTCGAGGAACTCATCCTAGCAGAGGAGAAGCGTGACCTCGAGGAGCATATGCGCCTGCTCTATGTCGCGCTGACGCGCGCGGCCGACCGGCTGATCGTGAGCGGCGTCATGCCCAAGGCCAAGAAGGATGGATCCGATCCGCGGCCGGCCAATTGCTGGCACCGCATCGTCGAGCAGGCGATGAACGAAATGAGCGCGACTTCCGGGAAGGACCATGTAGCCCTGCGCTTCGGTTCGGCAAGTGTAGCTCCCCGGAAACGCGCGAAGGACAAGATCGCGTTGCCGGCAGCCGTCATTCCGGATTGGGCGCTGAGGCCGGCGCCACCGGAGGCTCGCCCGCCGCGGCCGCTGGCGCCGTCCACAATCGCGGTGGACGACGAGAGCGCACCGCCGCCGAGCGAAGGGATGCGCGCCGCCGCACTTCGCGGGACGTGGATTCACCAACTGCTCGAACGCCTCCCCGCCGTGGAAGCGAACGCTCGGCCTGCGGCTGCAAGGCGGTGGCTCGAGCGCTCGGCGGGGGTGAGCGACGAAGCGGTTCGCGACGAAATCGTCACGCAAGTGTGTGGTGTTCTTTCGGACCCAAAATTTGCTGCGCTGTTCGGCCCAAGCTCATTGGGCGAGGCACCGCTGGCGGCGACCTTGCCGGACGGCCGGGTCATTGCGGGCACGGCCGATCGGCTGCTGATCGAGAGCGAACGGGTGTCCGTGCTCGATTTCAAAACCGGTCGCGCGCCCGAGAATGCCGAGCGAATTCCAAAGTCGCACCTCGCGCAAATGCAGGCTTATTCCGACGCGCTTCGGGTCATCTTTCCCGATCGCGACGTCCGTGCGGCGCTCCTCTATACCGCCGGGCCGCAGCTCTTTGAGCTACCGTCTTGAGAGGCGCGCTCCGACCGCCCATATGCTCGTTAACTTTTGACAGCGGAGAATCGCCGCCATGGCCACCAAGACCGTCACCGACCAGAGTTTTGCATCCGATGTATTGGGGGCCGAGGGACCCGTCCTGGTGGACTTTTGGGCCGAATGGTGCGGGCCGTGCCGAATGATCGCACCGGCGCTCGAAGAGATTGCCAACGACCTCGGGGACAAGGTCACCGTCGCCAAGCTCAACATCGACGAAAACCCCGACATTCCGGGCCGCTACGGCGTGCGCGGAATCCCGACGATGCTGCTGTTCAAAGGTGGCCAGCCTGTCGCACAAAAGGTGGGTGCCGCACCGCGGAGCCAAATCCAGCAGTGGCTCGAGAGCAATCTCGACGTTTCGCCGCAGTCGAGCGCCGGCTAAGTCGTCGCACCTCCCGTCAGCGAGCTGTCGTCCGGCGGCTCGGTCCCGTCCAGGCCTATGGTACCCGGGCGGAAGCGCTTGTGCTTCGGCAAATCATCGCCGGGATTGAACCATCCGACCTTGCTGCTCCAGAAGATATGATACTCCGGCGGAACGGCATCCGGATCGTCGAGCGTGACGACGCTGAAGTCGATTGTCTCGGGCTGATGGTCGACAGTGACGAAGAGCGGGGTCCCGCACTGCGCGCAGAATGAGCGTTGCCCGAAACTGCTCGAGCGGATGCTGCGGATCGAATCCGCGCCCGACGTCGCGACCCAGTCGCCTCGCTTGATGGACGCAAATGGCTGAGCGGGAGTCCCGCTGCTGAGCTGGCAGGTGCGGCAATGGCACCAGCCGCAATCGTATGGCTCGCTTTTGAGTTCGTAACGAACGTTTCCGCACATGCACCCGCCGGTTGCTGCCATGAACTCTCACCTACCCTTAATTGACTAGCGCTGGGGCGCTCCTTACATCGCCGGCGACGGTTTCCCGATAGCGTCGGCGAGAGGTTTTCACCCGATCCTGAACGCTCGGGTCTTTAAGGGAATTTCATGTTCGCCGCAGTGGCAAAGAGCATCTTCGGATCGGCCAACGATCGCTATGTCCGTGGCCTCGGCAAATATGTCGACGCGGTCAACGGTTTCGAACCGAACGTTTCGGCGCTGACCGACGACGAGCTGCGCGCCCAAACCGACAAGTTTCGCCAGCGGCTCGCCAACGGCGAAAAGGTCGATGATCTGCTGCCTGAGGCGTTCGCCACGGTCCGCGAGGCGGCCATCCGCACACTCGGTCAGCGCCATTATGACGTCCAGCTGATCGGCGGCATCGCGCTTCATCGCGGCGAGATCGCCGAGATGAAGACCGGCGAGGGCAAGACGCTGGTCGCGACGCTGGCGGTCTATCTCAACGCGCTCGAGCGCAAGGGCGTCCACGTCGTCACGGTCAACGATTACCTGGCTCGCCGCGACGCCGAGTGGATGGGGCAGATTTATCGCTTCCTCGGAATGACGGTGGGGGTAATCATTCCGAACCTCACCGACCAGGAGCGGCGCGACGCCTATAACGCCGACATCACCTACGCGACCAACAACGAGCTCGGCTTCGATTACCTCCGCGACAACATGAAATACTCGCGCGACCAGATGGTCCAGCGGCCGTTCAACTTCGCGATCGTCGACGAGGTGGACTCGATCCTCATCGATGAAGCACGGACGCCGCTGATCATCTCGGGCCCGACGGACGACAAATCCGACCTTTACATCTCGGCCGACAAGATCGTGAAGACGCTCAAGCCTTCCGACTACGAAAAGGACGAGAAGCAGAAGAGCGTCGTGCTGACGGAGGAGGGCACCGAGAAGGCGGAGCGGATGCTCGAGCAAGCGGGCGTGATCGAAGGCCGCAACCTCTACGACATCGCCAACACCCAGGTCGTCCACCACTTGAACCAGGCCCTCAAGGCCAACGTCATGTTCAAGAAGGACATCGATTATATCG
>DATMHG010000015.1:0-33421 GCA_035555035.1 Sphingomicrobium sp.
GGTGAGGTCGAGCGCGACCCAGTCGTTGAGCCTCGCGCCCTGGAGTGCATGGCCGTTGCGGTCGGCCAGCAGAAGGTTCTTGGGTGTATGGCATCCGCCACAATGGCCCGGCCCCCACACGAGATAGGCGCCGCGGTTCCATTCGGCGCTCATCGCCGGGTTGGGCTGGAATTCGCGGGGCCGGAAGAAGAGCGCGTTCCAGATCGCCATCAATGGACGGATATTGAGCGGGAAGGGCAGCTTGTTGGCCGGCTTCACCTGGTAGATCGGCGCAAGCGTCCTGAGATAAGTCCAGATCGCGTCGACGTCGCCGCGGCTCATGTGCGTGAAATAGGTGTAGGGAAAGGCCGGATAGAGGTTCTTGCCGCCGTGCGCGATGCCCTTGTGCATGGCGCGATAGAAGTCGGCCTCGGTCCACGTGCCGATCCCGGACTTCGGATCTGGCGTGATGTTGGCGGAATAGATGATTCCGAACGGCGTGCGGATCGCCCGGGCGCCGGCGAAGGGCTGGCCGCCGGGAGCCGTGTGGCAGGACACGCAGTCGCCGGCATCGACCAGATAGCGGCCGCGCGCGACGGGGTCGTCGCTGAGCTGACCTGGCGCATTGGGCGGGAACGCGGCATCCTGCGGCGGCCCCCAGGTCGCCGCGTCCGCGCTGATGTCGTCGGCATTCGCGGGCGGCAGGCCGATCGCTCCGCCGCCCGGGCTGTCGGCGCCCTGCGGGACGGGCGGTGGGACGTCGCGGTAGGTGGCGGTGGCGCAGGCGGCGACGAAGCTCGTCAGAGCGATGCAGAGCGCGATGTCGGGAAGCCGGTTGGCCATCAGGCGTGGACCAGAGGACCGGGCGATTTGACATATCGGCCGGTGATCGCCTCGGTGCAGTGATAGCTCAGCGCCGCCACGGTCCCCATGGGATTGTAACCGGCATTCTGAGGGAAAGCGTTGGCGCCCGCGACGAACACGTTGGGCACATCCCAACTCTGCAAATAGCGGTTCAGGGCGCTGCTGTTCGGGTCGGCCCCCATGATCGCTCCGCCCGTCGTGTGCGTCGTCTGATAAGGCGCGATGTCGTAGGATCCGCTGCGCTTGTTCGACTTGACTTCGCGACCGCCCATAGCGCGGCCGATTTCCGCCGCCTTGTCGGTCAGGAAGTCGCTCATCTTGTGCTCGTTGTCGGTGAAGTCGAACGTCATTCGCATCAGCGGCCTGCCGAGATGGTCGCGCCAGGTCGGATCCAGATCGAGATAGTTGTTGCGATGGCTCATCACCGCACCATGCGTCACGACCGGAACGGTCTTGAGATAATTCGCCGCGATCGCCCGTTTGAATTCCGCGCCCCATTTGGGGGTCTTGTCCGGCACGGAATGAGTCTCGATCGGCCGGGCCCCGGTATTCAGCGCGCCGAGATAGCCGCCGCCGATGAACCCCAGGCCGGTATGATCGAAATTATCCCCGTTGAAGTCGTCGATGAGCATTCCCAGCGCCCCGGCGCCGATGAACGGGTTGGTGACCTTGTCGTCGTAGAAAACGTTCACCGACGACACCGCTTGATAGGAATAGTTTTTGCCGACGGTCCCCTTGCCGGTGCGCGGATCGTACGGCGGGCCGATGCCGGACAGCAGCATCAGCCGGACGTTCTCGAGCATGAATGCGGAGAGAATGACGATGTTGGCCGGTTGGAACGACAGCGTGCCGTTCTCGTCGACGTAGCTGACGCCGGTGGCGTGGCGCCCATCGCGGGTCAGCTCGACCTTCATCACCTCACAATAAGTCCGCAGCGTGAAGTTCGGTCGCGGCATCAGCACCGGCAGGATGGTCGTTTGCGGGCTCGACTTGGAATCGTTTCCGCAGCCGAACTTCTCGGAAAAGCCGCAATAAGTGCATTGGGCGAGCTGGACGCCGAGCGGGTTGGTGTAGGCCCGCGACATGTTCGCAGCGGGCTGCGGAAATGGGTGGTAGCCGAGGCGCGACGCCGCCTCAGCGAACAAGCTCGGGCCGTAGGGCATCTTCAGCGGCGGGTTTGGATATTCGCGCGACCGCGGCCCTTCGAAGGGGTTGCCGCCGGCTTCGATCCGCCCGCCGAGATTGCCCGCCTTGCCCGAGACTCCGCAGAGATATTCGAATTTGTCGTAATAAGGCTCGAGCTCTGCGTAGGTAACTGGATAGTCCTGGATCGTCATATCGGACGCGTTCACAGCATCCTTGCCGTAGCGTTCCAGATTGTGGCTCCGCGCCACGAAATCCGACGGAAGGAAGCGCCACACCTGTCCATTCCAGTGAACGCCGCCGCCGCCGACACCGGCTCCCGGCAGGAACGATCCGAGCCTGCGCATCGGCAGCGCCAGCTGGTCCGGCTTGTTGCGGAAGGTCAGCGTCGTGTGCGCGACGTTCTGGAACAAATGATGGCGCCAGAAATAACGCAGCTCGTCCTGGTCGAACGGAAGGGAAAAGTCGTTCGCGGCTGTCCGCCAGCCGCCGCGCTCGAAGGCAAGGACGTTGAGACCCGCCGCAGTCAGCGCTTCCGCCATGATCGCGCCGGTCCAGCCGAATCCGACGAGGACGACGTCGACGATAGGATCGGGCATCAGCCCCGCTGCCTCCACTCGCTGCGCCCCACCAGGCCCACCGGCGGAAGCGTATAAGGCTCATTGTAACGGGAGACCCACGGCCTGAGATCGTACCGCGCACCCTGGAAGCCGATCATCCGCCACGGACCCATGTCGCGATTGCCGCCGTAGATCGGATCGGCGAAATAGCCTTCGATCGTGTTCTGGAGCAGCAGCGTGAAGAAGGCTTTTGAGTCCAGGCCGTCGCCCAGGTCAGCCTTGCCATCCTCGAGGGCTTTCAACGCCTGGTCCTGCGTTGCGGAATCGAGCGCGGCGAAGGGTCTGCCGTATGTCGCGCCGCTCCAGCGGTCGATCGCGGGGATCGCCGCGCGATAGACTTCCGCGGGCGAATGCATCTGCCACCCTTGGGTGGGTAGACCCTTCGGGAATGGCGCCTGCAGGTAGAAGTGATCGCCGGCTCCATAGGGCCCGGCGAGCTGGCGGTCGATGAAGCGCGGAACACCTGCTTCGAGAGCGCCGGGTCCGGTCGCGTCGCTCGGGATCAGGCGCGCAACCGCAGCCTCGATGAAGGCTGCCTCGGCGAGCTCGAAAAAAATATAGCCAGGCCGATCGTCGATCCGCGCGGGCCGGTCGGATTGGTCAGCCGCCCACGGCAGTTTCCGGCGCAACGTCTCGGCAAATGCGCGGCTGGGCAATATGACAAGCGTCGACAACGCGCCCCCCAAAGTGAGGATAAGGCGGCGTGTTATGCCTTCGTCCGTCATGACCGGCCTTTGCGGGAATGCCCCACGTCATTGATGATCGACGCGGCAAATGGTTCCCGGCCGGGCGAACCATTCCTCTGTGCGCAGCGCGCGAGCGATCGCGCCGAGCTACTGTTTGATCTGCGGAGCGGTCGCGCTCGTGCCTGCCATCGGCGATCCGGCAGCCTTGGAAATCGCAGTCAGCGGCTCGTGACCGGCGATGAACTTGGCAGCGAACGCCTGCACGTCTGCCGAGGAGACGGCGGCGATCTTGTCGAGCTGCTGGAGCGCCTCGTCGCGCACGCGCGGCTCGCGGGTGAGCTGCGTCAGTTTGGCGAGCCAATAGTCATTGGTCTCGAGCTTCTTGCGCTGGGCTTCGACCAGCGGCTGCTTGGCTCGGGCGAGTTCGTCCGCGGTTACCGGCTTTGCCGCAAGGTCCTTGACCTCCTTCGCGAGCAGGTCGTGGAAGGCCGCGAAGTTCTTCTCGGGAGTCTCGATCGCCGCAGCGAAATAGCCCTGGCCCTGCAGCTCGAGCGAGGAACTGGCATTGACCATCGGCGAATAGGTCATCCCGAGCTTCTCACGCACCGTGTCGACCAGGCGCGTCGAGAGAATCGAAGCGGCAACATCGGCGACGACGCTGGCCTTCGGGTCGGCGAAATAGTCGGGCAGCGGGAAATACTCGCCATAGAAGGCCTGGTCGGCACGGCCCTTGTGAGCGAACACGAACGGCGTCGCGTCGTGCTTTGCGAACGTGACGTGCGGCACGACGTTCGCATTGCCATTAGCGGGTTCGCCGGAAGCGAACGTTGCCTCGGTCGCGGCGACGGCCTGGTCCACCGTGACGTCGCCCACCATCACCACGTCTGCCCGGCCCGCAAGCGGCTGCTTGAGCAGGGTCGGCAGGTCGGTCGCGGCGACTTGCGAAACGTCCGACAAGGTCGGCAGAGCGATGAAACGCCGGTCGTTGCCGACCGTCAGCGCCTGTGTGCCGCGCATGTAGACCGCACCGGCGTTGGCCTCGATCTGGCCGCCGATCATCGGCCCGACCGACTTGGCCTTCTCGACCTCTTCGGGGCGGAATCCGGGATCGCGCGCGTAGGCGGCGAGCAATTGCATCTGGTCGCGCAAATCGGTCGAGCGGGTGCTGCCCCTCAGCACGAACGATCGCATTCCGGACTCGAGCGTCACCGACAGAACCTTGCCGGTCGTCTGCGCCCATTTACGGATGTCGCCAAGCGAGAGCTTGGCCGTTCCGCCGAGCGGATAGAGCTGAGTTTCCCAGAGGGCATGGGCAAGCTCGGGCTTCACTCCGGCGCGGCCGTTGCCGAAGGTGACAGCGACCTCGATCTTGTCCTTTTCGTAGTTGGTCGGCTTCACCAGCAGCCGGGTGCCGTTGGCGAACCGGATGGTGGTGGTGCCGAGTCTGGCGTCGGCCGTCTTCGAAAGGATCGCGCTCGGCTTGCCGAAGCTCGTGTACGGCCAGGTGATGGCGGCTTCCTTCATTTCGGCGCCGAGCGGGCGCGAGTAAGCGCCGTTCAGCGCGGCCGCCAGTTGCGTATCGCCCGCGGCGCCTTGCTGGGCCGAGCGGAACAGGATCGGGTCGCCTGCCGGGAAGATTGCCTTCAGCGAGGCGTCCACTTCGGCGGGCGTGAGCTTCGCAAGTAAGGGTGCCGCAAAGGCGAGGTCCTGCGCATCGCTCGTGAACAGCTCGTCATCGTTGACGGACGAGACGATCGCGTCGGCGATGGCCTGCGACTTGCGGGTCGAGGCCTGGGCGGCCTTGGCTTCGAGTTCGGTGCGAAGTGTGGTGACTGCCCGCTGGAGCTCGCCGGGCTGGACTCCGTCGCGCAGCAGCATGCGTTCTTCCGCGCTCACCGCATCGAGCGCCTCGTGCCACTTGTCCGGTGAAGCCGTCACGCCGATCGAGGTGATGCCGGCAGTATGAAGAAGCGAGCGGACGCTCACCGCCTGCGCGCCCACGAACGGGCTGCCCGGCTTCGCTGCATCATCAGCAAGGCGCTGATTGAGCACCTGAAGCACGACTTGCCGGATGAGGAATTCGCGGTCTACGGCTTCGGTCTCCGCGCGGCGATCCGCTGCGCCGAGCCATGTCAGGCCGAGCTGGTCGGGCGCTCCGGTGCCGACATATTCGCCGATGTGCCTGCTGCCGGTGGGGGCGCCGAGGTCGATCGAGTCGGCTGTCCCCGCAGCCTTCCAATCGGCGAACATGGCGCGGATCTTCTGCTCGACGGCGGCCGGATCGATATTGCCCACGATGACCAGGGTCGCGTTGTCCGGGCGGTAGTTGGCCCGATAGAAACGCTCGAGACGGTCATGATTGGCGGCATTGATCGTCTCGGTCTTGCCGATCGGCCAGCGGGTGATCGCGCGCGTGCCGTCGAGGATCGTGCTGAAGTTCGCCTTCACGGTACGGTACTGCGGCGTGTCGCGCAGGCGCTCCTCCGAGAGCACGACGCCCTTCTCCGCATCGATGGCGGACTGCGCCAGGTTCAGCCGCTCGCCGATCTCGCGGAACAGCTTCAATCCCGTTTCGAGCGCGGTCGCGTCAGCCTTGGGGAAGTTGAACATGTACACTGTCTCGTCCTGGGCGGTGAACGCGTTGGTGTCCGCCCCGAACTGCAGCCCCTGCCGCTCGAGTATGTGCACCACTTCGCCGTCGGGAATATTGGCGCTTCCGCGGAACGCCATATGCTCGAGGAAGTGAGCGAGGCCCTGCTCGTCGTCGCGCTCCTGGAGCGAGCCCGAGCCGATGCGCATGCGCATGGCGACGCCGTCGGTCGGCGTTTCATTGTGCATGACCGCATAGCGCAGACCGTTTGGGAGGGTACCGAAGCGGATGCTGGGATCGGCTTTGCGGCCGGTATAATCCTGCGCCCAGTGGCCTGGCTGCTTGAGCAGCGGCTCGGCGGAAACCAGCGATGACGAGACAAGCAGAAACGAGGCAACAAGAACGCGATATTTCATGGAATATCCCCACCCGGAGGATTCCCATCTTTAACTAAGTTTCACATTTTGCAATAAAAAATTTGTCAAACTAGGTCGACCGCTCGTCCTCTTCGTCGTCGGGCGCTTCCGCCTCGTTGGAGTTCGTCGCGAGCTGCGATCGGTGGGTCTTGAGCAGGTCGCGACAGCGTTCGAGACTGTGGTTCAGCTCGTCGTTGATGCGCTCGAGGTGAGCGCGTTCGTCGGCGGAATCGTCGTTCATACCAAAAGGAGGGCCTGTCCCGGTCTGCGCCAAAACGGGCCTACCGAAACGCAGTTCCTGCGAAAATGGCGGAACTTGCCCGAGTGTCGCACTCGGGCAACAGATTAGTGGCGAAGGCGATAGTGCCAGGAGGGACGCACGACGCCCACTTTGCGCCCGTCCAGCCAGATCTCGGCGGTGAGATCGGGGTGTCTTGAAGACGCGCTCTTCGCCGCTTCCAGCAGGTCTTCGGACGCAAGCTCCGCCGCGTCCTCCAATATGCCCCCTCTGAAATAGAGAATCCGGCAAGTCGACATGCCCGTAAAACCCGCCACCGGCGGTCCGGTTCAGAGGCGCTGGCCTAGTGTTTGCTCTTGGAAAGGATCTCGCGCACCGTGTCGACGACCAGGTCGGGCCGGTCGAAGCCGATATATTCCGAGCTGTCCTGCACGAAAATCTGCTTCGCGTCGGATGAAAGGGTGAGCCAGCGCGATTGCGCCAGCGCCACGTCATATTCCATTTTCAAATGGTCGATCGTCGGGGGAGGCAGTTTATCGAGAAAATGGACGGCGTGATTGCCGGTCGTCAAAATCCGCACGGGTGTTCGGCCGAGAAAGCGCCGGTGCTGCTGAAGCCATGTCTCACCGGCGGGGATGTTCTGGGCCTCGGAGACGTCCGCATCCCACATCGCCACATTGTGCCGAGCGATGTCGAGCAGCTTGGCGTTCAATTCGGACGACCATTCGGATTCGGGGAGCCCGCGGAAAAATCCCTGAATGCACATCCGCACCGGACGCCCGGGCTGCGGCGGCAGCGCGAATTCCGTTTTGCCCGCTGCAATTGCGTCGCGGCACGCGGCGGCGCGAGGGACGAAGCCGAGAATTCCATCGTCGTTGTGCTTTCGGTTCTCCGGGGTATCCACATCGCTCGCGTCGGCATCGAGCAGCACGAGTCCCGCGACGTCGTCGGGGAAGAGATCGGCGAAGGCGCGGATATGATTGCCCCCCGATGCTGCGCCGACGAGAATGTACGGACCGGCGATCCCACCCGCTTTCAGGGCGCTGTGGAGCTCGGTGGCGATCCGCTCGACGGTCACCGGCATCGGCGAAGGCCCGCTGAAACCGGCGCCGGCCCGGTCGTAGCTGCAGGCGCGGGTGAATTGCGCAATGCGCGGCTGGACGACGGACCATGCCGGCGCCCAGTCGAGGAAGCCGGAATCGAACACCACCGCGGGCGAGCCGCTGCCGGTGCAATAGAAGTTCAGTTGTGCACCGTCGCTGGCGCGGAAGAGCTGTCCCGGCCTCGTGTAGATTGTATCGCCGGGCGAGGCATGGACCGGAGCGGCGGAAACAGCGGCGAGACAAGATGCGGCGATGATCAGCGATCGCTTCATGGTTTGGTTTCCTTGCGTCCGGCGGCCTCCGCAATGGCGTCGAGCACGAGCTGCGGCTCGTCGAACTGCACGTAGGCGTTGTGGCTGTGGGCCGCCAAAATTTGCTTCGCGTTCGATGATACGGTGAGCAGACCGGCTTGCGCGGCGATGTTCTCGGGTTTGTGCTGTGCGGCCGTGATGACCCGAACCGGTCGTGAGCCGAGTGATTTTCGGTGCTCGCGAAGCCACTGTTCGTCGCCGGGGATCTGCTCCAACTCGGCATTGGCGGCGTCGGAGAGTTCGGGCCGGGTGTGGACCGCCTCCGCGAGTGCCGAGTTCAGGGCTTCCGACCAGCCGGGCTCGGGGAAGCCGCGAAAGAAGCGCTTGTCGCAGCCGAGCCCGGACGGCTGCGGCACACGGGCCGCGAGCGCGTCGCGGCATTGCTGAATTTCGAGCGCCTGCCGAATGAAGACCATGTGCTCGCGCGCAGCCTGTTCGAGCGTGGCTGGGTCGGCGTCCGGATCGACCAGGACCATTCCCTCGACCTCGTTGGTATAAAGATCGGCGAAGGTGCGCATGTCGGTTGCGCCGAAGGCGTGGCCGACGAGCACGTAGGGACCGGCGATCCCGAACTCGTGCAAGGCGTCATGAAGCTCGGTGGCGATGCGCTCGCTGGTGCGCGGCATCGGCCCCGGCGGGCTGAAGCCATATCCCGGCCGGTCGAAGCTGCAGGCGCGGGTCCATTTGGCGATCTGCGGCTGGATCACTGCCCAGGCGGGCGCCCAGTCCTGGTGCCCGGCGTCGAAGATGACCGCCGGCGAGCCGCTGCCGGTGCAGTAAAGATTGAGGCGCGCTCCGTCGGCTTCGACGATGTGGCCCGGACGAGTATAGATTTGGTCGCCAGGCGCAGCGCTCGCCGCCGACGCCAGAATCACGATCGCTGTTGCAACAGACACAACGCGTCGCATTCGCGTCTCCAGCTTCCGATCCGCTCGCGCGAAGGGAATATATCGCCGGGGCTGGCGACATCCGCATCAAATCGGCAATAACTGCGTTGCGCATTTTGGAACGGCAACAAAGCCGCAAGACCGTGGGGGACGATCATGTTTCATGGGTCGTTACGCGCGTTCGACGAGACCGTCCGGGCGGGCTCCATTCGCAAGGCGAGCGAGGCGCTCGGAGTCGCGCCGTCCTCGGTCAGCCGGCATATCGCGATCCTCGAACGGCAGATCGGGACGGCTCTGTTTGCGCGCCGGGCGAACGGAGTTGAGCTGACCCACGCCGGCTCGCTCGTTGCAGAGTTCGTCAGGAAGCTGCTGGTCGACTACGACAGCCTTCGCACCGATCTCGACGACGTGCGAGGAGTGCAGCGCCGGCTCGTCCGGGTCGCCTCGGTTGAGAGTATCGCGGCCTCCGCTCCGATGAACGCGGTGCATAAGTTCCACACGCGTTACCCCAGCATTTCATTCAACATTCGCCTCCTGCCGTCGCCGGCCGTCGCTCAGGCGGTGCGCGAGGGGCAATGCGAGATCGGCTTGGCCTATTGCGTGCATCCGGACTCGGAGATTGTCGCGCTGACGCGGATTCCTGAGCCGGTGATGCTTGCGGTTCGGGCCGATCATCCACTCGCCAAGAGTAGCGAGCTTCGGCTGGAAGACGTCGCGGGCTTGCCGCTGGCGCTTCCGGACCTCGACTTTGGAATCCGGCAGATTATCGATACCGCCGCGGGTGCGGTCGGTGTGCGGCTCGAGCCGATCCTTTCGGCCAACGATTTCGAGGTGCTGCGGAGCTTTGTGCGCTGGGGCGCGGGCGCCGCGCTCCTACCGATGCGCGCGATCAGCGGAAGAGGCGAGGGGCGCGAGCTGGTCGCGGTCCCGGTAGCTGAGCCCAGCTTCACCACGGCTACGATCGACCTCATCGTGCTGCGCGAGCGGCGGTTGCCGCGCGTGCTTCAGGCATTCATCGAAGAACTCACCAAAGAATTTGCGTCGATGGCGCCGACGCCGGCGAGCTAGACGCCGATCCGGGCGCGGCGCGCGTCCTTCGCCGAATCGCCAGTGAGGAACTTTGCGCCGGCCTTGCCGCCTCGGACCCACCGGATCTGTGCGTGGACCTTGCCCAGATCCGGCAGGAACAGGCGAACGGTTTCGCCTTTGACGAACTCCTGTTCGGAGTGGAGACGGCAACCGAGGTAGGAAACGTCCGTCACCTGGACGAGAGCCGTCGTGCCGTCGGCCCACTGTGCCGACGCCATCAGCCGTGCAGGACGGCGAGGTCCTCTGCGGACCCAGTCGCAAGTTTGTCTGTTCATAAATCCACGCAAACCGTGTGTTAACATGTGCCAGTAAACTGAAAGTAAACAACGGGAAGAACTCAGCGCTTGAGGAAGCCCTCGAGCTCGGCCTTGAGCTCATCGACGGACAGACGGCTCCACGCACCGTCCCAGGTCGAATCGGCCGGAACTTCGTTCTCGAGATAGGCCGGCCGCAGCCAGCGCGCGGGAGCGACCCTCGGCTTGGTGTGCGACAGCCGCTGCATGTCGAAGATTTCGTCGAACTTGACGCCGGCGTGATCGCCGACAGCCCAGCTGACTGTCGCTTCGACATTGCCGCCCTTGCCGAGGTCGA
Organism: Sphingomicrobium sp.; assembly: GCA_035555035.1. Classification (GTDB taxonomy): domain Bacteria; phylum Pseudomonadota; class Alphaproteobacteria; order Sphingomonadales; family Sphingomonadaceae; genus Sphingomicrobium. The sequence continues at coordinate 10,518 of DATMHG010000015.1, forward strand.
GCACGACCTCACGGCCGATAGGCAGCGGCTTGGAGCATTGAATGAGGGCGCCGGCCGCTGAGATGTTGCGCAGGCGCACATGCCAGCTGCCGGTGCGCGAGTGGAGCTCGGCGGACCAGATCAACGGATGGCGCTTGGCCGTGCGCTGGTCCAGTTTGCCGTCATCGGCCGGCGAAAGCGAAACCGGCGTGCTGGTCGGGAACGCGCGGTCGATCACGTCCCACAGCAACGCCGCGCGCTCGTCGTCGGAACAATCGAGTTGCGTTTCGTGGGCGAACTCGAGGCCGATGCGGCCGACCTTCGCCCAGCGCACCATGGATTCGATGTGCCCGTGCTCGCCAAGGTGGAGGTCGATTCGTTCCCCCATATTCGGCTTCAGGTCCGCCGCGATCATCGCCCCGCCGCCTGACAGGTTAACGATGTGAGCATCATGCTCGCCACCGCGATACGAGATGCGGCAGCGCTGCCCGTGGACGGACATGCGCTCCTGCTCGCGGGTGTCGGTGTGGCGCGATTCTTCGCGGTCGATCTGCACGCCGTCGAGCCCGTCCGCATTCCTCCGCGGGCGCTTGCGCTTGAGCAAAGGTGATTGTTCGCCGGCCCACTCGCCGATCGTTCCCGAGCGCATGTCCATGACCATCGACTACAGGCACACCGGTTACGATTTGGTAGATTCCTGTCCAGATCGGGCGAAGAAATCGGTCATTTCGGCGGCTCCTTCGGAGCAGCCTGCGGCAGCGGGCGTTAAGCGCCAGGGGCAGCACCTGCCCTGAAGGGAGGCTGTCATGGATCCCAAGGTCATCGGTATCATCGTTGTCGTAGTGCTGGTCCTGATCGTCGCCGCGATCATGATCTCCCGCAAACGCGAGGCGGAGCGGCTCCGTAAAGCTTTCGGGACCGAATATGATCGGGAGGTCGAGGCGGCGGGGAGTCGCTCGAAGGCCGAAGCCGAGCTCCACAAGCGCGAGAAGAGGGTTGAGAAGCTCGACATCCGGCCGCTGCCACCCAAGCAACGGGAGACGTTCCTCAGCGAGTGGCAGGAGGTGCAGACCAGATTCGTCGATGATCCTCGGAAGTCGATCGCGCTCGCCGATGCTCTGGTCGGCGAAGTGATGAAGGCCCGCGGCTATCCGGTGGACGATTTCGAGCAGAGGGCGGCCGACATCAGCGTCGAGCATCCCGAGCTCGTCTCCAACTACCGCGCTGCGCACGAGATTGCGGTGCGGCACCGTCAGGGGAAGGCGGGGACGGAGGACCTGCGCGCAGCGTTCATCGGCTATCGATCGATGTTCGAGGAGCTGCTCGGCACCCCCGCCGAGGAACCGGTCCACTGAAATAAATTCAACCAAACGGTTGACAATGAAAATTCGGGCGGCCCATATTCAACCAGATGGTTGAATTAGATTCGCTACAGCTCGACACGGTGTTCCACGCGCTCGGTGATCCCACGCGCCGTGGGATGCTGGCGAACCTCGCTCTCGGCGAAAAGTCGGTGGGCCAACTGGCCGAGCCTTTCGACATGAGCTTCGCCGGTGCATCCAAGCACGTGAAAGTGCTTGAGGAGGCGGGCCTGATCGCACGCCGTAAAGAGGGGCGCACACATGTCTGCAGCCTCAATGCCGGGCCGCTCGCCGAAGCCGAGCGGTGGCTGAGGCAGTGGGAGAAGTTCTGGAACGTCCGACTCGATCGCCTCCAGGCGCTCGTCGAAGCCGAAAAGCACAGGAAGGAGAGTCCCGATGCGTGAAGCCGCAGCGCAAATCCGCGCGCCGATCGAGAAGCTCGCGCCCGACACGATCCGCCTCGAGCGGCTGCTCGACGCGCCGGTCGAGACCGTGTGGCGCTATCTCACTGAGGCAGAGCTGCGCTCGCGATGGTTCATGGGCGGGACGGACGCAACGCCGGGCGGCGAGTTCGACCTGGTCGTCGATCACGACAAGCTCTCGGATGACCCAAACGTGCCGTACCCGGAGAGCTACGAGTGCTTCAAAGGCAATGTGTGGGCCGAGAAGGTCGTTCGGTTCGATCCGCCGAAGCTGCTCGCGACGACCTTCCAGGGCGGCAAGAACGGCATCGTCACCTACGAGCTGTTCCCCGAAGACGGAAGGACGCGGCTCGTGCTGACTCACAGTGAAATCGTCAGTCCAGTGGGTGGACAGGACTTCGGCAGCGGCTGGAACTCGCACCTGACGGTGCTGCAGGAGCGGCTCGCCGGGCGCGGTGTCAGGAATTTCTGGGAGCTCCATGCCCGCTCGCGCGAGCACGTGCGCAAGGCGCTGGAGCCCTGAGCCATGTGCCCGCTGTGCCTGTCGACGCTCGCCTGGCTGGCTCTCGGCGGCGGCTCGGCGGCAAGCGCGGCCGCGTTCCTGCTGGGCCTGAAACGGAAAGGAAATGACGATGGCGACGATCACGGCGACTCACCCGACCGCGACCCGTGAGGAATGGCTGAAACAGCGGCTCGAACTTCTGACCGCTGAGAAGGCGCATACGCGCGCCGGAGATGAACTGGCGCGACGGCGCCAGGCTCTCCCCTGGGTCAAGGTGGAAAGGGATTATCGCTTTGACACCGACGAGGGAGAGGCGTCGCTGAGTGACCTCTTCCGCGGCCGCTCGCAGCTGCTCGTCTATCATTTCATGTTCGGACCGGATTTCGAATCGGGCTGTCCGTCCTGCTCGGCCATCGCGGACGGATTCAACGGCTTCTGGGAGCATCTCGCCAACCACGACGTCATGCTTTGGGCTATCTCGCGCGCCCCGCTGCAAAAGCTGCAGGCCTACAAGAGGCGCTTGGGGTGGACCTTCCCTTGGGCCTCGTCGGACAATAACGGGCTCAATTCGGACTTCGGCGTCTACGCCACCGAGGAGCAGCAGCTTACCGGCGACTATCAGTACAACTTCCAGCCAGGAGCTCCGATCGCCAGATCCGCGGCGAGCGACAGCCCGAACGGTCCCGGCAGGGGAGCAGCGATGACCGGTACGGACGTTTTCACGTATGTTCGCGAGAAGCCCGGCATGAGTGCTTTCGTGCTTGACGAGGCGACCGTCTACCATAGCTATTCGGCGTTCGGGCGCGGGCTGGACGCCCTGTGGGGCGCCTATCAATGGCTCGATCGGGCACCCAAAGGACGCAACGAGCCTGACTATTGGTGGAGGCGGCGCGACGAATATGGCGCGGTCTAGCTGGGCCGCGTTTCAGCCGGGACGGACGAGTCTTCGATCCCGAGCCGCTGTTTCGCGCTCGCGACGAGCGCGTCGAAGCGCGGATCATCGCGTAAAGAATCGAAGTCGGCGTCGTTTTCGGTGACGTAAACCTGATATTGGCCGCACACGGACAAGGTGCTCTCCAGCATCTTCAGGGCAGCCTCCTTGTCGCCAGTCATCGCGAGCACACACGCGAAATTGTGCCGCATGTTGAGGTTATCAGGATCGACGAGCATGGCGCGACCGATCCATTCGCGCGTCTTTTCCGTCTCCCCGAGGAGGGCATAGCCGCCGGCAAGGATCCCCAGTGCTGCGCCGTTGCTCGGGTCCTGCTGCACCGCGATCTGGGATTCGGAGACCATCCGTTTGGCGGCTTCGCGTAGCTTCGCCTTGTCGCCCAGCGCCTGATAGCAGGTGGAAAGCATGCCCCAGGCGTGGAAGTCGCTTTCCACCAGCTCGACGGCCTTTTCATAGTGCCGCGTCGCGGCGGGGAAATCGCGCTTGTTGAGATAAAAGCGGCCAGCCTCCTTGTTCACTTCCCAGGAGTCGCTGCCCAGCCGGATCGCCTCTTCCATTTGCGCGGCCGCTTCCTCGTGCTTGCCGCGCTGGACGAGGCGCTTGACGATCGGTAGCCGCGCCTCGGGGATCGCCGGGTCGATCGACAGAGCGGCATTGGCGGCGGCGAAGCCGTCATCGACCTGATGGCCGAAGCCATAGCGAAGGCTCGACTGAGCGATCGCCAACAGCGCCCAAGCCTCGGCATATTGCGGGTCGAGCTCGACCGCGCGGCTGCAGATGCGCATTACCCGCTCTTCGCGGCGAGTGTCGCCGTGATTGCCGGTCAGCCAATATTGCCGTGCGAGCAGATAGAGATTGTACGCCTCGGCATTTTGCGTGCCGCGTCTTTCGATCGCTTTCTTCTCCTCGGGCAGGAGCTTGAGCCTTAGCGCGCGCACGATCTCCTTCGTGATCTCGTCCTGAATGGCGAAGATGTCGGTCAAATCGCGGTCGAAGCGGTCGGCCCAAACGTGGCCGCCGCTTCGCCCGTCGATGAGCTGCGCGGTGATGCGAACGCGCTCGCCGACCTTGCGGACGCTGCCCTCGAGGACGTGCGTGACGTCCAGCTTCCTCGCGACGTCGCACACGTTCACCGACTGGCCTTTGAAGGTGAAGGCCGTGTTGCGCGCGATGACCTCGAGTGCGGAAACTTTTGACAGGTCGGTCGTGATGTCCTCACTGATGCCGTCGCTGAAATATTCCTGCTCGGAATCACCGCTCATATTCTGGAACGGCAGGACACAGATCGAGACCGCGAGAGCCGACGGACGGTGGGTTCGAGATTCGCTTTCCTGCGGTCCCGCGAGCTCGGCGACACTGGCAAGAAGCTTGCGCCAGCCGGGCGACGTCCGTTCCCCATCCCAAGCCTTGAGGTCCGCGCACTGGATCTGATTGAACGGCATCGGCGGGATGTTCCCGTCGAGGGTCGCCTGGACCAAGGTCAGCGCCGATCGGGCGGTGTCCGCTTCCGCCCGGACCCATTGGGATTTGGCGGCCTGCGCGGACCACAGCACGACCACTGCGTTTGCATCCTTGATCCGCTCCTCGATGACGTCGGCATATGCCCGGTGCGCGGGCAGCTCGTCGTCGCGCCAGACCTCGTATCCGGCTTCGCGCAGGCCGTCCGCGACCTGGGCCGCGAGATCTGCGTCGGCTCGCGCGTAGGATACGAAGACATGCGCCATGTTGCCCCGGCGACCGGCTATTCGGCTGTGGTCGGATCGATCGTGCTGCGTATCTCGGAGACCCTGTTGCACGGAAAGCCGCCGCGCCGCGCATGCTCGCGGACCAGCTCCTCATTAGGCGCCCGATATACGCAATAAAGCTTGTTATCGGTAATGTAGCTATGGACCCACTGGATGTCGGGACCGAGCTCCTTGAGCACCGAGCAGGACGTCTGCGACGCCATCTTCAGGTCCCCGGGGCTGAGCTTCCCAGCACCGGGCATTTCTCTCTCGATCACGAACTGCGGCATCGGAGCTTCCCTTGCTAAGTTCCGAGTGAGGCGATTCCATAGCACATGCCGGCGCAAATTGGCGCAGAGTCTGCGCGGCTTATTCCTCGGTTTGAATCAAGACCGTTTCGCCGATCAGCAGGAACAGGAGGAAGGGCGCCCAGGCGGCAACCATCGGCGGGTAAGCGCCGGCATTGCCCATCGCCAGGCTGAAATTATCGGCAACGAAATAAGCGAAGCCGAGCGCCATGCCGAGGCAGGCGCGCAGCAGCACTTGGCCCGAGCGGGCGAGGCCGAACGCGGCGACGGCCGCCAGCAGCGGCATGAGAACGGTGGAAAGCGGTCCGGAAATTTTGTGCGCGAGGCCTGCGCGCGCCTCGTCTGTCGGCCGGCCGGCGGCCTCGAGCTCGGCGATACGGCGCTTCAAGGTCCAATAGTCAAGCTCGGTCGGGTCGACCTTGGCGAGCGTGAACTGTTCCTGTGTGACGCCTGGTAGACCGGTGAGCTGCGGCGCGTGACGGACCAGGTTCATGTTGGCGTCGTAGATGCGGACATCCTGGAGTAGCCAATTGTTGGAGCGTGGCTGCTGCACGGCGCGCTTGGCGGTGATCACGCGCTCCAGAGCGATGCCCTGACGATCGTAGAGTGACACGTTTTGCAACGTCAGGTGCGGCGGGCGGCCGGCGGCAATCCCGGCGCGGACCAGGTCTTCTCCGCTCATCAGCCAGACGTTGGCCAGGACTCGGCTCTCTGGCGGGATCGGTTTGTAGTCGTTGTCGGACCAGGCATTCACGATGCGGGCCGAATTGACGACGACAGCTTCGTTGAACGCGAACAGAGCTCCGGCGAGGACGATGCTGGCGACGATAAGCGGCGCCAGGATCTGGTGCGCCGACAGACCTGCCGCCTTCATGGCCACGACTTCACTGTGCTGATTGAGGCCGACAAAAGCGATCAGCGTGCCGAGCAGCACCGAAAAGGGCAGGAAGCGCTGGATGAGCAACGGAATGCGCAGGCCGACGTAGCGCCACAGCTCGGCATCACCGTTGCCGGATACCGCGAGGATCTTGCCGGATTCGCCGAGCAGATCGAGCGTCATCAGCACGAGCACCAGCGCCACGAGCACTGCGAGCGTGCGCGTGATGAACAAGCGCGTCATGTAGAATGCGAGCTGGCGCGACGGGAAGAAGCTCAGGTTGATCATCAGGCCTCGCCCGCCTTGGGCAGGATCTCGCGGATGCGGCGGGCGAGCCGCGCGAAGAACCATTCGAGCGCGCCGATCGGCTGGCCGCCGGGCTTGTCCGCCAGCACGTGGTACATCCAGAAGACCAGGGCGCAGAGGAAGACCAGCGGGACCCACAAAGCCACGATCGCATTCACCTGGCCGTTCGTCGCCATGTCCTGCGCGTACTGGTTGATCTTGTGATAGGCGACGACGATCAGGATCGAGAGGAAGATGCCGAGCGAGGACGAGCTTCGCTTCGGCGGCACCGCCAGCGCAACGGCGAGCAGCGGCAGCATCAGCATCATGATCACTTCGACGAGGCGGAAGTTGAACTCGCCCTGTGCTTCCAGTCTCTGATGCTCGTTGGGCGCCTTCCCGCCGTAGCCGACGTGCCACAGTTCGTGGAGGTAGAGCTCGTCCGAGACGGTGCCGCCCCGACCGCGGAACTTGTCGATGACCGGTAGGCTGACCGGCAGGTCATAGGTATCGAAGGCGAGCGTCCGAGGCGTCGGGAATTTGGGCGAATCCTGAATCAGACGTCCGTGTTGCAGACGGAAGAGGATGAGGTTCGGATCGTCCGTCGAAAGAAAATTGCCATGGTCTGCGGTCGCGGCGACGGTCATTCCGCTGGGATCGTCCATCTGGACGAAGATACCGTGGAGCTGCGTGCCTTTCCTTTCGCTGCCGTCGATGCGCAGCGTGATGTGCTTGCCGAGGCGGTTGAACTCGCCGACCTTGATCGCCGCTCCCAGAGCCCCCGAGTTCAGGTCGAAGCGCAGGCCCTCGTAGCGATAGTGGGTGTAAGGCTCGAGATAGCCGACAATGAACAGGTTCAGGAGCGTCAGTGGGATCGCATAGAGATAGGGTATGCGCAGGAGCCGAGCGTAGCCCATACCGAGGCCGCGAAGCGCATCCAGTTCCGATGACAAGGCCAGTTTGCGGAAGGCGAGCAGGATGCCGAGCATCAGGCCGATCGGAATTCCGAGCGAGAGATATTCGGGCAAGAGATTCGCGAGCATCCGCCAGACAACGCTGACGGGACCGCCCGCATCGACGACGTACTGGAAGAGCCGCAGCATCTTGTCGAGCACGAGCAGCATGGCCGCGAGGATCAGTGAGCCCAGCAGCGGCACCGCGATGGATTTCGCGAGATAGCGGTCGATCAGCCCCGATTGCCGCAATTTAGACCGTCCCGGCACCATCATTTGGCCGCAAAGGCGGCGTTACATCGCATGACGGACGGGTGCACCTTCTTGTGGGGAGGCGCTCTCGACCGCGTGGTCCCTATAGCAACTGGTCGCGTGAATTGATGCTCAAATCGCCCAGGGCAGCGGAAACGACAAAGCCGGCGGGAGCAGTGCGTCCCGAGCGGGGAGCAAGGCGGCCGCGTATCGCATTGCTTTCGAACCCCAAATCGACAGGAAACATCGCCCAGCTGCCGCGGATCCGCGAATATTGCTCCGACCACCCGGACGTCTTCCACTACGAGGTGGAGCAGGCGTCGCAGATCGGCGAAGCGATGAAGGTGATCGCCCGGGTGCGGCCGAAGGTGCTTGCGATCAACGGCGGCGACGGCACCGTGCAGGCGGCGCTGACCGAGATGCACAACGGCGGCCATTTCGGCGAGACTCCGCCGCCCGTCGCGGTGCTGCCGAGCGGAAAGACCAATCTCATCGCGCTGGATTTGGGGGCGAAGGGCGACCCGATCGAGACCCTCCAGCGGCTGATCGAACTTGCCCGGACGGACGATCTCGCGCCTTACACCGTCGCGCGGGAGCTGATCGCGCTTCGGCGCGGTGAAGCGGAAGGCAAAGACCAGCCGGTCATCGGCATGTTCCTCGGCGGCGCCGCGCTTGCTGAGACGATGCTGTACTGCCGCGAGAAGATTTATCCGCTCGGTCTGCCTAACGGCATTGCGCATACACTTGCAGCCCTCGCCGGAATGACGAAGCTGATCCTGCGCGCCAAAGCGAGCTTCCTTCCGCCGGACACCAAGCCGCTCAGCTTGTCGCTGTCGGACGAGGGCAGCGCGCTCACAGGTCGCTTCTCGCTGCTGCTCGTGACCACACTCGAACGGGTGCTGCTGTCGATGGACCTTGGCGACCGTCGTGAAGGATCGCTCAAGCTGCTCGCGGTCGAGGAGCGGCCCAGCTCGGTGCTCGCGGCATTCACCGCGAGCGTGCGCGGTCGGCTCGGGCGGTCCAAGGTGCGCGGGGTGCACTTCCAGGAGACGGACGAGATCACGATCGAGAGCGAGAGCTCGCACGTGATCCTGGACGGCGAGACGTTCCGTGCCGAACACGGCCGGCCGATCAACCTCAGGCCCGCGCCGCCGCTGTCGTTCGTCAAGCTGGCGGCGTAAGCCGCGCTTCATGCCTGAACTGCGCGAGCTCGTTGCAGAGGAGTTGAGCTTGCCCGTCGATCCGCGGGTGACCGTCCTCGCGAAGGCGATTGTCGCAAAGCATGGCAAGGCGTCTCGCGCCGTCTTGTTCTACGGATCCTGTCTGCGCGAGAAGCAGCTCGACGGGCTGATGCTCGATTTTTATCTGATCGTTTCGGACTATAGGTCGGCCTACCGCAAAAGGTGGCTTGCGGCGGCCAACCGGCTGATCCCACCTAACGTCTTCTATTTCGAAAAGAACGGGCTTGCGGCGAAATATGCTGTGCTCAGCGAGGCCGATTTCCACCGGCTCAATGGGCCAGAGACGCGCAGCGTGTCGGTCTGGGCGCGCTTTGCACAGCCCACGCGGCTGGTGTGGGCGGCTAACAAGAAAGCGCGGGAAAAGGTGATCGAAGCCGTGAGCCGCGCCGCTCCGACATTGTTGGCGGCGGCGGGGCGGCGCAAGGGCGAGAAGCCGCTCGACTGGTGGCGGCGGGCGTTCGCGCTAACCTATTCGGCCGAGCTGCGGGCGGAGCGGGCAGGGCGGCATGCGTCCGTGGTCGATTCAGACCGGCAGCGGTTCGTGCGGTTCACCGGGCCCGCTGCGGCCGCGATCGAGCGGAAGCCGAAAGGGAGCTGGCGCCGGCGCCGTATCGAAGGGAAAGCGTTGTCACTAATCCGTCTCGTGAAGGCCAGCGCGACCTTCGCCGGCGGCGCGGATTATATTGCATGGAAGATCAACCGCCATGCGAAGACCGAGATCCGGTTGAAGCCCTGGCAGCAGCGGCACCCGCTGCTTGCGGCGATTACCCTGCTGCCGAAACTGATCCGGTCCGGGGCGGTTCGCTAGCGCTTCGCGCAAGAGCAGCGGAGACGGCGCTGGCTAGCGCGCCGACAGTGAAAGGCTTGCGCAGCAGCTCGTGACCGCGGAGGTTCTCAGTCTCACCTTCGCCCACATAGCCCGTGACGAACAGCACCGCGAAGTCGCGCGGCGAGTTGAGCTTGAGGTAGCGAATGAGCTCGGGGCCGGTCATTTCCGGCATGATGACGTCGGTAATCACGAGATCGAACACCTGATCGCGGAACAGGCGGATCGCTTCCTCGCCGCCGCCGCAGGCGACGGGATCATAATCGAGATCCTGGAGCGCATCGACGGTGGCGGTGCGCACGCGCGGATCATCCTCGACGAGCAGGATACGTGCGCCGGGCACGTGAACGTCACGTTCGGTGCGTTGGGCGGTGGGATGCAGGCGAAGGGGCGCTGCGACCTCGGTGCGCGGCAGGTAGATGGACACAATTGTGCCGCGGCCGACCTCGCTGTCGATACCGACTTCGCCGCCGGATTCGTGGGCGAAGCCGAACACCTGACTGAGGCCGAGCCCCGTGCCCTTGCCGACAGGCTTGGTGGTGAAAAAGGGCTCGAATACGCGCTCCAGCGTGCCAGGCTCCATTCCGCAGCCCGTGTCGGTGACGCTGAGCTTCACATATCGGCCGGCGCGGATGTCGCCGACCTGATTGGCGGCGAGCGTCACGTTTTCGGTCGCGATTCGCATGAGACCGCGGCCATCCATGGCATCGCGAGCGTTGACAGCGAGGTTGACGATGGCGTTTTCGAGCTGGTGCGGGTCGACATAGGTCGGCCAGGTGTCGGGGGCGAGATCGACATCCACCCGGATCTGCTCGCCGAGCGTGCGGTCCAGGAGGTCGGACATGCCGCCGATCAGCTCGTTGCTGTCGACGCGCTCGGGGAGGAGCGGCTCGGAGCGCGCGAAGGACAGCAGCCGCCGCGTCAGGGCAGCGGCGCGCGTGGCGCCTTCCATCGCATTGTTGAGGTGCATCATCACCTCGCGGCGGGGGCCGTTGAGGCGGCGCAACGCGAGGTCGATTCCGCCGACGACGACGGCCAGCATATTGTTGAAATCGTGTGCGATTCCGCCGGTCAATTGGCCAACGGCCTCCATCTTCTGGACCTGGCGGAGCTGGGCTTCAGCCACCTCGCGCTCGCGCGCTTCGGCTTTCAACGCCTGGTTTGCTTCCCATAGCTCCTGCGTGCGCTCGCGCACCGCAAGCTCGAGCGCTTCGGAGCGCTCGGACTCGCTCTCGATCTGCTTGCGGGCGGCGGCGTTCTGGCGAAGCGCCTGCACCGCGACAACGCCGAGGAAAATCGCGCCCAGGCCGAAGATGAATCCAATCCAGCTCAGATAGTCGCTGCGCCGGCTGGCCTCTTCGGTCAGGAACTCGGTCTGCTGCTGGCGGCTGCTGAGCGATTGGCGCTCCGCACGAATGATATTCTCGAGCTTGTTATCGAGATCCTGACCCGTGCCGGTCTTGGCGGCCTGATAGAAATAGCTGATGCCCGCATCGCCCTTTTGTTCCAGGGCAGCCCGAGCGGCTAAGGACAATTCCCCGCTTCGCTTCTGGTAGAGGGCACGGACTTCATCGACTCGGCGAAGTTGTTCGGGATTGCCGCGCATCAGCGATTTCAGCTGTTCGATCTGATAGCCGGCAAGCTGCCAATCGCTCGCGTAGATGTTGCCGCTACCCTTGGTGTCCTCATCGAGCACGAAGCGGGCGAGTGCCGCCTCGGCGCGCGAAACATTGGCGCTGACGTTTCGGACGACCAGCGCGACCTCATAATTGTGCCGTTCGGCGTCGAGCGCCCGCTCGCGCGCGTCGTTGGCATATTTCACGAGGAAGATCATGGCGACGAGGATCAAAGCCGCGAACAGGCCCGCGACTGCAGCTCCGCCTCGACGCCAGTCGAAACGGACTTCGTTTTCGTCCCCAACCCCGATCATTGGGGTAGTCTACCCTCGTTAACCTTTTAGCGGAAGCTTTGGCCTGTGGATAAATTCCTCAACTGATACAGCCGGTTGCACGGCCTGCCGCAGCGAACATGGTTAATATGTCCCCCACCTGCTCTTCGCTATGCAACGCGCAGAGGGAGCAGCGCAGAAGGGTCATTCCCGCGGGAGTGGCCGGCGGACGCGCAAGATTGACGTAAAGACCCTCCTTGAGAAGCGCCTCCCACATCGCCGCGCCCTTTTCGAGATCGGGCATGATGACCGCGATGATCGCCGACTGGGGCTCGTCGGTGCCGAGCGTGAATCCGAGTTGGCGCAGACCCGCGTGGAGGCGCTTGCTGTTCTCCCACAGATGCGCGCGCTTGCCGGCGCTGTCCATCAGCTTGCGGACCGAGGTCGCGGCGGTGGCGACGACGCTCGGCGGGAGAGAGGCGGTGAAGACGTAGGGGCGGCACACCAGCCGCAGGATCTCGAACTTCGGGTGGTTCGAGACGCAGAACCCGCCGACCGTTCCGACTGACTTGGAGAAGGTGCCGATAATGAAGTCGACGTCGTCGATCACGCCCTGCGCCTCGGCGACGCCGCGGCCGTGCTCCCCGATGAAGCCCATCGAATGCGCCTCGTCGACCAGGACCATCGCGCCGTTGGCCTTGGACACGGCGACCATCTCCTTGAGCGGCGCGATGTCGCCCATCATCGAATAGACGCCTTCGAGTACGACCAGCTTGCCGGCCCCGTCGGGGATGCGCCTGAGCCGTTTTTCGAGTGCTTCGATGTCGTTGTGGCGGAAAGGCACGATCTGCGCGTTGCCCATTGCGCAGCCGTCGTAGATCGACGCGTGGCTGTCGATGTCGAGGACGATATAGTCCTCCTTGCCGGCGATCGTGGAGATGATTCCGAGGTTCGCCTGGTAGCCGGTCGAGAAGACCATCGCATGGTCCATGGCATAGAAGTCCTTGAGCGCCCGCTCGACCGCCTTGTGGCCGGCGTAAGTGCCGTTGAGGACTCGGCTTCCGGTCGTGCCCGAGCCGAAATCGTCCAGCGCCTTCTTGCCCGCTGCTACGACATCCGCGTCAAACGTCATGCCCATGTAATTGTAGGTGCCGAGCAGGATCGTCCGCCGCCCATTGCAGATTGCGACGGTCGGGCTTTCGACCTTTTCCATGATGAGGTTGAACGGGTCGGTGACGCCGGTTTCGAGCAGAGCCTCGCGTTGCTCGATCAGCGGGTCGAACTTGGAGAAGAGATCGGTCACTTGCCTGCCGTCAGCCTTTGCAGCGCGTCGACCAGTTGGCCGATCGTCTCGATCTCCGCCTGCATGTTCATGCTGATGATCACGTCGAACTCGTCTTCGATGTTCGCGACGAAATCGAGGACCGTGAGGCTGTCCCACTCGAGGTCCTGGGCAAAGCGGGTCGCCTCGGTGATCGCCACGCCCTTCTTGTTGAAGGGCTCGATCAGCTCGACGGTCCTGGCGTAGATTTCGGTGCGGTCTGACATGGCGGGCTCGTTAGTGCTGCCCCGCGCCTTAAGCAACGCAATGGGGCGGAAACGCGGCGCGGGAGGCCGCGGTGGCCTGGTATCGGTTATGGGTGGAAATCTAAATTCGTCTTCGGGGTCGCTCATGATGCACCAGCCGCCGAAGAGCGACACGGTCACCTGTTTTCGACAATGGTGGAGGACGGAGATTGGCTCGGCGATCTGTGAGGCCGTCAGTCCGGTCGCTCAATTGGTCTCATGTTGACGCCGGTGAGCACCTTCTGCGCCTCGTCTGGATTCGTCGTAATCGGCAGGCATATCGCGCGGGCCTGCACCCGGCCGTATCTCCGGTTGGGTGCAATCCCAAGCTGCCGTGCGGTCAGTTTGGCGAAGTAAGCTTCGTTACGAATCTTGAAGTCCTGATGCCGCGCCTCCTCGGCCGCTCGCATCAGCGTGAATCGGGTTTGGGGATCGATTGCGCCGTGGAGTCGCTCCATCACGCGCAGATCGGTCCAAGCAGCCTGCTCGAGTTTTTCAAACTGCTCGAAGTGGGCGAAATGCGCATAGAGATTGTCAAAACGCGCCTGCTCGTCGGGTGGGAACATAGCGCTGCGGGCACTCGCCGTCACGGCATGCCATCGGTCCGTGAAAATGGGCATATCGTCGGGGCGTCCTACCCAGATCGGAGCGCCCGCGGGAACGGCCCCCTTGTCGAGCATCGCGTCCAGCTGCGTAAGACGGGCAAAGACGCAGGGCGATTCCTGCAGGCGGCTGAGGTTGAAAGCGAGGCCAATCGCCGCTTCCTCGCGCACGTCTCGACTCGTCTGCGCAGCCACATGCCGATCATGAGCAGCTTGCAGCAGCTGCTCGGCCCCGAGCGCAATCAGCACGCCGAGGATGATGATTCCGACTTCACCGATAAATTGGCGCCAGCCGTGCAGCGGCTTCGGCAGATGGAAGTGCATTCCACTGACCCCCAGCGCTAACGAGGAGCCTAACAGAAGAGCCAATGTCCGCAATGGGACGAAGGCGGCACGGCTTTGTGCGCTAGAGCCATCCTTGTTCGCGGTACCAGTCGGCGGTGTCTTTCAGCCCCTGTTCCGTGGGGACTTGCGGTTGCCAGAGGAGCGGCGGAGGCCCGAGCTTGGGATCCACGACCCAGTTGCGGTGCGAGAAATAGGCGGCGCGATCGACCGTGAGCTTGGCCCTGGGGCCGCGGAAGAGCTGGTCGGCGCGGGCGGCGAGCTTGAGGAACAATCCTGGCGCTGAGACGATTGCGGGCTTGGTGCCGACGGCGCGGCCGAGCTCGCGCGCGAATTGGCGGTGGGTCCAGCCTCCGGGCTTTCCGTCGTCGGCCTCGATGAGGATATTCGAAGGTGCGGCGGGTCCGGCGACCGCGATCAGCAGCTGGGCGAGGTCGTCGGCGTGAATCAGCGAGACGCGGCCGTGCGGCGGCATCAGCATCAGGCCAATCTTGGCCATCCGGAACAGCTCCAGCGTCTCCTTGTCGCCGGGTCCGTACACAGCCGGCGGGCGGACGATCGCCCATTCGAGTCCGGACGAGCGGACCAGATTTTCCGAGCGCGCTTTCGACCCGCCGTAGAGAGACAACCTGGGCTCCCGAGCAGCGAGCGAGGAGACGTGGATGAAACGATGGATGCCGCCCGCGGTCGCCGCAGCAAGCATCGCCAACGTGCCCTCGACGTTGCCCTTTTCGAAGGCCGCTGAATCAGGAGCAGTGATGATCCCCGCGATGTGCATCACGGCGTCGACGTCGGTAACGAGCCGGTGAAGGGCGGAGCGGTCCTCGAGGCTACCAGAGATCCATTCGATGCCGTCGCGCTCGGACTGCTCGCGACGGCTCAAGGCCTTGATCCGGTGCCCAGCGGCAAGCGCGACGTCCAACAGGTGCGAGCCGACGAATCCGGTGCCCCCGGTGACGGCCAGCCTCATAGTGGAGACCAGGGGCGCTCCGCCTCCGCTTCCTCCCGCTCGGGCTCCCTCGCCGCGCCGAGGATTTCGACGATCTTGTCGAGCACCGCCTCTAGCCCTTCGTTCAACGGGGCGGAGACCAGGAAGACGCTTTCGCCGGCAGCCTCTTCGAGCATTTTCACGAGCTCGGACGCGTCGTTCTCATCCAGCAGGTCGGCCTTGGTGACTGCAATGATTTCCGGCTTCAAGTCGAGGGCGGCGCCGTAGGAAGCAAGCTCGTCTCGGATGATCCTCCAGTTTTCCGGTGGATCTTCGGAATCAGTCGCGATGAGGTGCAGCAGCAGCCGGGTGCGCTCGACGTGACCTAGGAAGCGGTCGCCAATCCCGGCGCCCTCCGCAGCGCCTTCGATCAGCCCGGGGATGTCGGCGATCACGAACTCGCGGCCTTTGTGGCGGACCACGCCGAGCTGTGGGCGGAGCGTCGTGAAGGGATAGTCGCCAACCTTCGCGCTCGCGTTGGTGACCGAGTTCAAGAAGGTCGATTTGCCCGCGTTGGGAAGTCCGACCAGACCGACGTCGGCGAGCAGCTTGAGCCTCAGCCACACCCACATCTCCTCGCCCGCTTCGCCGGTTTGGTGCTGGCGCGGGGCGCGGTTGGTGGAGGTTTTGTAGCTGGCGTTGCCACGCCCGCCCATGCCGCCCTTCAGCAGGACCACGCGCTCGCCTTCGCGGGTGAGGTCCGCGAGCAAGGTGCGCTCCTCGTCGTCGGCGAGGATTTGAGTTCCCACCGGCACCTCAATGACGAGATCGTCGCCGCCCGCGCCGGTTCGATTCGAGCCGGAGCCCCCCTTCCCGCGCGGCGCACGGAAGTGCTGGGTGTAGCGGAAGTCGATGAGCGTATTGAGGCCCGCCACCGCCTCGAACACGATGTCGCCGCCCTTGCCGCCGTCGCCGCCGTCGGGGCCGCCGAACTCAATGAACTTCTCGCGGCGGAAGCTCACCGCACCGGGGCCGCCCGAGCCCGAGCGCACGAAGATCTTCGCCTGGTCGAGGAAATGCATCGGCCGCGAGTTAGGCCATACGCGACGAGAGGGGAACCTTCAGCATCTGGAGAGGCGGTGAGTCAGCGCGCCGCGGCGCGCTGCTGCTGCGGGTGATGGGGAACGAGGACCAAGGTCCGCCCTTCGACGCGCCAGGAATCGAGCTTCGACAGGAAATTCATGCCGAGCACGTCGAGATTTCCGAGGCCGGGCGAGGTCACGATCTTGAGGTTCCGAGCGACGATATTGCCGACACGCAGCTCGCCGACGGTGCCCGTTTCGGCCGGCGCGGCTCCATTGGCGGTGCGCAGCACAATTGGTGCGAAGCCGGCGCCGGTATCGATCTTCGCGTCACGCACGGTTTGCCGGGAAATCGCGGTGACGGTTGCTCCGCTGTCGATCAGCATCCGCCGCCCCACACCATTGATCGCGGCCACGGCCCAGAAATGGCCATCAGGCGACATGCGCACCCGCAGCTCCGTCCCAGCAACTTGCTGATTGTCGAGGCCCAGGCTGTCGGTCAGCCGCGCAAGCTCCGGCTGGTACGGGGCCTGCTGGAGCACGACGAAGATCAGGAAAGCCATCAGGCCGAGCGAGAAAGCGAAGCGGATGAAACGGCCAACCACCGGAATGCGCTGGAGCAGCATGACGATCAGCGCGGCGGCGACGGCGTAGACCGCGAGGTGCTGCCATTCGGGAACCGGATGCGGCATTGCGATAAGCGATATGCGAGCCTGACGTGCGACTTTCCAGCCTCAGCTGACGTCGCTTAACCGATGCTTTGGCGAAACGCTGGGCACTTCGAACGCTTAGGAGCGTTCGTGATCTAACATGCATTAGTATTTTGGAGCGTCTTCTTGCCACAGGACCGCATCGTGGCTGTCGGACTGCTCACCCGTCACGACCTCAACGTTCTGGGACCAACGTTCGACCGTGCGTGGCGGGTTGAGGAGGCGCCCTCGTTCAATGAGCTTCTGCGCGCGATCGACGAAGCCGACCGCCGGCTGTTCAGCGAAATGAACAGCGACCGCCGGCGTTCCTAGGTTTCGGACATCCGGTCGAGAAGGCGGTCGACGGTGTCCTCGGTCGTTTGCTTCTTGCCGTGCTTTTCCCTGACATCCTTGGCATGCCGCTCGAGGGCGGTGCGGACGAGCTCGATCTGTGTATCGGTGAAGTGCTCGATGCCGATGAATTGCTCGCGCGCCTTGTCGACGGCGCGAAGCAGCTCGTCGAGCTTGGCCTGCATCGCTGCTGCGTCGCGGTTCTGGCTGTTCTGGATGAGGAACACCATCAGAAAGGTGACGATGGTCGTGCCGGTATTGATCACCAGCTGCCACGTGTCGGAATAACCGAACATGGGCCCGGTGACGGCCCAGATGATCACGATGCTGACGGCGATCACGAACGTCAGTGGGGCGCGAGCGGCTGCCGACGTTTTGGTTGCCCATGAATTGAAGAACTTACGCATAGCGACCGTAACGCGCGTGCAATGTTATAGTGCCGCTCAGGCGAACTCCCCGATAAGCATCGCGATCGAAGCAGCGGCCATCACCGCAGCCGCCGCCCAGCCGAAAATCATCACAGGCGCGCGCTCGCGGAAACGGCCCATAATTTCGGGACGATGTGCGACGATCATCATCGCGACCATGATCGGCGCCGCGCAGACACCATTGAGTACGGCGCTCCAGAACAATGCTTGGATCGGGTTAATGCTCGACCAGTCCATCGCCACCCCGATGAAGGTCGCACCGACGATGATCGCATAGAAACGCGCGGCTTGCTGCGGCTTATATTCGAGTCCCTCTTTCCAGCCGCGGACCTCGCTGACAGCGAACGCAGCGGAGCCGGCAAGGACCGGCACCGAGAGCAGTCCGGTGCCGATGATCCCGAGCGCGAACAGCAAGGATGCGAAGCGGCCTGCCAGCGGCTTGAGCGCTTCGGCGGCTTCGGCGGCGGACTGGATGTTGGTGGTTCCGCGCGCGTGAAGCGTCGCTGCCGTCGCGATGATGATCACAATCGAGATGATCTCGGAAAAGGCCATGCCGGCCAGCGTGTCGATGCGAATGCGGCGGAACTGCTTGCGCGCGGCTCGCGGCCTCTGCTTGAGCGAACGGGCGGGGGTTGTCGCGATTTCCTCCGCTTCCTGCGAGCTTTGCCAGAAGAAAAGATAAGGGCTGATCGTCGTACCGAGGAGCGCGACGATCGTCAGCAGCGCGTCCGTTCCAAGCATGGGCGGCCATATCAGCCTCAAAAGCGCCTGCGGCCAATCGACGTGCACCAGGACGACGACGCCGACGTAGGCAAATAGGCTGAGCGTCAGCCATTTCAGCACGTCGGCGTAGCGCTGGTAGGAAATGAACAGCTGCAGCCCGACACAGATCAGGGCGAAGAGAATGACGAACAGGTGGCTGCCGCCGCCGACGACGAGCTGCGCGCCCGCTGCCATGGCGCTGAGATCCGCCCCGATGTTGATGATGTTGGCGAGGAGCAGGATTCCGACGAGAAACAGGACCACTGGCCGAGGAAAGACCTGGATCAGGTTCTTCGCCAGTCCTTGGCCCGTGACCCGGCCGAGATGAGCACTCACCAGCTGGATGGCGACCATCAGGGGGTAGGAGAGAACCTGCGTCCACAGCAGGCCGTAGCCAAATTGGGCGCCTGCCTGCGAGTAAGTCGCGATGCCGCTGGGATCGTCGTCCGCTGCGCCGGTGATCAGACCCGGACCGAGATCCTTTAGCGATTCAACGGAAGCCTCTTCGATCCGCCCGGCCCAGGATTTCGCTCGCGCAGCCACGGGTCGAGCGTGCACCAGATCAGGCGCCGACGCTACTGCTGATCGTTGGCCACGGCGGGATAGCGATTTTGTTCGAGCCGGGCGCGGAGGCGCTCGGCGGCGATGCGGCGTGCGGCGTCCTGTTCGACCCCGAGAGCTTCTGCGAATGGCGGCCCGAGCAGCGCATCGCCGAGCGCGCTGAGGCACAGTGACAATGTCGTCTCGGCGACGCGGTGCTCGTCGTGCCCGACGCTGAGTTTCGCAACCAAACCCCGCAGAGATTCGAGGATCGGATTGAGCGCGTCACGGTTGCCGGTGAGGATCATCCACGCCGCGAGCGCGCCAGCACCCTCCCGGCCGAAAACGTCGAACGTCTGGTCGACGATGACGCGCGCGTCGGTTTCGCCGGCTCGAGCTTTTTCGACGGCATCTGCGATGCTCGAGACGACCGACTCCGCGATCGACCGGGCAAGCTCGGCCTGCAAGCCGGCAGCGGAGCCGAAATGATGCAGCAGATTGGCGTGCGTGCGGCCGATGCGGCTCGCCACGGCTTTGAGAGTAACTGCGGAGGGGCCTTCAGTCAGCAGGAGCTCGCGCGCCGCTTCGAGTGCGGCGGAGCGGCTTTCTTCCGGGCTGAGGCGTCTTCGGCTTATTGACATTATTGTAAGTTACGCTACCTTCCGAGCATGACAGCGATTCCTGCGCCGACCCCCGTTGACCTTAGCATCACGCCGCGCGACCGGAAGTTCGGCCGCGAGAAGACACTCGACCGTCTTTGGCACGGCGGGTGCGTGGAAGCGACTGCTATCTACAACGCGCTGTCGACCACTTTTCCCAAAGGTGAGGCCTATTTCGTCGAAAGCGTGCGCAAGTTCCGCGAAGGCGCACCGTCCAAGCTCGCGGAGGAGATCAAGGCCTTCACGACGCAGGAGGCAATCCACAGCCGTGAGCATGATGCGTTCAACAAGCGGGCGGAGCGGGCCGGCTACGATCTGTCGAAGCTGGAACATCGGGTCGAGCACAGGCTCTCGATCTCGCGGCAGAAACCGCCGGTCGTGAATCTCGCGGCGACTATGGCGCTCGAGCATTTCACGGCAATTCTCGCGCACCAGCTGCTTGCCGATCCGAAGCACCTGCAAGGGGCGGATCCGGAAGCGGCGGAGCTGTGGCGTTGGCATGCGTGCGAGGAGATCGAGCACAAGGGCGTGGCCTATGACACCTGGCTGTACGCCACGCGCGACTGGCCGCGCTTCCTGCGCTGGAAAGTCAAGGCGAAGGTGATGCTCTACGTCACCCGCAACTTCCTGGTCGATCGGACGACCGGAGCCCTCGAATTGATGCGGCAGGACGGCGTCACAGGCGTCGGCGCGTGGCGCCGGCTGCTGTGGAATCAGTGGGTGCGCCCGGGCATGTTCCGCAAGATTGCCGGCGCGTGGTTGAGCTATTTCCTACCGCGCTTCCATCCTTGGAATGTCGACGACCGCCACCTGCTTGCCACGTATGATTCGACGGTGAAGGCCGACGCCGAGCCCAAGCGGAAGGTGAGGCGCGCGGCCTGATCAGGCGGCCAGCACCTCTTCCTTATCCTCGACTGTGACAGCGAGCTGCAGCCGCATGAGGCGCGCAGGCACGTCCACTCCGCGTGCGCGGCTCATGCGCGCCGCTATGATGTGAACGGACTCGAATCCGAGCTTCTCCAGCACCCGCGCAGAAGCGGGATTGTCGATGAAGTGCGAGCCTTCGAGGCTCGCCAGTCCCAAGGCGCGCGCGATGTCGATCAAGGCCGAGCAGGCTTCGGTTGCAAAGCCGCGGCCCCAGAACGGGCGCGCGATCCAATAGCCGAGCTCGACGGCCCCAGACGGACGGCGGGCGACTCCGCACGAGCCGATCAGCCGTGGCTCTGCCGGCGTGCGCTCGAAGATAAGCAGCGACGGCAGGACAGGATCGCGCGGGCTCGCAAGGAACGCCTCGGCGTCGCGCAGGCCGTAGGGCCAAGGGACGACCGCCAAGTTGCGCACGATCGCCATGTCGGCGATGGCCGTGGCAAGCGCGGGCGCGTCCTCCGGGAAGCCCGGCCTCAGCAGCAGTCTTGGCGTTCTCGCGAACATCACTCTTCTCCTCGCGTCCCGTGCCTAAAGACGGCGCCTGACAGTTCCGGGAGAAGGCAAAGAAAAAGGGGAGACCCCTTCCGGGGCTCCCCTTCTCCCTTTTGTGGTCTCGATCCTTAGATCTCGTCCGGGCCGCCCCTTCGTGGGAACGGTCCCTTTCTGACCGTTCCTATGCTTGGCTCTCGCTAAACGGCATGACGTGCACATATTTGCGGCCGAGCTTGCCTTCGCGGAACGCGACGCAACCGTCGGTGAGCGCAAAAAGCGTATGGTCCTTGCCCAGGCCGACGTTGTCGCCCGGGTGCCACTTGGTGCCGCGTTGACGCACGATGATGTTGCCGGCGAGGACGGCCTGTCCGCCGAACTTCTTCACGCCGAGGCGCTTGCTCTC
Source organism: Sphingomicrobium sp. (assembly GCA_035555035.1). Lineage (GTDB taxonomy): Bacteria > Pseudomonadota > Alphaproteobacteria > Sphingomonadales > Sphingomonadaceae > Sphingomicrobium. The sequence goes on from DATMHG010000015.1 coordinate 31,859, forward strand.
GCTGTCGCGGCCGTTGCGGGACGAGCCGCCTGCTTTCTTATGTGCCATGACTGATTACTTCGCTTTTGGAGACTTCTTGGCCGCGCCCTTAGCAGGTGCAGCATTTTCTGTCGACGCCGTTTTGGCCGTTGGCTTGTCCTTGGTCGTGGATTTTGCAGCTTTTGGCGGAGCGTCGACATTTTGTGCCGGCGGATTGGCCTGGGCCTCATTGTCAGGAGCCGGATTCTCGGTCGGCTTGCCCGTCACGTCGCCCGACGCCTGCGGATTGACCTCAACCTTGGCCGGCTGCGACTTCGGCGGCTTGGCAGGTGCAGCAGCGGCCTTTGCGGGCGCCTCTTCGGCCTTCGGAGCAGCCTTCCCCTCGGCTTTGCTCGGGGCAGACTTCTGTTCCTTCTGGCTGCCGATCGCGACGATCTTCAGGATCGTGTGCTGCTGGCGGTGGCCTTTCTTGCGGCGGTAGTTGTGGCGCCGGCGCTTCTTGAAGACCGTGACCTTGTCGCCTTTCGCCTGGGCGACGATCTCGGCTGCTACCGTCAGGCCGTCGGTCGACTTGAGATTGCCGCCGTCGCCGGCCAGCAGGACGTCGCCGAGCGTGACCTTGTCGCCGGCGCTGCCATCGAGCTTCTCGACGACGATCTTGTCTCCGGGGTGCACGCGGTACTGCTTCCCACCCGTGCGGATGACTGCGAACATGGCTTTTCTTCCCTGAAAAATTCGTCACCCCGAGCGTCGTCGCTTTAAATAAGCAGTGTCGCGTTCGGGAAGGCGAGCCGCCTATGGCAGGCACCCACGAGTGTCAACCGCCGCGGCTAATGCCGGTGCTCTGGCCTTAGCCGGTATTTGCCGCCCTCCAAGCCTTCGAACATCGTCCCGATCGCGGGGTGATCGACCGGCTCCTCGGTTTCGTCGGCCACGAGGTTTTGCTGGCTGACGTACGCGACGTAGGTCGTCTCGGCATTCTCGGCGAGGAGGTGGTAGAAAGGCTGGTCCTTGGACGGGCGCATCGCCGCAGGGATCGCCTCATACCATTCGTCGCTGTTGGCGAAGACGGGATCGACGTCGAACACGACGCCGCGGAAGTCGAAGATCTTGTGGCGCACGACTTCGCCGATCGCGAACCGGGCGAGCGGAATGTCGATCTTCTGTCCCATGTCCGGTGGCAACGCGCCGGACCGTTCGAAAGGTTCAAAAGGGGTCATAGCGTACTATCTAGGCAACCCCGGTGCTCGCTGCTAGAGCGCCGCGTCCGACCGGGCCGGCGCATCGAGCTGGCCATGGAGACACCCCGCGGAGAGGTGGCTGAGTGGTCGAAAGCACCGCACTCGAAATGCGGCGTACGGGCAACCGTACCGTGGGTTCGAATCCCACCCTCTCCGCCACCTAGTCAGCCCCACGTTGTTGACGCTGGTGAGCAACCTCACAATCGCAATTGTCGTTGGCACTTGCGCAGGCTTGGCTCTCCGATTGTTGTGCAAAGACGTCGAGCCTGTAGAATGGACTCCAGCCGACCGGTCGAAGCTGCAACGAAAATCGGCCTCGCGGGATCAGCCTCGGTGCCGGTTG
>DATMHG010000016.1:0-6958 GCA_035555035.1 Sphingomicrobium sp.
GTGGTCGCGTCTGCTGTCGCTGAGGCGGCGGTGCAGAGCGGAGTCGCGCAAAGGCCGATCGCGAACATGGAAGCCTACAGGCAGGAACTGCGCGCCCGGCTCAACCCGACCGTCGCGGTGATGAGCCTCGCCTACGAGAACGCGCGGCAGAATCCGAAGCGCGTCCTGTTCGCGGAAGGCGAGGAGCCCAACGTCATTCGTGCCGCCATTGCTTTCAAGGAGAACGGCTACGGCACGCCGGTGCTCGTCGGACGCGAGGACGTCTACGACCTCCTCAAGGAAATGGGCGTCGACAATCCGAAGGAATATGAGGTCCTCAACAGCCGCAATTCGCCGCTGGTCGGACGCGCGGTCGATTATATCTACGAGCGGCACCAGCGCCACGGTATGCTGCGCCGCGAGATCGAACGCATGGTCAACCAGGACCGCAACTATTTCGCCGCCGCGATGCTCGCGCTCGGCGAGGCCGACGCGATGATCACCGGGACGACGCGGCCGTTCAGCCAATCGCTGCGCCAGGTTCGAACCGTGATCGACGACGAGACGGGCGCGACACCGTTTGGAATCAACGTCATCGTTGCAAGGAACCACACCGTGCTGATTGCCGACACGGCCGTAACCGAGCGGCCGACGGCGGAGCAATATGCGGCGATCGCGATGCGCTCATCGGCCTTCGCTCGGCGCATGGGCCTCGAGCCGCGCGTGGCATTCACCAGCTACACGACCTTCGGCAACCCCCCGGGCATGCATATCGAAGGCTTGCGGGACGCCGTGAAGCTGCTCGACGGATTCCAGGCTGACTTCGAATATGAGGGCGAAATGGCTCCCGACGTTGCGCTCAATTACGAGCTGCAGCGGCGTTTCTATCCTTTCAGCCGCCTTTCGGGGCCCGCCAACATCCTTGTCATGCCCGGACTTCAATCCGCGAGCGTTTCGGCCAAGCTGTTGCGCGAGCTCGGCGGGGAAAGCGTTCTCGGCCCCTATGTGCTCGGCCTGCAGCTTCCGGTGCAGATCGCCCCGATGACCGCCAGCGCCTCAGACTTGGTGATGCTCGCGGTACTCGCGGCAGGCGACGCGCACGCGCGGCACCAGCGCCAGGCCGCGCGCTCGGCTAAATCCGCTCGACTGAGCTGACGGGGTCCGCTTCCCGGAGTGCCGCGATGATCGCGTGAAGGTGCGCGAGATCGTGGACCTCGATGTCGAGATGGAAAGTCTGGAAGCTGCCGTCGCGATGGACCAGCTGAAGATTGATGATGTTGGCGTGCTTTGACCCAAGGATGCCGGACATGGTGCCGAGCGCCCCCGGAATGTCGCGCAGGATCACTGCGAGCCGCGCTGCACCGCCGTCCGAACCTTCGCCCCAGGCGAGGTCGAGCCAGTCGGCGTCGACTCCGCTGGCGAGCGTGTCGCAGCCGATCACGTGGACCTCGATCTCCTCGTCCTCGCGCCTGAGGCCGACGATGCGGTCGCCGGGGATCGGATGGCAGCATTGCGCGAGGTGGTAGGCGACGCCCGCCGTCAGCCCCTTGATCGAGATCGCCTTGCGCTGCGCGAGCGGACGCGGAGACGCAACGTCGCCGCCGGCTGAGCCGGGCATCAGCGCTTCCATCAGCGCCTCATCGTTGATGCGTTTGCGCGCGATGGCGATCATCAGCTCGTCTTCGTTCTCGATCTTGAGCTTCTTGAGCGCGCGCTTCTGCGCATCCTTGTCGAGCTCGGCCGGCAGGCGCTGGACGATCTCGTCATAGATCTTGCGCCCAAGCTCGATCGTCTCCTCCCGCTCCTTGTGCCGGACGAAGCGGCGCACGCCGGCACGCGCCTTCCCGGTGGCGACGAAGCGCAGCCAGCTCGGCTGCGGGTGCTGCGCCTCGGAGGCGAGGATTTCGACCTGGTCGCCGTTCTCGAGCATGGTGCGGAGCGGCACCACGCGGCCATTGACCTTGGCGCCCACAGTGCGATCGCCGAGGTCGGTGTGCACCGCATAAGCGAAATCGACCGGCGTCGCTCCCTTCGGCAGCTGGATCAGCTCGCCCTTCGGAGTGAAGGCGAAGATCCGGTCCTGGTACATCGCCATCCGTGTGTGCTCGAGCAGCTCCTCGGGACTCTCGGCATGCTCGAGGATTTCGACCAGGTCGTCGACCCACGGGACGTTGAGCTCGCCTTGGGGCTTGCCTTCCTTATAGGCCCAGTGCGCCGCGAGACCGCGCTCGGCCTGCTCGTGCATCGCGCGGTCGCGGATCTGGATTTCGATCCGCATCTTCGAATCGTGGATCACCGATGTGTGCAGCGACTGGTAGCCGTTGCGCTTGGGCGTCGAGATATAGTCCTTGAAACGGCCCGGGACCATCGGCCAGCGGCGATGAATGAGGCCCAGGGCACGATAGCATTCGCCAAGGTCGTCGACGATGATCCGGAAGGCCATCACGTCGGACAGTTGCTCGAAGCTGATGTGCCGCTCCGCCATCTTCTTCCAGATCGAGTACGGATGCTTCTGCCGGCCGGTGACCTCGGCTTCGAGCCCGTTGTCGGCGAGATAGAGCTGCAGGCCGAGGCCGATACGGCTGACGAGGTCGCCGCCGGATTCGGTGAGCTGCTTCAAGCGCCGAGTGATCGAGGCGTAGGCGTCGGGCTCGAGCTCCTTGAACGCCAGCGTCTGCATCTCGGTCATCATCTCGTACATGCCGATGCGCTCGGCGAGCGGCGCATAGATATCCATTGTCTCGCGTGCGATTCGGCGGCGCTTCTCTTCGGACGGGATGTGGTGAAGCGTGCGCATGTTGTGCAGACGGTCGGCCAGCTTCACCAGCAGCACGCGAATGTCGTCAGACAGGGCCAGGAGGAACTTGCGCAGGTTCTCGGCGGCACGCTCGTTTTCGGACTGGGCCTCGATCTTGCTGAGCTTGGTGACGCCGTCAACGAGCCGGGCAATGTCCTTGCCGAAGTGCTTCTCGACCTCCTCCGGAGTAGCAAGCGTGTCCTCGATCGTGTCGTGGAGGATCGCGGTGACGATCGTCTGATCGTCGAGCTTGAGGTCGGTGAGGATGCCGGCCACCTCGATCGGATGGCTGAAATAGGGGTCGCCCGATGCGCGGACCTGCGACCCGTGCGCCTTCATCGAGAATACGTACGCGCGGTTGATCAGCCCCTCGTCCGCGTCAGGATCGTAGGTCCGGACCTTCTCGACCAGCTCGTACTGTCTGAGCACGCGTCTAAGATGGGGTAGCGGCGCGCTGTTGTGCAAGCGCGAAAGATGGGGTTGCCGAGAGGGAGGAACGGCAGCCCCCGGGCGATAGGTTATTGCTGGGCCAGCGCCTTGTCCCGCTGGGTCTTCGCGGAGGCGTTGCAGTTCGCGAGATCGGAATCACTCAGCGCGCGCCCGTCGACGAGGAAGCTGTCGATGCGCCCGGCACGCTTGGCGAGCGACTGGCAGAGGACGATCGGCCGGCTCTCCTCCGTCGCGCCCTGGCACGCGGCCGGGCCGCAATTCCACGTGATATCACCCGTGATGAAGCGGGCAGTCGTGGGCGCTCCGAGCGTCGCCGAATAGTTTGCTGCGGCGGCTGGAGCGGCGACGAGTGCAAACGCCCAGAACGCAAGAAACGGTCGAAACATCGCGATCCTCCTGTAATTTAGTTTCGATCGGAAACTGATATAGAGTAAAGTTGCAACTTGCAACTGTATTTTGGAACCGTCTTGTGCTTTCATGAGATTCAGCAGGGGAGAAAGGCGTCTATGCCGGCAGACACGCTGACGTCGCATATCGACCGGTTCAAAGAGGCGGCGCTGTCGTGTCCGCTTCCTCCAGCGGTAGAGCTGATCGGCGAAAAATGGGCATTCCTGATCCTTCGCGGAGCGCTCAACGGTCTTCAGCACTTCGAGGAGTTCCAGGCGGGACTCGACATCGCCCGCAACATCCTCTCCGACCGGCTGTCGAAGCTGGTCGCTGGCGGAATCCTCGAGCGCTCGCCCGATCCTTCGGACAAACGCAAGGTGATCTATGCGCTGACGCCGAAGGGTGAAGGGCTGCTTCCGGTGGTTCTCGCGCTTCGGCAGTGGGGTGAGGACTGGGGCTACGGCACGATGCGCGTTCAGCTCGCCGACTCGAAAGACCGCAAGCCGGTTCGCAAGATCTGCGTCCAGGCACACGACGGCCGTCCGCTCAAGCTGATCGACCTGACGTGGATCGAACGCGAGGGTTCGCAGGCATTCAAGACCGCCGCCGAATAATTATTCGATCTCCAGCACGTGATCGCGAAGTGCGCGGGCGTCGTGCAGCGCGTTGTGCGGCACCTTGCTATTCGCCGCGGTGCTGAAGTTGCTCATGGGCACCAGCCGGAAGGTCACATGCCTTAGCTCGATCATATCGCCCGGGCCGGTCACGAGCAGGTTGCAAAATTGCGCGATGTCCTCGGGCCAGTCTGCGACGATCAGCGGCTCCTCGTCGTGGCGAAGGTAGCGTTCAAGCGCATGAGCCGCGTCCCTGCGTGTGAGCCGTGGACATGACAGCTGCTCGGAAACCGAATCGAGGTACGGCACGACATGCCGCTGCACCCAGTCGACGATCGGCTCGTCGGTCTGGAAGGTGAGATAAAGTTCGTCGCCGTCGTCCGGCACCAGTGCGAGGCTGAGCAGCGCGCCTCCGATGCCGTTGTATTCGGTGTCGAGAAAATATCTCAGCGGGGCACCGCCGCGGTACAATCATCGGTCGGAAGCGGCCTGCCTTTTCTGCAGCGCTCCTGCGCCAGCCGGATCTGCTTGCCGCGTTCTTCATCCTGCTTGCGAAGCTCGCGACCGCGTTTCTCGTCGGCTTCCTTCTGGCTGGTGGTCGCCGCGTCCACGCCGGCGGAGACCACCTTCACCGGAATGGTGGCGACATCGACGGCGGTCTTGGCGACGGTGCCGACCACGCAGCCTGACAGGAGAGGAAGAGCCGCAGCGAGAAGGAGGACATTACGCATCGGCTTCTTCTCGCTGCACCCTGTTCAGCTGGCAACCGTCAAAGCGACGAAAAGAAGTTCCACATCAGATCGTTGGCGCTGATCGCCATCGACGGCTGCTTGCGCCCCTGCTGCGTGCCGCCGCCTGGCCAGCTGTGCCCGCCGGTGTCGGTGACGCACAGCTCGACCGGCGCTCCGTTGCGAAGCGCAGGGTGCACATCGCAATGTGCGCCCGGGACCGTCAGCACCCGTTTCACCTGCGCGAGCGAAGCCCGATCGAGCAGCACCCATTTGCCTTGCGTTTCGTGCACCGACCTGAAGTCGGCGTGCGACGGCCCTTGTCCCACACCGCCGTTGAACGGAACGTTCGGATCATCGGCGGAATGGAACTCGATCACCGCCACCGGATGCGCAGGACTGCACGCCATGGTGTTGTCTGTTCCCTCGACCGGGGCGATGGCGCGGATCTCCGGCGCCTCGCAGGCGAGCCGCCAGCTCATCATCGCGCCATTCGACATGCCGGTTGCGTAGATCCGCCGCGGATCGAGGCTCGCCTGCCGCTCCATCCGGTGGATCACCTCGCGGATGAAGCCGACGTCGTCGACATTGTTCTTCTGCGCTGCGCCGCAGCAGGTCCCGGCATTCCAGGTCGCGAGCGCGCCGCTCGGAAAGCGCGAATAGCCGTTTGGGAAGACCGCGATGAAGCCCGCCTGCTCGGACTTGCTGATCAACTTGTATTTGGAGTCGTCGGCCTGAAAGTCCGCGTCGCCGCCGCCGCCGTGGAGCGCCACCAGCATCGGCGTCGGGTGACCCGGCTGATAGCTCTTCGGCACGTGGACGAGATATTCGCGAGTGAGGCCGTAGTGGACGAAGCTGAAGCGATAATCGCCGGGTGCACGAATCGGCGTTGCATTCGGATCCGCAGGCTGTGCGCCGCGAAGCTGGCGAGCGCGCTCGATGACCTGCTGCAGTCGCTCGGCGCGCTGCGCGAAGGCCGTGCCGCCGATCGTCACGGTGACTGCGGCGAGCGTCGCTGCGCCAATGAGAAAACGAGACTTCATTTTTCAAACCCTCTGCGGAATTGCGCGAACTCGGGGCTGATTTTCGTTACGCCGGTTGAACGAAAGCTGATGCGTCCGTTGGCCGGCCGTTCATTTGTGTGAAAGCGCCGCTAACCAAGAGTCATGGCTTCGTTGGCGAGCTCTTCGGCTTGCATTAGGAGCGATTCATCGGCCTCGGCTCCGGGCGGGAGCGCCTCCCGGCCGACAATGACCATCAATGGCACGGCCATCGGGGTGATCCGGTCGAGCTCGACGTGGAGCATGGTCGCGGACGCACGGTCGACGAGCCTGACGAGGCGGCCGAGCTCGGTCATGCGTCGGCGCGCATCGTCCCAGGCAGCGCGCAGCAGCAGGTGCTGCGGCTCATACCGGCGCAGAACGTCATAGATGAGATCGGTCGAGAAGCTGACCTGCCTTCCCGTCTTCTTCTTACCCGGATGGTGTCGCTCGACGAGACCGCCGATGACGGCGACTTCGCGGAAGGCGGTCTTCAACAGGTAAGAACTTTCGACCCATTCGACGAACTCGCGCTCCAGGATATCGGGCGAGAAGAGCGCCTTGGGATTGCGGATGGGCTCGAGGCCGTAGCAGGCGAGGCCGTAGTCGTTGGCGACGAAGCCCAGGGGCTTGAGGCCAGCGGTCTCCATCCGCCGGGTGATCAGCATTCCGAGCGACTGATGCGCATTCCAGCCTTCGAAGCTGTAGGCGAGCATGAAATGCTGCTTCTCGTGCGGGAACGTCTCGACGAGAAGCTGGTGCGGCTCGGGCAGCACCGAGCGCTCGGACTGCACCTCGAGCCATTCGCGGACGTCGTCCGGGAATCGGTGCCAGTCGTTGCGATCGCACAGCATGTGCCGCACCCGGTTCGCGAGGTGGGTCGACATCGACATGCGCTGGCCGCCGTAGGTGACGATGCGCGCTGACTTGGATGAAGCCCGGACGATAATGTCCGCATCCTTG
>DATMHG010000017.1:0-9312 GCA_035555035.1 Sphingomicrobium sp.
GAGGATGCTGCGCGAGAATGAGGAAGAACTTTCGGAAGACGTGGCCAAAGGGCCGCTGGAGCCGCCGCTTGTGGCGAAGGTCTCGCTTAGTCTTGTGGCTTTAAGCTCCTCGGCATTGATGCTTGTCCGCGCCGTTGCCGATGGTGTCGCAATTGAGCTCGTCATATTCGACAAGTCGCGCGCCGCATTGTCGCGCACCACTTTCGCTCATACTACAACAGCCGGACCACTCGCTCGCACCCGCGGCGCGGCGGAACGCTGAAGCGGCATAGGTCGTTCACTGCTCGAACAACTGGAGCAGGACGATGGGAGCAGGCAGTCCAAAGTTTCCGGACGACAAAACCGCTCCGGAACGCCGCAAGAACCTGACGGACGAGCAGATCAAGGAGCTCGAGCTTGCCGGCGGTGTCGAGGGCGGCATGCAGGCAGGTAGCGCCGGCGGGCCGGGTTCAAGCCAGAATGAGAAACCAGGGCACGGCAAGAAACCTGCTGGTCAGGCGAAGCACCGATAAGCCTTGAGTAGCGTCACTTCCGAGAGCGGCGGTCGAGCGGCGGCGCCGCCGGTCCGGCCAGGGGCCGACGCCAAATGATGCGGGTCGTTGCCCTTCGAAAGGCGACAATAGCGGGCCTCGCCGGCGCTGCTGTCATGGAGCTTTATTCGCTCCTCGGTTCGGAGGTGGGTCTTTCGAGCATAGACTTCGTGCGACAATTGAGCTCGTCGGGGTTCGTCCACTCACCCGTTCTCGCCAACTCGATCGCCGTTGCCGGTCATCTCAGCATCGGCATCTGCTGGGCGCTTTTCTATGCGTTCTTCTTTTGGGGGCGGATGCGCGTGCGGCCCATTGTGCAGGGGCTGATTTTCGCACTGATCCCTGCATCGCTGGCGATATTGGTGGTCTATCCGGAGCTCGCGCTGATCCGGCTTCACATTGATCTCCTACAACTCAATGTGCGGAGCTACTTCGCACCCCTCTCCGCGTCCACCATCGCCAGTTTGCTAGTCGGCCATGCGCTGTTCGGCGCGACCGTCGGAGCACTCTATCGCAAGCCCGTCGGCTACGCCGCGGACGACCAGCCGTCGAAGCCCGCCCCGCGACGTGCGGAACAGCACCACTCAAGGCGCGCCGAACGGCAGACCGGCTTCATCTTCGCGACAGGGATCGAATGCAGTTACCCGACGATCCACCAAGGCCGATGGCGAAGGGATGAGATGGACTCCACCGGGCACTACGCGCATTGGCAATACGATTTCGAGCTCGCGCGCGAGATTGGCATCACCCACATCCGCTACGGACCCCCACTGCATCTGATCTTCAGAGGACGCGGTCGGTATGAGTGGGACTATTGCGATCCGCAAATGGAGGAGCTGCGCGATCACGGCCCCGAGCCGATTGTAGACCTCTGCCATTTTGGAGTGCCGAGCTGGCTCGGAAACTTCCAGAACCCCGAAATCGCGCCTGCCCTGGCTGACTATGCGGCTGCCTTTGCGGAGCGATATCCGTGGGTCCAGTTCTATACTCCGGTAAACGAAATGTACGTCTGTGCGCGCATGAGCGCGCTCGACGGCGTTTGGAACGAGCAACTTCACGACGAAGGTGCGTACGCCCGGGCCTCCTGGAACCTCGCCAACGCGAGCATCCGGATGAGCGATGCAATTCTGGAGCGCCGTTCCGACGCGATATTCATCAACAGCGAGAGCAGCGAATTCTATCAGCCCTGCTGCCCGGACCCGCACGTACGCGAGGCCGCGGATGCGGCCAACGAGCGCAGGTTCCTGCCTCTCGATCTAATTTACGCGCATAAGCTGAGCGATCCCATGCACGACTTGCTGCGGCAGCACGGCATCGCGCAGGAAGATATTGACCGCCTGGAAGCTCGAGACGTGCCGCGCCGATCAGTCCTTGGCGTTGACTATTATGAGTGGAACGAACGCCTGATCGACCGCAACTGCAAGCCGCTCGCGCTTGGTGAGTTGTTCGGCTGGTACGTGATCGCGGAACAATATTACCGCCGGTACCAGCGGACCATGATGCACACGGAAACCAACAAGATGGAGGCGCATGGCGCTCCGCGTTGGCTGTGGCGGCAGTGGCACAACGTCCAGCTTCTGCGGCGTGCCGGCGTCCCGCTCGTCGGTTTCACCTGGTACAGTCTCACTGACCAGATCGATTGGAACCTTGCGATCAGCGAGCCGGTTGGAATCGTTTACCCAGTGGGCCTGTTTGATCTCAATCGTGAGGCGCGGACCGTCGGCCTCGCGTACATGCACCTCATCGATCTTTATCGCGATCAGCCTGACTATAGCGATTGCCGCGCCCTGAAGGAGCTGATGGCCTGATGGCGAGTTTCCTTGCCGCGCATGGTTACGATCCCGGACCGACCCAGCGGCCGCTGGCTGCTGGTGCGATATCGGGGATTCTGGCGACTGCGCCTGCTGTTGCGATCCTCGTGTGGTTCGGCTCCCTGAAAGTCGAAGCAAGGATTCTCGGACTCTCGCCGCTGTTGACCATAGCGCTGGGCTGGGTCGCGATGGCGATCGCCGGCGCGATTTACGCCCGGGTTTTCGGCAGGGCTGCAAACAACGTCCATGGCGGTTGGCTGTTTGGCTTGGCATTCGGATTCGCGCTTTGGGCGGGGGGCGCCGTGCTCGTGCTTCCAATCGTCAGTGGAGGAAGGACTCCCGCCGGGCCTGCCGCGCTGGGCGTCGCTGTATCATTGCTCGCCTGGGGATTGGCGACGGGCCTCCTGGTTCCCTTCGTGCACCATCCGCTTCACGAAGACCTGCAGAAGGCCTCTCGCCACGAACAGGTCGGTCCAAGTGCAGCGGCGGGCAAGGACCACCACATACGAGATCTGCGTGAGCGCAACAGTAACTGACGACGGCCTGCTCACAACACACGCTCGCGCAAAACTTCAGCGATGTGCATCGTCTTGCGACCGCCGTTCATTTCGATCTGCTCGCGACAGCTGAAACCGTCCGCGACGATAGCCGTGTCCTCGTCGAGCTCACGTACGCGCGGCAACAGCACGCGCTCGCCGATCTTGCGGCCAATATCGAAGCTCTCCCTCGCCAGACCGAAGGCGCCAGCCATCCCGCAGCAGCCCTGCGGCGGGCGCTCCACGTCGACATCGAGGCGCGACAATAACGCTCGTTCCTTTTCGAATCCCATGACCGCGTGATGGTGGCAGTGCGCTTGCACCAGCGCCGAGCCGCCCTTCAAAAAGTCCGGAAATTCATCGATCCGTTCAGCCACGAAATCGGCGAAATAGTGCACCTGCCTTGAGAGCTTTTGCGCCTCCGGACGATCGGGGAAGAGGTTGAGCAACTCGTCCTTGAACGTCGAGGCACATGCCGGCTCCAGCACGACGATCGGAGTTCCCGCGTCGATATCGGGTCGCGCCACACGAAAAATGCGCTCGAACCGCTGCTTCGCTTTGACGAGAAAGCCCCAGTCGTACAGCGGGCGCCCGCAACACAGCGCTTCCGCTGGAATAACGACCTCGAAGCACGCGCGCTTGAGCAGCTGGGTCGCGGCGATCAGGGTTTCGGGGCGGAAGTGATTGTTGAACGTGTCGGGCCAGAGCACGAGACGCTCGCCGCCCATGCCTCGGCTGCCGTTCTCACGGAACCAGCTTCGGAAAGTGCGCGGAGCGAAATGTGGAAGGCGAGCACGTGCGTCGATTCCGGCGGCCCACTTTGCGGGGCGGGTGCTCGCGAGCCTGTTGGCGATCCCCGGGGCAAAGGACGCGAGGTGCGCCCAGCGGTCGATGAAGCCCATCGAGTAAGCCGATCTCGGCCGCAGCTTCTTCGCATAATGGTGCGAGCGGAATTCGGCCTTCCAGGTCGCCACATCGACACCGACGGGGCAGTCTGCCTTGCATCCCTTGCAGGCGAGGCAGAGCGACAATGCGTCCTCGACAGCATCGCTATCCCAGCCGTCGCCGATCACCTCTCCGCGGATCATCTCGTGGAGCAGGTGCGCGCGGCCGCGCGTCGAGTGCTTCTCCTCGCCGGTGACCAGATAAGACGGGCACATCACCTCGCCGGCGACGTCTAGTCGGCGGCACTTTCCGACGCCGACACAGCGGGTGGTCGCATGTGCAAACGATCGGTGGTCGTCGGGATACTTGAACCACGTCTCGAGAGGCCTGGGCTTGTAAGTGAGACCGAGGCGCAGGTTGGAATCGATCGGGAACGGATCAATTGCTTTGCCCGGATTGAGGCGGTTGTTCGGATCCCAGATGGCCTTGAACTCGCGGAATGCCTGGACCAGTTCGGGGCCGTACATCACGCTCAGAAGCTCGGCGCGCGACTGGCCGTCGCCATGCTCACCGGAGAGCGAACCCCCGTAGCGATGCACCAGCTGCGCGGCCTCCCGCATGAACTGGCGATAGCTCTGAAGCCCCGCTTTCGAGTGGAAATCGAAATTGATCCGGCCGTGCGTGACGCCGTCGCCGAAGTGCCCATAGAGTGCGGCCGTGTACCCGTGATCGGCCAACAGCTTGTCGAGTTCCCGCAGATAATCGCCAAGCCGCCCGGGCGGAACGGCACTGTCCTCCCAGCCTGGCCAATGCTCGGGGCCGCCCGGGACGAACGCGGTTACTCCGAGCGCCGCCTCACGTGCCTCCCAGATCCGCTGCTGTTGGGCTGGATCGGACACGATCGCCGAGCGGCCGCCGGTTCGTGCCTTCGCAATGATCGCGCGCACCTTGGCTTCGGCTTCGTCCGGGTGATCGCCGCCGGCCTCGACAATAAGGAAGCCGCGCCCCTCCGGGAATGGAGCGACGCCTGAGGACGCGCCCGACTGCCTGATCGCATCATACATGCGGCCGTCGAACCCCTCGAGGGCGTCGGGGTGCCGCTCGATCAGTGCGGGAACGGCGTCTGCCGCGGCATAGACATCATCGAACGATAGCAAAGCCATCGCCCTGCACTTGGGCCGCGGCACCAGTCTGACCTCCGCCTCCAGGACGATGACGCAAGTGCCTTCCGTTCCCGTGACCGCGCGAGCCACATTGAAGTCGCGCTTTGGCAGCAATGCGTCCAGGTTCTCGAATCCGGACACCAGTCGGGGGATCTTCGGATAATGCTCCTCGATCAGGTTCCCGTATCGGTCTCGCAGCGCCGCCAGCGCCCGGTAAATGTCGCCGCGCCGACCAATCTCGTCGGTCAGGCGATCCAGCCGCCGCGTCGGTCCAAGCTCGATCTGCAGGCCATCATATGTGAGCGCCTGAAGATGCTCGACGCTGTCCGCGGTGCGGCCCCATTTGACGGAATGCACTCCGCAACTGTCGTTGCCGATCATTCCACCGAGGGTGTTGTGGTCGTGGGTTGCGGGGTCGGGGCCGAACATCAAACCATGCGGCTTGGCCGCCTCTTGCAGCCGATCGAGAATGCACCCAGGCTCGACCCTCGCGACGCAGGCTTCCGGATCGATGTCCAGAACGCGGTGCAGATGGCGGGAGAAGTCGATGCACACCGCGACATTGCAGCCCTGGCCGGCAAGGCTCGTTCCGCCGCCGCGCGTGATGATTGGCGCATCATGTTCGCGGCAGATGCGCACTGCTTCGACTGCCTCTTCCCTGCTTCTCGGACAAATCAGCCCGATCGGCACCTGCCGATAATTGGACGCGTCGGTCGCGTAGAGCGCCTTCGCTTGCGCGCTGAAGTCCACTGAAGCGCCCAGAACGCGTTCAAGATCCGCCTTTAGCGCACGCGCTGCGGCCGCCGAGTAGCGGTCCCATTCACGCAGCACCCGCCCGTCGGGCGAACGCGTGGCGAGCCGAGGCTCGCCCGGCATCACACCAACTCACGCACCGTGTCGGAAGCGAGGGTCAGGGCGGTGTCCATCGCGTGGGGCGTGCCCTTCGCGAGCGCTTTGGCCATATTGGTCGCCTGCTTCACTTCGATCTTTGGCGGCATCGGCGGTTCAAATGGGTCGACCACGGCCTCGATCAGGCACGGCCCCGGCGTTGCGAGAGCGTCGCGCAGCTGCTCGCCGCAGCGCGCCGGATCGTCGATCCGCACTGTCTTGATCCCGCAGCCCTCGGCGACGGCATTGAAGTCGATCGGCTCCAGCTCGCAGCCATATTCCGGGTTCCCGAGGAACACCATCTGCTCCCATTTGATCTGGCCGAGCGTGTTGTTCTTGATGACGATGATCTTCGCGTTGAGATTATATTTTCGTAGCGTCACGAAGTCGCCCATCAGCATCGCTGCCGAGCCGTCGCCGATCACGGCCACCACCTGCCGGCCCGGATAAGCTATGGACGCCCCGATGGCATAGGGCAGGCCGCACGCCATGCTGGCGAGTGTGCCCGAGCAGCTGAATTGCATGTCGCCGCGCATATCCACGTGGCGTGCGGTCCAGGCGGTGATGGTGCCGCTGTCGGTGATCACGATCGCATCGTCGTCGAGCAATTTGTTGAGCTCGTGCGTCACGACCTGCGGCTTCATCGGGCTCCCGCGCCGTGTCCCGCGCTCGTTCATCAGTTCGCGCCATTCGCGCATGCTCTTCTGCGCCGCTTCGAGGAACTTGCCGCTCTCATTTTTCCTTAAGAGCGGCAGCAGCTCGGAGAGAATGAGCTTGCTGTCCCCAATCAGTCCGACCTCAACCGGGTAGCGAAGGCCCACGCGTTTGGGATCGAGCTCGATCTGCACCGCCTTGGCCTGGCCGGGCTTGGGGTAGAATTCGACATACGGGAAGCTCGACCCGACGATCAGCAACGTATCGCAGCTCTCGAACGCCTCCTGCGAGGGCCTCGTGCCGAGCAGGCCCACGCCGCCGGTCGTGTACGGACTGTCGTCCGGCACGGACTCCTTGCCCAAAAGCGGTTTGCCGATCGGCGCCTGCAGCCGCTCCGCCACCGCGATGAGCTCCTCCGTGGCGTTGATTGCGCCCCGCCCGGCAAGGATGAAAGGCTTCTCCGCCTTGTTGAGGATGTCCGAGGCACGCTGCAGCATGTCGGGGTCGGGCAGCTGCCCGCCGCGTGCCATAATGTTCGAGACGTGATGGGCGACGTTCCGTTCCGAACGCTTCTTGACCGGCATGGATTGGAAATCGACGGGGATCATTACGTGCGTCGGTTGACGGTAAGCGAGTGCGGTGCGGCACGCTTGCTCGACCACGTCTTCGACATGAGCTGGGCCCATGACGCGCACCGAATAAGCCGTCGCGTCCATGAATAGCTTATCGAGCGCCACGTCCTGCTGAGTCAGCGTCTCGATCAGGTCATGGTGCTGCGCACCGGTGATCGCGAGCACCGGCTGATTGTCGAGCTTCGCGTCGTAGATGCCGTTGAGGAGATGGATGCCCCCGGGTCCGGAGGTCGCTAGGCACACGCCGAGCTTGCCGGTGAACTTGGCGTACGCGCATGCCGCGAAGGCGGCCGCTTCCTCGTGCCGCACCTGCACGAAGCGGATCTTGTCCTGACGCTGACGAAGCGCCTCGAAGACTCCGTTGATGCCATCTCCGGGAATTCCGAAGATCGTGTCCACGCCCCACTTGATGAGGGTTTCGACGAGGATGTCGCCGCCAGTATCCGCCATGGTCGCTCGCTCCTGCTAACTCTCTTCGTAAACGCGCACGTCTCGAAACGGTCCGCCGCTGGTTGGGGTTGCAGCCCTTGAAGGCTCGGGCGGCGGCCGGAGGATGATGTCGCGCGGCACTTTCCGCACGTCGGTCACACCGGTGAGCGCCATTGCCACGTCCAGCTCGTCCCGGAGGATTTGGAGCGCCTTGGTGACGCCCGGCTGCCCGTACGCGCCGAGGCCGTAAAGATAAGCGCGGCCAATGAAGCAAGCGCGAGCGCCGAGCCCCAGGAACTTCAGCACGTCGAGGCCGGAACGCACGCCGCTGTCGACATAGATTTCGGTCCTGTCGCCAACTGCATCGACGATGCTGGTCAACACCGAAGCGGTGGACGGTGCACTGTCGAGCTGACGTCCACCGTGATTCGAGACAAGGACTGCGTCGGCCCCGGCATCGACGGCCATTCTTGCATCTTCGACGTCGAGGATGCCTTTGACGATCAGCTTGCCCGGCCAGAGCGAGCGGACCCATTCGAGTGTCTTCACGTCGAACGAGGAATCGAGCTGATTTTTGACCAGCTCGGCCATCTCCGCGACATTCCCGGATTTGATCTTCCCGGCATAATTGCCGAAGCTCCAGCGCTTCGAATGGAGCATCGCCAAGGCCCACGGCGGATGGCTGACGATGCTCCAGACGTTCGCGAGGGTGAGCTTCGGCGGAACGCCGAGGCCGTTGTGCTTGTCGCAATAGCGCGTGCCTTCGACATGCAGATCCATTGTCAGGATCAGCACTGGACATCCGGCCGCCCTGGAGCGCTCGATCAGCTCTTTCGTGAAACCCCGATCCTTTTCCAGGTAGAGCTGAAACCAGAAGGGCCTGTCGACCGAGCTCCGCACATCTTCGATCGAGAGAAGGGCATTGGTAGAGAGCGAGAAAGGAATGCCAAAATCATGCGCGGCGCGGCACGACAGGATCTCGCCGTTCGACCAGATCGCGCCGCACATGCCCGTCGGTCCGATCACTACCGGCATGGCAACTGTCTCGCCGAGCATCATGGTCTCGAGCTTCCGGTTCGCGACATTGAACATGACGCGCTCGCGAAAGCGGATCGCGTCGAGGTCGCGGCGGTTCTCGCGGAGCGTGATCTCGGAAAATGAGCCCGCCTCCATATAGTCCATGAATGGCTTGGGGACGCGGGCGTGCGCACGTTTGCGCAAATCCTCGATGCTGGCGATCCACTCGGGCGCTTTCCTCACAATTCGCCCCTCGCGGCCATGTCCTTCATCCGCTCGCCGATTCGGAGCGCGTTCGCCTGGATGGTGAGCGACGGATTGACGCCACCACTGGTGGGAAAGAGCGAGCCGTCGCAGACCCACAGATTGGGGATCGACCAGCTGCGGCCATTCTTGTCGACCACGCTGTCGTTTGGGTCGTCGCCCATCCGGCACCCCCCCATAAGGTGGGATGTGTCGTCGTCGACCCAGAGATCCTTCGCGCCGCCGGCTTCGAGCACCGCGCGCATGGAGCCGATCGAGTGCTTCATCAGCCGACGGTCGTTCTCGGAATAAGAGAAGGTCATGCGCGGGATTGGCAGTCCGTAATGGTCCTTCTCATCGGCGATCTCGATCCGGTTCTCGCGCCGGGGCTCGGTTTCGCCGACGATTCGGAGGCCGGCCACATGATTGTAGCGCGTCATCTCCTGGCGCAGCTTCATGCCCCACATGCCGCGGTTGATTGCCACGGCCTGGGCCCAGCCGACCGGAAGCGGGCCCTGACTCAT